>JAIBCI010000061.1 GCA_019694255.1 Saprospiraceae bacterium
TATAGCTACAGATATAATAGGCATTTAATGAATGGTGATATTTTCGACAACTTAATGATTCGAATGGTAAAGCATAAACCTGCTTATTATAAAATGCTTAGAGTAAGTTAAATGCCTAATTCAGAATAATTATTTAAATATGCGGTAGCTTGACTACATCGGACCGGGGCCTGCCATAGGTGGCTATTCTCACTACAAAAGTTGATGCGGAGAACTGTACTTTTATTAACCATTAACTGTCTACGGGGAACAGAACTGCCACTTTTGTCAAACCGCTATCTGCTGCTGCATTTATTTCATTTCTTGAAGTTCGTTTTCCAGTCGGTCAAAATTTTCTTCATTCTTGGGAATTGCAAAGCGTTTGACTTTCTCACATTCTTCTACGGTGTCAAAAATCATTTTGAATGATATCCTGGATTTAAAATCACTTAACTTCTCAAATCCTATTTCCATGTCGAAAATTGGCTGCGAGATTCTTCTCCAACAGATTAGTTTATTAGGCACAACCTCTTTAAAAACTGAACTATTTTCATAGTTGCCCTTTTCAGGGCCATGCATTGTCAAAACCCATCGACCTTGCGGTCTTAAATCAAATTCATGTATCGTATTTGAAAAACCTTCCGGCCCCCACCAGTTTTTTAAATGCAAAGGGTTGGAAAAGGCGCTATAAACTTTCTCCACCGAAGAATCCAATTCTCTTGAACTGTATATTATTTTATTTAAATCTTCACTCATCCCTTTAGACATTAATTAGCTCAAAAGTACAGTCTCTTTATTTCATTTTAATGCTACGCCTCACCGTCTACGCCCACTTATTATTGTCAGTGGGAATATCAGAACCACGTCTGCCTTGCGGAGTCAGACCCTTAAATTTGGTGAATTTTATTTGAACCAAATCCGTTTAAGAAAGATCAGCCCGCAGTCAATACTGATTAATGAGATAATAACTGAAGTTACATTGTAGACCATAATTCCAATAAGACCATGTTATAGTCAGCCAACATTGGGCGTCAGCTTTTCTTTTTCCTCATATTGTTTACTTCAATCCAATAACCGTCTGGATCTTGAAAATAATTCTGCTTCACACCGTCTGCTCTAATGTTGAATGTATGTGGCTTGCCGTCAGTATCTTCATAAGGAATCTTCATTTTATCCATTCTATTAAGGAACGCATCAAAGTTATGGGTTGCAAATGCAAAATGAATAGCTGTGTCGACAACAATATTTTTCTTCCCGATAGAAATAAGATGAAGTTGCTTGTTACCACTTAATGAGAGGCATCGCATATCATCAACTTTAGCCAGGTTCGTAATTTCCTTAAGTGTTAGTACTTTTTTGTAAAAATCGGCAGAGCGATCCACATCCTTTACAGAAAGAGCCAGATGATTAAAAGTCAAATTAAAGGTCAAAACGCCTTGAGCATTAAGAATCCCTGCAAATACAAATGCAATAATGAGTAAAATATTTTTTTTCATTTTTTATTGAATTTGATGCTCATAAAATTAGGGAGGGCGCAATTGGCTTCCTAACAAACAGCTTACCCTAAGGCGCAACTTTAAATTTTAATGAAAACGGAGTGGGGTGTTACTCAAAAAAAAAAAAAGCGGATTGGACGGGACTCGAACCCGCGACCTCCGCCGTGACAGGGCGGCATTCTAACCAACTGAACTACCAATCCTCCTTATGCTGGATGCTTTCGCATCAGGCTATTCCTTAGAAAAGCGTTGCAAAAGTATAGTTTTATTGCATATAATACCTATCCGGAGCCTTAAAAATTATTATCCTTAAGTTTTTGGGTATCGTATCGTGCTATGGCTTAATTTGAGCGCTGTTTTCAAATCAAGCCACCGCATTAAAATCATATAAATTACTGATTTTATGATATTTATGGAATTTGAAAAGCCCCTTGAGACCTTGTACGGTCAGCTGGAACAGATCAAAAAGATCTCCGAAGAAGGGGCTATCGATATGTCCGCTCAGATTGCAGAACTGGAAGGAAGGATCCGCAATAAAAGGGAAGAGATCTATGCCCATCTCACAGGATGGCAGAAAGTACAACTCTCCCGGCACCCAGAAAGACCCTATACGCTCGATTATATCCAAGCTATGTGTACCCACTTTGTGGAGTTGCACGGTGACCGCTTCGTAAAGGACGACAAGGCCATCGTAGGAGGCCTGGCCACCATTGGGGACGTGCGATGCATGATCATCGGACACCAGAAAGGCAAGACCACCAAAGAGCGATCTTACCGCAACTTCGGCATGGCCAATCCGGATGGCTACCGCAAGGCCCTGCGACTGATGAAGATGGCTGAAAAATTTGGCCTTCCGGTCATTACCATGATCGATACGCCCGGTGCCTACCCGGGTATCGAAGCTGAAGAGCGCGGCCAGGCAGAAGCCATCGCCCTCAATCTGTTTGAGATGGCCCAGCTGCGGACCAGCATCCTCTGTTATATCATAGGCGAAGGCGCGTCAGGTGGCGCGTTGGGCATCGGTGTAGGTGACCGCGTTTTTATGCTCGAGAATACCTGGTATTCGGTCATTTCACCGGAATCCTGCTCAAGCATTCTATGGCGCAGCTGGGAGTACAAGGAGAAAGCCGCAGAAGCCCTCAAACTGACAGCGGATCACATGTTTGATTTCAAACTCATCGATGGGATCGTCAAAGAACCCGTTGGCGGAGCACACTCCGATCCGGCGGCAGCAGCGCTTCTGCTCAAGGACCACATCCTCGCAGCGTTACCCTCACTGGTTCAGATGGATCCTGACACCAGAATCACCCAGCGTATTGAGAAATACAGCAATATGGGCAAATTCAAGATCAACAAAGAAAATTTAATGAACCATCACAATGCCTGATTACAGCCAATTTAAAGGGACCGGTGTTGCACTCATCACACCCTTTGACAGCAAAGGACAAATTGATTTTGCGGCACTCGAGCGTCTGATTGAGCATTGCATCCGCGGAGGCGTTGAAAGCCTCATCACCATGGGCACCACGGGCGAATCGGTCACCCTGAGTCATGATGAAAAAAATCAGGTCGTGCGCTTTACCACAGATTGCGCGGCAGGAAGGGCAAAGGTGATCGTAGGAATCGGTGGCAATCACACCGCAGAAGTCATGCGTGAAATTAAATCACTGGACACGCGTGGAATCGATGCCATTCTTTCAAGCAGCCCGGCATACAACAAACCAAGCCAGGAAGGTATCTACCAACACTATATGGCGCTGGCCTCTGTGAGCCCGCTGCCGATTATTATCTACAATGTGCCAGGCAGGACCTCGTCCAACATAACTGCTTCCACTACATTAAGGTTGGCGCATGCCAGTGACAGGTTTGCAGCCATCAAGGAAGCGTCCGGTGATCTTGCGCAGGCTACTGAAATTCTCTGCGGCAGACCATCACACTTTCTTGTATTGTCAGGAGATGATCCACTCGCACTGGCTTTGGCGGGTATCGGTGGTGACGGGGTGATATCCGTGATTGCCAATTCGCATCCGGCAGAATTTTCGGAGATGATGCGTGCGGCCCTGAAAGGTGATTTTCCAAAAGCACGACAACTGAACAACAAATTATTTCCACTACACAAATGGCTTTATGTCGACGGTAATCCTGCTGGAATCAAAGCTGCCTGCAGTCTGCTGGGCATTTGCAGCAATGAACTCAGACTTCCGCTTGTGCCCATGCAGGATAAAAATTTTCAGGAGCTCAAAAAGACGATAGAGTCCATCGGGTAGCGATATTTAGCTATTCTCATTTTTTTAAAATTAGAAAAGACCCACTGAAATACTAAACAATTTGTTTGGAATTATCACGCTGATTTCGTAATTTGTATTCAGGTATTAATTTCAAACTAAACAATCGTACTATTTATTGATTTGAGAAGTAATGGTATAATGAATATTCACATCCGATTCCATATCCAGGTGTAAACGCATCGGATCTCAGTAGGGTGATATTTTCCGACCGATTTTTCAATGATGCTTTCACAAAGATCACTTTTTTAAGAGTTGCGATTCTTGGAGTAACTCCTTTGACCATCCAATTTCGACTTCGTAATTTTAAAAAGTTCTTGATGAACTTATCGGATCAGCGTCACATCCCCGTGCAATTCGACAATTTCGCCGTTTTTCTTCAGCACCTCTGCAACCCAGACATACACACCAGGTTGTAACGATTGCCCTCTAAAGTTGCCATTCCATCCATCGCTGGCCTCACCGATCCTGAGATCCTGCTTTGCAAAAACTTCAGCTCCCCAGCGGTCAAAAATACGCAGCTGCCTGACCGCAGCAACACCGGCATCGCCTATCAAAAAAAACCAGTCATTGACCTGGTCACCATTGGGACTGAAGGAGGTGGGCGCAAATATTTTGATGTCACGGTCCACCAGCACCCTGATCGTTGCACGCACTTCACAACCTTTCGAATCAGTTAGTACCAATTCATAAACTGTATCGGTAATTGCCCGGCAGACCGGATGCAGACAGTCATCACAACTGAGTCCGTCCGCAGGAAACCATCGTATTACCGAAGGAATGAAATCTATCAGCGGATCCAGGGTTCGTTCTTCGCCAAGCTGTAATTGAATTTCGTAAGGCAGTGTGAGATTGAGACGATCGGGGTTGTTCAAGGTAAATAATACACTACCGCCGCAACCTGCTGCATCGCGAATAAACAACTGATAGTCTCCTGGTTCAAGTTGATCAAAAAATAACGTACTGCCCAGCTGCAGACTATCATTCAGCCCAACAAGATATGGTTGTACGCCATCACGAAGCAAAACCTGTAACGCGCCGTTGCGCTGATTGTGACATTGAACAGAATCAAGGTGAATCGCCCAATTGAGCGAATCAACTTCAAGTCCTAAAGTGATGATACTATCACATCCGAATCTGTTGACCGCAGTATCGGAATAAATTCCTTCGGTATGCCGAAATTTGCCGGCGAACCAAATACTGTCTCCCTGACAAATTTGAATAGGATTGTGCTGATGATCAACAGGAAGTGTGCGAATGGTAATCAGCAATGTACTGTCGCAACCTTTCGCTGATCTCAGCGTATCACGGTAAGATCCGGAACTGACATATCGCTTCCCGGATACCTGCACGAAATCTCCTTCACAAATAGTATACAACAGCATCGTACTATCTACAGG
Source organism: Saprospiraceae bacterium (assembly GCA_019694255.1). Lineage (GTDB taxonomy): Bacteria > Bacteroidota > Bacteroidia > Chitinophagales > Saprospiraceae > Vicinibacter. Next base: position 5,161 of record JAIBCI010000061.1, read on the forward strand.
ATCAATTGACAACCGGGTGCGAATCACACTATCACAACCGACTGAACTGATGAGTGAGTCAACATACATTCCCGGTGTATTGTAGAAATGAATTCCAACATGATAGGTGCTTCCCATACATATACTGGTATCTGCGTACTGAGTGAAAACACTATGTACATCCAGTATCGTAGTAATCACGCTGTCGCAACCTTCGCTATTCAAAAGACTATCTATGTAAATGCCCTTCTGAAAATACCGGTGTGTGCCGACTTCAATGTAAGAACCTTCGCAGATCGTTTTATTTTGCAGGTTACTGAACACTGGATTAAAAACCAGCATACTGACTACAATGCTGTCACAGCAATGTGCCGTTGCAAAAGTATCGCGATAGGTCCCGCTAGTTGTATATCTTTTGGATCCTACATCCACAAATTCTCCATCACATAAAGTGAGCGATTGTGTGTCCACTACCGAATCAAAGTTATCCAATACTTCAAAGGATAATGTATCGGATATACAGCCATTGCTGTCTGAAAGCCAAACCTGATGCTTGCCACGGCTCAGACTGTCTATAAATCCTGTTGTAGATTTGGTATTTCCGTCGAGTTTAAAATCCCCCGGTGCTGTTGAACTTAAAAGAACACTGGCTATTGGCGTACAGCAACTTCTGTTTAACTGTGCATTCACCAGCACAATACCAGGCTTATAGCGCTGATCCTGTATCACGATTGTATCCGTCAAAATACATAAGGTCTGATCTGATAGTTCAAAAATATAAGTTCCCGGTGCGAGATCTGTAAATTCTGCTGATCCCTGCCAGATTTTACCTTGTTTTCGATACCGATAAGGTGGTTTTCCCCTCAGCGCACTCAGCCGCACAGAACCTTTGGTATCACAGATTGAAGGATTCGCCGTTGCATTGCCTCTGATCATTGGAGTGTAGGGCTGGGGTTCCACCAGTTCATTGGCAAGACAATTGCCATTGAGGTGAAAAATCGTGAACGGAGTCAGACTGTCTATTACAAAATGCAGGAGCGTGTCATAAAGCATCCCATCGATGGAAAATAATTTTGAAGTGTCTGAGGCCCTGGGAAAAATATCAAGGATCAGTTGACCGCCCCTTTGACAACTGTCGCTAAGTCTGTAACTAAAATCAATTCCGGAAGGAAGTACCGTGATGCGCATCGAATCGCGCGTCTTGAACCCACACAGATCAGTGATCTCGAGGTAATAGGTCGTTGACACCGAAGGTGAAAAAACAGGATTGTATACAGAAGGATTGCTCACTCCGGCAACCGGCGTCCAGCTATAACGCGCAAAGTTGGGCTTGGCTGCGACCTGGATGGATTCACCCTGGCAGATGGTTCTGTCGCTGAGTTTACTGGCCCCCGTCACATAATTGAGACACAATTGCTGCAGGTTAAAGGATTGTCCGGTTGAGGCCGTAAACCCGAAATAAACGAGTGGATCATTGTTAAAGATGTTGCGGACAATGTCGCCGCTGTAACGAATTCTCAGTTCGCATTCGACATATACCTCAAGCGTTTTGGTCGAGGCGATCCAGCGCACGAGTCCCTTGTGATACTTGCAGTCTTCAGCATTGCCAAAAGCAGTTGAAATGGCCACAGGTCCCGCGAGGTTATCGGCGGACAGATGATTGTTATTGCCATTGCGCATCAATGCGATATGGTCAAAGCCGACATCATTGAAATTGGGGTTACGCCAGGTATCGAACTCTACGGCAAGTGACGGAGAAATATTCTGATATCCCAGACCACCACCCGACACGCCAATGGCTGTAGATATCGGTTGAAGAACAAAGGCCATCCCATCCGCTCCACTCTGGTCCTTACAACCCAAAAAGAAATCAAAATTGACATTAAAGTCCCTGGTAAGGTCTATCTTCTCCTCATACCATATCGACCCTGCCTGATCTTTGAGATCCTGTGTGAGCGTGCTGCAATCGCCCCCGTTGAGGAACGCATCTTTGTTATAAATGAATCGTTTGTTATTGGGTTTCTTGCAGCTGTCCGGAACTGATACCGTTAGGGTATCCATACATCCTCGCTGATCTGTTACTGAAATAAGATAGCTGCCATTTGTCAGCAACAAAAAACTGCCAATGGTCTGAGGATTCGGTCGGTTGCTGATAGAATAGAGAATTGGAGTTGCTCCACCAGTGGCTGAAATGTGAATCTCACCATCACTCAGGCAATTGGTTGGCAGGACCTGATCAACATTTAAAACAGGCGATCGACCAGTATAAAAATCGGCTTCTAACTGGTTATCCAGAGGTTCGTCATCAGACGTTGGATCATTGAGCTCGACTTTCAGGTGCAATGACCCGGTTCCCATCCATTCACAGGACAGACGTACCGCCGCAGTATCACCCGGCATCAGATCGAAGGGAACGAATCCCTTTCCGGAATAGGGTCCGCTGAAGGTCAGCTTTTGGATATTCACGGGCATTCCCGAGTTATTATAGAATTTGATTTCCAGGCAAAAGCTGTCGGTACAAGGCGTGGCAACATTTCGGAGGCTGAAAATTCCGGCATTTCTGCCTGTAGGTATTCCCTGTTGGCAGTATTCAGTCGGTACATTAGCCCACGCCGAAAGGCTGAAGGCAACCCAGATCAATATGATAAACGGCTTGAAGCGGCAGTATTGCATAACCTTTTAAAGAGGCGACAAGCACATAAAGTTACGGGTTCGGTCAAATGTTACATGAATTAATATTCATCGGCCTGTCCGAATCGATGGTTTTTTGCATGTTTGAAGCTGCTCGTTATACCTTTGTGCCCGATGAATAGCCTTCAACACTTCGGTTTATACCTGGTCTGGCTCAGACAGGTGTTCAAACGGCCTGAGAATATGGCAATGTACTGGCGCGAAACATTGCGGCAAATGAACGTGATCGGAATTGGTTCAATCATTATTGTAGGTATTATCGCAGTTTTTATTGGTGCCGTGACCGCAGTACAGTTTTCCTATCAGATGGTTGGCACCTTAATCCCTCGTTATTACATCGGTTATATTGTGCGGGACATGACCATCATCGAGTTGGCGCCGACCTTTAGTTGTATGGTATTGGCCGGCAAAGTGGGTTCAAGCCTTGCATCGGAACTTGGTGGCATGCGGCAGAAGGAACATATTGACGCAATGGAGATTATGGGAGTCAACACTTCAGCATTTCTGGTACAGCCGAAGGTTGTGGCAGCTATTGTTGTTATCCCGATGCTGGTGTGTCTGGCATCTTTTATCAGCATCATCGGTGGGTATATTGCCGCTGTCCCTACAGGCTTATTTACAAGTCAGGAATTTGTGCGTGGCCTGCGATCTTTTTTCGAACCTTACAATGTCAATATGATGTTCGTTAAGGCGGTGGTGTTCTCATTTATTTTAACAACTGTATCCTGTTACCAGGGTTATTTTGTCAAAGGGGGAAGTATAGAACTTGGCAATGCGAGTACGCGTGCGGTGGTTTATTCTAATATACTTATCCTGTTGTCGGATTATATTATTGCAGCCGTGATGACCGCATGATTGTTACTGAAAATATACATAAGAGTTTTGGTGAACAGGAAGTTCTGAAAGGAATTGACGCGGTCTTTGAACGAGGCAAGACCAATTTAATCATCGGACGTTCCGGTGCAGGAAAAACAGTCTTACTGAAGATACTGGTTGGGCTTATACCTCCGACAACAGGCAAGGTTCTTTTCGATGGTGTGGACTTCTATTCACTTGACAAAGTTGAAATGAGGGCACTTCGAATGCAAATCGGAATGTTATTTCAGGGTTCGGCTCTTTTTGATTCGATGACTGTTGAAGAGAATATCAGATTCCCCATGGATATGTTTACTTCCATGAGTGTTGAGGAAAAAATGGATCGGGTCAATTACTGTCTTGAAAAAGTTAACTTAAACGGCGCCAATAGAAAATTCCCGTCTGAGCTTTCAGGTGGTATGCAGAAACGTGTTGGGATCGCTCGGGCAATCGTACTGAATCCAAAGTATTTGTTTTGCGATGAACCAAATAGCGGTCTTGATCCCAAGACTTCCATCGTGATCGACGAACTCATTTCAACGATCACCCATGATATGAATATCATCACCGTGATTAATACCCATGACATGAATAGCGTAATGCAAATTGGCGAAAATATTATTTTTATTCACGATGGTGAACTTGAGTGGCAGGGTAACAAGGATCAGGTCCTTGAAAGCAACAATAAAATTCTGGATGGCTTCATCTTCGCATCGCCTTTTCTGCAGCAACTGAAAGCAAGAATTAAATAACAATCTTCACAATTCAAAAAGTCCATGGGATCGTTTATCAGAAAAAACTGGATCTGGCTCCTCGCCGCACTTTTCGTTATTCTTACGGCGCTGGCCATTTGGAAAAGCAAACAAAAGCCAAAGGGTACAGAGGTCAGTATTGAAAAAGTGCAGCGCCGGAATATCAGCGAAAAAGTAACTGCCAGCGGAAAAATATTTCCCGAAAAAGAAGTCAAGATTTCCTCGGATGTATCTGGACAAGTAGTAGAACTTTATGTAAAAGAAGGAGATTCAGTCAAGACGGGTCAAATACTCGCTCGGGTGAATCCGGATGCTTACCAGTCAGCCCTGGAGCGAAGCCGTGCCGGTGTCAACACTGCGATCTCACGCGCAAGTTCTAGCAAAGTAGCGATTCAGGGTGCAACCGCTCAACGCGACCAGATCAAGGTCCAATATGACAATGCCCAAAAGACGCTTGAAAGGACAAAACAGATGTTTAAGGATGGCATTGTATCGCGCGCAGAACTGGATAATGCGGAGACACAAGCGCGAAATCTTGCGGCCAGCCTGCAAGCTGCAGAGGCAAATCTTGAATCAAGCCGAAATAACTACAGCGCCTCCAATTACCAGATCCGCGATGCCCAGGCGATGCTCAAAGAGACAAACACCAATTTTGAAAGAACCATCATCAAGGCACCTGCCAGTGGCGTAATCAGTAAGCTCAATATCGAAAGGGGCGAACGGGTGGTTGGTACCATTCAAATGACGGGTACTGAAATTATGAGAATTGCTGATCTCAATGCGATGGAGGTGCAGGTCGAAGTGAGTGAAAACGATATCATCCGCGTCAGCATCGGAGATCCCTCTGTAATTGAAGTCGATGCCTATCCGGGTAAAAAATTTACCGGTCAGGTAACAGAAATTTCCAACAGCGCTTCAAATATTAATTTCGGCACCGCAGCCAGTCTGTCAACTGACCAGGTGACGAAGTTTTTGGTCAAAGTCAGGATTAACAAAGAATCTTACAGTGACCTGATGAGCACCAACAATTCAATGCCGTTCCGCCCGGGCATGTCCGCCACGGTTGAGATCCGTACAGACAACCGGGAACAGGTCCTCGCGGTGCCCATACAGTGTGTTATTGCATACGATGCCAAGGCAGAAATCAATAAAAAGAAAAAAGAAATCAAAGAGGACCAGAAAAACAATGCAGTCCAAAAAGAAGAAAAAATAGTACTAGATCAAAATGATTTTCGTGAAGCCGTTTTTGTCAGGATCAACGATACGGTTAGCCGGGTGGATGTAAAGACAGGCATACAGGACGAAAACTATATTGAGATAACCGCCGGGCTCAGCGAAGAAATGGAAGTTGTCACCGGACCTTATTCGGCTATATCCAAGGATTTGAAGTCCGGCAGCAGGGTCAGACTCAAAAAGGATAAAGAAGAAAAGAAAAAATGAATTGGATGTGATAGCCGCTCGTTGTTGGCTTAATCTAAATTAAGGTTCAACTTTTCATCTGATTCTTTCATGGTGATGAATTGTCAGAATGTACCTATACGTTGTATATGAATTGAATTCTTTTGTTGATTGCTGCTTGATTTATTTTAATGTTTAGTTGGTTAAATCGATTTCTTCTAGGCGAATTATTATTCTTCGTCAAATTCGCGCAGTGGCGATTACTAAAATAATGAAATGAAACTTCAAATATATTTTCCTGCCTGCACATTGAAAAATGTCATCGTAAATAGGCTCATCATCCTACTGACTCTGATCTTCCTAGATACAGTGACAGTCCTTGCACAATACAGTATCTGGCCGATTCTCAGTGGGGTCAAGTACAAAAAGGTCAGCGATCCGCTGTTGGGCTATGAGGTGGATTATCCTGTATTCAATGATGAGATCAAATCAATTGAAGGCAGACGGGTCAAAGTACGTGGCTTTATCGTACCCACCAACGGATACAAAAGTTCAAGGGAGTTTGTACTCTCGGCCTTGCCTGTGAAGAGCTGTTATTTCTGTGGTGGTGCCGGCCCCGAGACGGTCATTGAGATTAGGGCGAGACAAGATATTCCGGTCACCGCTGAGCGTGTGGAGTTGGAAGGGCGTTTTCGACTAAACAGCGCCGATCTCAACCGCCTGATGTTTCAACTGGAAGATGCCATTCTGGTCTCACCCTGATTGCACTGCAGAAATGTTGATTTCGGATGCGTCTGCATCAGAATCAGCCGGCAGAAATGTTATTGAATAATCCTCAGCGATTCAATACTTTCAAAATGTAGAACACACTTCCACGGAGCCTTTATTGCTACGCTTCCAAATTCCTTAATACAGTATCAAAGCCTATATTAAATAAAAACTTTTTATAATTTGTTATACATTGTCTATGTTGATTTTGAATGGCACACCTGGAGAATATTTGGGCATAATGTGCGCTTGTTTTATCTTTGCATTCTTAGTTGAGCAGAGGTAAATATGAACCAATCGACGGAGCAGGCAGAATTCGCCAAAAGGATCAGGGTGGCCCTGAAGGTAATTAAACAATATCAGCGGCCGAATCATCTTAAAGCTACCATTCAGATTATTAATTCTTTCATTCCCTTTATCGGTGTATGGATTCTCATGTACCTGACTTGGGATTATTCTTTCTGGCTTTGTTTTTTGCTCAGTATTCTTAATGCATTTTTTTTGGTTCGGATTTTTATTATCCAGCACGATTGCGGTCACAAGACATTCGTCCGCTCCTCAGGCGCACGCAAGGTGATCGGATATGTCTGCAGCCTGTTCAGTTCAATTCCATTCTTCTACTGGGGCAAATCGCATCATTTCCACCATAGTCACAATGGGATGCTCGAAGTACGAGACATCGGGGACATCACGACACTCACGGTCGAAGAATACAAAAATTTGAGCCGCTGGGGAAGATTCAAATACAGATTGTACCGCTCCACATTTGTCATGTTTTTCCTGGGACCCATTTACTATGTCCTGATTCACAACAGACTCCCTCTGATCAAGGAAGAAGGATTTAAGAAAGAAGAAAAAGGTCTGTGGCTCTATAATGTCTTATATGCCGGACTGATCACAGCACTTTGCTTTTTGCTGGACTGGAAAAAGTTTCTCCTCATTCATGGCATGATACTTTCCATGTTTTCTGTGATTGCCATATGGTTCTTTTATATTCAGCATCAACATGAACATGCCTACAAGGAGTGGCGTAACAAATGGGAATATCTTTATGCTGCTGTCAAGGGAAGTAGCTATTACAAACTTCCAGCGCTACTCAACTGGTTTACAGGTAATATCGCGATTCATCACATTCACCACCTGAATCCGACAATACCGAATTACAACCTGAAGAAGAGCATGAATGCAATCCTTTGGATCAACAAGTATACCAGTGAAATTAGTATCTGGCAAAGTTTCAGATTGGCGAGTAATAAATTGTGGGATGAAGCCACAGGTAGAATGATCACTTTCAAAGAGTTTTACAAAATCCAAAACAGACAGCAGGCAACTGCCTAAGCTTCTGAGGTTCCCTGTTCTCATCTTTATTTGTTCTGCGACTAAAAGAAATTAGTTCTTCTTCGATTCTGATGGCAGGGACAAATGTATCTTGATGTAAAATAACAGAATTGATAAGTTGTTAGGGGAAAAAACGATACATGTGCTGCAATAATCTGACATTTAGCTGAGGTCATACAACTCCGTCTTTTGAATGAATGTCACTGCCAGGCGGCATGTCGTTAGTGCGGCATTATCCAGTCGTAATCACATGATCCTATACTCAGGGAAGCGAAAATCAAAACAAATGAATATTCGATTTTCCCTAAATGCCGTTATAAACTACTTTCTATATTATTTGACTATCGGTCGCCCAGTTCTTGTAATATTTGTTCGAGTCCTCCAGTTGGCATTGATTTCTCCCGGGCGATATTTAGACCTTTGGTAGCCTGCTGCTTGGCCTCCTTGTACTTGCCATTCAGCTTAAGAGTATTGGCATAGAGCAAATACTGATTCGGAGTCCCATCCAGTTTGACTGCCTTTCCTGCGAGCTGTTCGGCCAGCTTTGTCAACTTGCCATTGGTTCTGAAAAAATCAATACACATCTGGGCACTCTGGGTAATCTTGTTGGCATCCTTGCCGGCCATTTTGGAAACAAAACCTTTGGTGGCTTTTTCAAATTTGGCAGCATCCCCCGTGCGCGCATAATACTCCATGTCGGTGTTGTATTTGAATTCCAGTGCTTTGGAAGAATGCGATTTCATTTTTTCTTGTGATAGCTTGAGCAAATCCTCATTGCGGTACTCCAGTGACTTCTGAAATGTCTTCATACAGCATTGATAGATCTTTGCATCAATGACATTCGGATTTCTGGTTTTTTCATAGAATGCCTTGTTCTGAAGAAAAAGATCAAAGACTTTTGAATCTGCTTCACGTGCGCCTTCAAAAATAATATCCAGGTTGGCCGGCGTGGTCAGATCCTTTTGTGTAGACAGGTATTCATTGACAACCTTGATGGGTGATTTGCCGGCCGCATTGAGCGACTTAACGTAGGCCAGCACCGTTTCCGGATCTCTTTTACCCTCATTGAACATTTTCTCATAAGTCGAAGACTTATCGATTTTTTTCATGACCTCCTGACCCAGGGCGATAAAATCCTCCGGACCCCGCATTCCTGCAGTCTTGTACACGACCTTGCCATCTCCGTCAATATAGAGTAGCGTAGGATAAGAACCTACGCCGTAAGTGCCTGCAATTTGAGGCCCTTCATCCTTCTCCATATCCACTTTGATGTTGATGAAATTGGCATTGTAGTAATTGCCTACATTCGGATCTGGAAAAGTATTGGCGGACATACGACGGCATGGTCCGCACCAGGTCGTATAAGCATCCATAAAAACCAGTTTGTCTTGTGATTTGGCAAGCGCCAGAGCCTCCTTAAAAGTACCGTGGAAAAAATTAATTCCGGTGCCTTCCTGGGCCAGCGACTTACCGATTAGACCCATGAAAAGTAATATTGCGGAGGTATGAATCATTTTCATCTGCCAATGCGTTCTGTTGAAAGTAATTAATTTTGTTGCAAAGATCATGCAAATCTTCAAATTAGTCATTTAACGAAAAAATGCCCAATTTGTTGAATAACCCTGTGCTTAGACCATAATATGTATCTGCGGAGGCAATTCCTTGAACGCATAGCACCGACGAGCGAGATACCTTCACTCTTCGAGCCTTCCATTGCTTTGGGCAGCTATTTGTATGATGCGGCAGGCAAAGCCTGGCTAGACCTGGTCTCCGGATTCAGCGTAGCGAATATTGGTCACCGGCATCCGTCTGTGATTGAAGCCATCCACCTGCAATCGCAAAAATACCTTCACACGACGGTCTATGGTGAACATGTCCAATCGGTACAGGTAAAACTCGCCGAACTGCTCTGTCAATTGCTGCCGGCATCACTGAATGCAGTGTACTTCCTCAACAGCGGCAGTGAAGCGATTGATGCGTCAATCAAATTGGCGCGCCGTGCGACGGGCCGAAATGAGATCGTGGTCTGCACCAATGGATATCACGGGAGCACCCTGGGTGCCGAGTCTCTGCGAAGCGACAGCCACGGACAGCCCTTCCGGCCATTGGTGCCTGGGATAAGGTTCATTGCGCCCAACGAGCCCAGGGAATTGGCCCATATCACAAATCGCACCGCCCTGGTCATCACGGAGGTGGTTCAGGCAGAAGCCGGAGTTTTAGCTCTGACGGGTGATTTTCTGCGAGGGCTTCGCGAGCAATGCACCCGCACCGGATCACTCCTGGTTTTGGACGAGGTCCAGACCGGATTGGGCCGGACCGGACATTTGTTTGCCTTTCAGAAACACGGTGTCATACCTGACATTCTTGTCCTTGGCAAGGCCCTTGGCGCGGGACTTCCGCTCAGCGCCATCATCTCGGGGAGAGATCTGCTGCGGACCTTTACGAGCAATCCTGCGCTTGGATATATCAGCACTTTCGGAGGACACCCCCTGAGTTGTGCGGCGGCGCTCGCCGGTCTTAAGGCTTTGCTCGAAGAGCAGCTGACCGAGAGGGTATCTTCACTGGAAGCGATTATTAAGAACAGCCTCTCGACGATTCCCGGTCTCACGCTGAGAAGTGAAGGACTGCTCATCGCGGTGGAACTTGGAAGTCAGGAAAGCTTATGGCAAATCCTCAATTCCTTGTACAGGCAGCACATCCTGGCAGAAGGATTTCTCTTTGCCCCTTCCGCCATGCGGATTGCTCCACCCCTCAGCATCGAAGAATCAGCGCTCCAAGAGGCGGTGGAGGTGATTGTGCGGGATATCAAGGAGTAATTATTTACAAAGCAAATTATTATGAAAACACTTTCTATCATTAAACGAATGAAGTATATATCAATTACAATTTTAGTGATGATATATTCATTCGGTTTCGCTCAAAAAGTTGTACTCCAACCCGGTGGTAATGAAGGTTTGGATGCATCTGTTTTTTCATTGGAACCGGATGCTAACTATGGAATATACTCTGATTTTATTGCCTTTGATTGGACCTTTTTTGGTGAGCGAGGCTATGGCAAATCATTTATAAAGTTTGATCTTGATAATTTACCAAAAAACATAGAGATTACTTCTGCCAAATTATCACTCTTCTATTCGACTTCAACCAATCAAGGCCAGGCTGGTGAAAATGCCTGCTTTCTAAAAAAAGTACTTTCAAATTGGTCGGAAGATGAGATAACCTGGAATAACCAGCCCAAAGTCTCCGACAATGAATTTATCTATTTAAGAAAGTCAACTATATCATCCGAAGATTATCTAGACATTGATATTACCGATCTTGCGCAATTCTGGGTTAAAAATCCAGATAAGAACTTTGGACTCTCCATGGAACTTGAAAATAGTGTTCTTTTTAGTAGTTTGAAATTTTTTTCGAGTGATGGTCCATTTTCTGGATTAAGACCAAAACTAATTATTGAATACACTTCCAAACCCGAAAAAGTGGATTGTTTTAGTTTTCAGCCTGATGGCAATTCAGGAATTGATGCTTTTGCGTTTGAATTAGAGCCAAATACAAACTATGGCGATTATCCCGATTTGATAAGTTTCTTCTGGAGTTTCTTTGGCGTCAACGGGCACGGTGCGTCCTTAATAAAATTTGATTTAGATTCGCTTCCAAAAAACAGAGAAATTTACTCAGCAAGTCTGGATTTAAAGTATAATCCTAATTCAACAAACAGTGGCTAGGCAGGTGAAAACGCTTCAAACATTTTTCTAATTTCCGAAAACTGGAATGAGAGCTTTGTAAACTGGAACAGTCTTCCATTATATGATAAAAATGATTATATAATTTTACCAACTTCTGACTTTCCAAACCAGGACTACTTGAATATTAATATTACAAAATTTGCAAAATTTTGGTATGAGAATCCTTCAAAGAATTTTGGAGCACTATTGAAACTGAGAAATGAAATTCTTTACAGCAGCTTAAAATTCAGCTCAAGCGATCACCCAAATCCATTATTTAGGCCTAAACTTACAATTTGCTTTAGGACTAATACTGATACCCATGATCCTCAACAAGAAGCCTCCACCAATGAAGCGATAGTATTCAGCAATGATTTCGAAATAACTGAATTAATCGATAACGAACTTGAAGTATTTGACATCTCCGGGAAGAAAGTCTGCACAATCCTCCGAAATCCTTTGGGTCAAACTAAAGGCTTATCATTGTTAGTCAGTGGTTCTTACATCGGCATGATTAAAAATAAAATGCATGTTAAATACATCCGACTCATCCGCTACTAATCAGTATGCCCTGACATCCTTCTTTTCCATGAAATTGATATAGGCATTATTCAACACACGGAATCCGCCAGGTATGGGATAATCGCCAGAGAAATACCAGTCCCCGCGATGATCAGGACAGGCGCGATGCAAACCTTCAAGAAGTGATTAATGGCTTTTAGGCTGTTTTGCATAAGTAGGATTAATTCTGAAGGAGGAACTGATTGTTGCCTTAGAGAAAACGAAAGATAGGAAAGTGGTCGTTGGCGAAATAGGGACCCATCACTCGGGATATTTGGGATGTCAGGATACTTATTATTTATGCAATATCGTATCCGTCCGACGAAGTGCCATAAACGATATGAGCTGTCCAATAATGCGGCAACAGTTCAGAGATTCAATTGATGGGATGGTCTTTTAATAGGGTTAAAATATTTTTAGCCATTCATAGGGATTGATATTATTAATCTGGTAGGTTCCGAATAAGGAATAGATCATTGCAGCTCTTTGGGCCGGAGTATCCAAATATAAAACAATAAGCAGAATCCTTACTGCTAATGTAATCAACTCGATAACATGCATCGCCAACGTATGGCTATTAGTTCCTTAGGAGCGGAACTATTGAAGCAGTAACATTGTATTATGCTAAAAAGCCCCTTATTGTCGAAATTATTACTTACAATAATCTATTCAGGCACCATTGTTTCAAACCTGAATAGCTTTGTTGTCTCTGAATCAACATTAAGAATAGGGTATTACTTATTCGCAAGATACTGCAAAAGTTCCTTTTTGTACTTCATGCTGATTGGCAACCTGTGGTCTTTGATCCTCACTTCTTCCGTTGTAGCCGACTCGATCTTTTCCAGGTTGACAATATAGGATCGGTGTATCTTCATAAAATTGGGAGGTAGTCGCGATTCTGTTTCCTTCAGGGTACTCAGATTCATGATTGTCCGCTCGTTAGTGACAAATGCGACATAATTTTCTTCGGCACGGATAAACAAAAGATTGCCATAGGTCACTTTTGTAAACTTATTACCGTCCTTAACATAGAAGCTCTCTTCGTTAGCGGGAACCATTGAATTAGATTCATTGCCGCCTTGAGATACCCTCTCAATGGCTTTAGTAAATCTATCAAAATTGAGTGGTTTGACCAGAAAGTCATAGATCTCATCATATTCGAATGCCGTGACGGCAAAGTCTTTCTCCGCGGTAATCATAATGATGGGAATCTTCTGAGAATTAATCTCAAGAATTGCATGCCCGGTCATGTCAGGCAAGTGATAGTCCAGTAATAACACGTCAAATTTTTGACTGGCCAGGAGCTGCAAGCCGTCCCGACCCGTACCGGCGGTCAGGCAATAGTCGATCTGAGGCATTTTGGAGCAGAAATGCCTAACGAGGTCACAAATCATTGGATCGTCATCGATTACCAGACACTTCAGTTTCATACACCAAAATTAATCATTGGCTCTTCAACTCTATAATAATTCATTGTTCTTGCGTCTTCTGTATCATTTCCACGCATCATTTGGTTAAATAAACATTAAAAAAAATAACTATTATGTTGATTAATTGTTAAATATAAATATATATAATTATAATATATAATACAACTTCTATCAACAATAGTATTCCTATTATTTTTGCAAATAAAACTAACAAAAACCTTGGATAATACACCTTACACACCGGTCAAACGGTTTTGGAAGCTTCTTGAAAATGATAAAAAAGATATCCGTGACATCTACTTCTACTCGGTCTTTAAGGGTCTCATTAATCTTTCACTACCACTTGGTATACAGGCCATCATCAACTTTATCCAGGGTGCCAGGATCAGCGCTTCCTGGATTGTCCTCATTCTTATTGTTGTGATTGGGGTCTTACTCAACGGCATACTCCAAATCTATCAACTGCGCATAACCGAGAACCTGCAACAAAAAATATTTTCCAGGGCAGCCATAACGTTTGCTTTCAGGATTCCGAAGATCAGGTCAGAAGAGCTTTATCCGCATTATCCACCCGAGCTAATGAACAGATTCTTCGATATCGTACCCATTCAGAAAGGCCTCCCCAAAATACTCATTGATCTATCCACTGCCATTCTTCAAATTCTTTTTGGTCTGATACTGCTTTCGTTTTATCATCCCTTTTTTATCATCTTCAGTCTAATTTTGGTTCTTCTCCTGGCTGGGATTATTTTTCTGACGGCAGGCAAAGGCCTCCAGACTAGCCTCCTCGAATCCAAAATGAAATACAAACTGGCATACTGGTTGGAAGAATTAGCACGCAACTATGGCACCTTTAAGCTGGCAGGTAAATCTGATCTGCACCTTCGCAAGACAGATGATCATATCAGTGATTATGCGTTTGCACGAGACTTGCATTTCAAAGTGCTGTTAAAGCAGTTTAATTACTTGATCAGCTTTAAGGTTTTAATTACCATCGGGCTGTTGCTCATCGGAGGGATGCTGGTGATGAATCAGCAAATGAACATCGGCCAATTTATCGCTGCCGAAATCATCATACTGCTGGTCATTGATTCAATTGAAAAAATAATACTTAATCTTGAAAACTTATACGATGTGTTGACTTCCCTTGAAAAAATTGGACAGATCAGCGATCTCAAACTGGAATCTCCCGGCACGGTCATCATTAACCCGGATCTACCAATGAAGCTTCAACTTGAAAATCTGACCTTTACTTATCCGGGATCCAGGGAACCCTCACTAAAAGAAATCAATCTGGTTATTCACCCTGGCGAAAGAATCGTCATTACCGGTGAAGAGGGCTCGGGCAAATCTACGTTGATGCGATTGATAGCTGGTCTTTATACACCTCAAAATGGTCACATCAGCTACAACGGATTTCCAGCATCCAATTTGGAGTTTGATTCACTACGGTCCTGCATAGGTGACGCACTGATGATCGAACAAATATTTCATGGTTCAATTTTGGACAACATTACACTGGACCGAAGCGGTATTGATTTTGCGGAGGTACACTCCTTAGCTGAAGCTACCGGCCTGGCCGAATTTGTCAGAAACCTTCCCCATGGATACAATACTATTCTGGATCCGCAGGGCCAAAAGCTTCCATCGGGTATTATCTCCAAGATCATTCTGCTCAGAAGCCTCGCAGGCAAACCGTCACTGTTGCTCATCGAATCGATCTTTGATCAATGGTCGTCCGCTGAAAAAGACAGAATTCTCAATTTTGTATTTTCTAAACAGTTTAATCATACTGTCATTATGCTATCTGATGATCCTGTTGTAAAAAAATACGCCAGTCGGATGATCAATTTATCGGAAGGAAAAATTGTAAAGGACGAAAGAACACTGAATCATTAAAAAGAATTACCCGACATGTTAAATATTTCTCCGGTAAATCAAAACTATGAAAGTCTGACCCGCAAGTACGATGGTATACGGCAGATTGAAGCCAAATCCACAAGTCCATTATTCAAAAGATTTCTTCTCATGGTGAGCATGATTCTGCTCGCTCTTTTGTTTTTTCCGTGGACTCAGAATATACGCTCCAATGGTATGGTAACAACACTTTACCCGGGACAACGGCCACAGAAACTTCAATCTGTCATTGCGGGCCGAATCGAAAAATGGTACGTCAAAGAAGGAGATAAAGTCCTAAAGGGCGACACCATTCTGAGGATATCCGAAATTAAAGAGGATTATTTTGATCCACAGCTGCTTCAAAGAACTGCAGATCAGTTAAACGCTAAACAATCTGCAGTTGGAGCTTACGAACGCAAAGTGACTGCACTCGATAATCAAATCGGCGCATTACTCAAATCAGGACAGTTGAGGCTTCAACAGGCGAACAACCGATTGCGTCAGTCTATGCTTCGGGTGACCACGGACAGTATCGATCTGAAGGCACAGGAAGCTGCATTCCAGGTGGCTGCAGAACAATATGCGAGGATGGAACAACTTCATAAAGAAGGACTAAGAAGCCTCACTGACCTTGAAGCGCGGAGGCTTACAATGCAGAGGGCACAGGCTTCCATGATCGCTGCAGAAAATAAATTGATAACATCCCAAAATGATCTACTCAATGCTAAGATTGAATTGGGTTCCATTTCAGCCAAATACCGCGAAGACATTTCGAAAGCAGAATCTGATAAATTTTCAACTCTTAGTAACCTATATGATGCTGAAGCCACAGTCACCAAAATGCAGAACCAGTTCTCTAATTACACCATGCGCTCCGGTTATTATTATGTTACAGCACCACAGGATGGATATGTCACCGAAGTATTAAGTGCAGGTGTTGGGGAGAACATCAAGGAAAGCACAGAAATTGCCACTATCATGCCCACGGAAGCACAACTGGCCGTATCAATCTATGTCAAAGCGATTGATCTCCCGCTGCTGGACACCGGAAGAAAAGTCCGCATTCAGTTTGATGGATGGCCAGCCATCGTATTCTCCGGATGGCCTGGAACGAGCTATGGGACATACGGAGGTATCATTTTTGCAATTGATAAATTTACTGACAACAACGGAAAGTTCAGAATACTCGTCAAGCCCGATCCTACGGACCATCCCTGGCCAACCGCACTTCGTGTGGGTTCAGGTGCCATCGGTATGTGCCTGCTTAACAATGTACCTATTTGGTACGAACTTTGGCGAAAGATTAACGGATTTCCACCAGATTTTTATCACTCATTGAAAAGCAATGAAGAAAACAAAAAATAATTCCTCGACTACGAAATCATTCATAATATCCCGCTATAGTGTTATCATATTTCTGATCCATACTTCTGCAATATATCAGTCAGTGGTCGCTGGTCCGCGTGACAGCACACTGGGTTACGCTCAATATATTTCATTGGTTATGAAAAACCATCCCCTGGCATTGCAGGCCGATCTTATCCCACAGAATGCGGAAATGCTAATAAGTAAAGCAAAGTCAGCCTTTGATCCGACCCTGCTATTCAGCTGGGACAATAAGAACTTTAATGACAAAAATTATTATTCTATACTCGAAGGAGGCCTTAAACTTCCTTTGCGATACGGCCCCGATCTAAAATTTTTTTATGACCAGAATACCGGCACACAACTCAACCCCGAAGCATCTCTACCTTCAGATGGCCTAATGCGCTCCGGTATCGAATTACCGCTACTGCAGGGCCTTTTGATGGACCGCAGGCGAACAGATCTTACAAAAGCGAAAATAAACAAGAACCTATCTGAAAACGAAAGAAAGCTAGTCCTTCTGGATTTGTATTTTGAGGCATCCCGGGCATATTGGCAATGGACTGAATCCTATGCTGTCCTTAAGCTGCAGGAAGAAATGTATAGCAAGGCATTGGAACGATTTGATGCCGTCAAAAGGACTTCATTACTTGAGGATCGACCCCTTCTTGATACTATAGAGGCATACATTCAGGTACAAAACCGCAATTTTGCCTATATGCAGTCAGCACTTCTGTATACCAATCAGAAGGCACTCGTAAATGTATACCTTTGGAATGACAGCCATTATCCGATGGAATTGAGTGCCACTGTTATTCCAGATAATATCAAAGAACTTGCGCTTAGCGAACCCGACAGCAATTTAATCAGCGACATTCTCAGTTTGGTTAATGAACATCCGGCATTGCAACAATATTCCAACAAAAAAGAATTGGTTAAGGCTGATCTAAGATTGAACAGAGAACAATTTAAGCCCCAACTCAATCTGCAATATTACTGGCTTACTTCACCGGTTATAAACAGTAATAACCGAAAGCTGGACAATAATAAATGGGGCCTCCAGTTCTATTCGCCAATCATTTTTAGAAAGGAAAGAGCAGAAGTCAATATCGCAAAGCTCAAACTTCAGGACCTTTCCTACGAGCAATCACTTAAAGTAGCGCAACAGTCGTACAAAATCAGTACCGCATTTAATGAGTGGTTAACCGCCGCCGAGCAAGTTAATCTAACAGGGCAAATCAGAATTCGCAGTGAAAAAATGCTGGAAGGAGAAAAAAAACTTTTCACCTTGGGAGAAAGCTCACTTTTTATGATCAACCAGCGCGAACAGGATTTTATTAATTCCAATCTTCGGTATTATGAAGCAGTGATCAAGAACCGACTTGCAGAAATCCGTACATACTACCAGGCCGGTACTTTAAACCTGCAATAACGAATCATGAAAAATAAAAATCTTAAGGCGCAGGCTATACTATTCAAAATATTTTCAATAGAAAAAGCCAGGTCCAAATACTGATTACCAAGATACTGATTAAATTAATCCATAAACCTGCTTGTAACATCTTACGCAACGGTACCAGTCCGCTTCCATATACAATCGCATTGGGAGGAGTACCCATCGGCAACATTCCTGAACAGGAAGCTGCCATACACATGGGTATACCCAAAATCAATGGTGAAAGGTGAAGTGATTCGGCCAGGCTTACGACAATTGGACTCAACACGATGACCTGGGCAATATTGCTCATAATCTCACTTAAGAAAACTGAAATTGAAGCAATGACGATGATTATTAAAAACAAATTATCCGGGGTTACAACTGCGAGTGCATTACCCAGGCGACTCAGGAGACCCGCGGACTGTAATTGCTTTGCGAGGGCAATACCGCCACCGAACATGAGCAGTATGCCCCATTCCATTTTTATCGTGTCTTTCCAGGTTAGAAGTCCCTTGTGCTGATGCACGAGCTCATCGGCTTCCAGTGCGTTGTCGCTTGATTTTTGGTTTGAAGGTAAAACAAACAATAGCATAGCGCCCGTCAAAGCGATGGCTGAATCATTGATGTCCAGTCCACTCAATTTATTCACCACATCCTTCAGAATCCAAAATGCCGCGGTAATAATAAAAACGCACAATACCAGTACTTGCTCTCTTTTCCAAGGGCCAAGTTTTGAGATTTCATTTTTTAAGAAAGGCAATTCAGTCTCATCGGGACTGACTTTTATTCTGAACAAGACCTTTGCAAATACAATGTACAATAAAGTCAGCATCAGTGCAGAGAGCGGAAAAGCAAATCTGAACCACTGTGCAAATCCAAGTGTTACGCCATTGTGTTCATGGATATAGGCAGCAAATGCGCTGTTGGGTGGTGTTCCAATGATGGTACTCAGCCCGCCGATATTGGATGCATAAGCGATGCTCAGAAGGATTGCAACAGTAATGCGTCGATGCTGATCCACCGGATAGCATGATTTAAGCACGTTGATCATCGACATCGCTATAGGATACATCATCATGGTCGTGGCAGTATTGCTGATCCACATGCTGATCAGATAAGTTGAGATCATAAATCCAAGTATGACGCGATCTCCTTTAAATCCTGTTAATCTTAGGATCTGTAATGAGATTCTTTTGTGCAATTCCCATTTCTCGAGGGCAAGGGCGATAAAAAACCCGCCCATAAACAGATAAATCACAGGATCTGAATAACAATTGCTAACATTTCCAAAAGTATCCAGGCCGGTAACTGGAAAAATAATAAGAGGAAGGAGAGCCACTACAGGCATCGGAAAACACTCACTAACCCAAAGTCCGACCATCAGCAAGCCAAAACTCAGCGATAACAACTCCGTCGCACTCAGACTAAAAGGATTGAACAGTTGGTTGAGAATGGAAGGCATGATAAATAAAATACATCTGCCCTCATTTTTATAGTTTGATTGATTCACGCGAACCCTTACAAAATCATTAAATATTACCTATTAGGAGCGCAAGCATTGCCGGAATTGCCTGGACAATGAATATACGTCTGCTGACGCTCCATCCACCTGCAATCCCTGCAGTTACAATGCAGATCAGAATAAAATTTCTTAATGTACTCACGCACTGGTCATCCCTTAGGATCAGACTAAGGATTAAGCCTGCACATAAAAACAAATTGTACACACCCTGATTGAAGGCCAATGGGGCGGTGTCATTAAAGAAATCAATATTTCGACCTTTTCCGAAGATTTTGCGGCCCAGACTTTTCCACAGAAGAGATTCCATTATAAAAAAGAAAAAATGCTGAACGGCAATCAGTATAATCCAACATTTAAAAAACAGTTCCATCTACTGCTGATTTTCAAAAAAACCCTGTTCCCTGGCGTCTTCACCAATTCCGTGCAATTGGACTGGTCGCGATCTCCTTCTCATGCGCATATTTAACATTTCCACAAGCAGTGAGAACGCGATGGCGAAGTAGAGGTAACCCTTGGGCACTGTTCCTACTTCCTCTCCGGCCAGTACAAAATGTGATAGATGCGCACCTTCCACGATCAGCATAAATCCAATCAACAACAAGAAGGCCAGACCTAGCATTTGGACCGTCGGATGATCATTGACGAATTTACCAACTGGATGCGCAAAGGCAATCATGATAACAATCGACGCAATGACACTCACGATCATAATCCATAACGATCCATGCACACCTGAGGTCATACCTACGGCGGTCAGTATTGAATCAAGAGAAAATATCAGGTTAATCAAAGTAATCTGAAGCACCGCACTCGTCAGCGAGACTTTCGCCTTATGTGATTTTGATTCTTTCGGATCATCGGCATCCAGTTTATGATGTATCTCGGATACTGATTTATAAATCAAAAAAATACCACCCACAATCAGAATAAGGCTCTGCATGGAAAAGGCCCCGTGAATCCATGTGCCTTCGATGCGGAATAACGGCTCCTGCAGTGCCGTAAGAAAAGCAAGGCCGAACAATAGCATAATCCGCATGACCATCGCAGCGAGCAATCCGATGTTGGTTGCTTTCTTACGTGAATCTGATGGCAACCTGTTGGCGGTTATAGAGATGAATATAATATTGTCTACACCAAGTACAATTTCGAGGAACGTCAGCGTTAAGATACTCAGGAAAACTTCAGAGCTAAACCAGTTTGGAAATTCGTACATGATCTTTATTATTGCAGCGCGTAAAGCTATAACGCAGGGGCTATATTCACAAACCAAACAGGCATATTTTTCCAATAATCCAGGGATAAGCATTTTTTGACCAATCAACTAGAGCATAAATCCTGTAAGAATTCAGGTCTTACAATTGACCAACACACTGTTTTCTCCTGGTATAATCTCTACGTTGCAAATTACTATACGTTACACTTCTCACATTGTGAAGAAGCCAGAGTAATATTGTGTGTTAGCTTAAAATGAATACATTTACAGTCTGTTTAAAAAATATTGCCTTCCAATGACCGAAAAATCTGACTTACTCAGGCATCTTCGAGAAGAGACTTTTATCCGTCTTCAGCCTTCCGGGATTCATGGTACAGGAGTATTTGCCATCCGGGACATTCCGGCAGGAAGTGACAATTTTTTTTCAGATTCCGAAGACGAATGGATTCATCTGACATATAGTGAAGTAGGATCGCTACCTACATCCAGTCAATTTTTAATAGAAACCTACTGCCTCTTCGATCATCTTGGATACTTTGTACCTGCCCATGGATTTGAAAAAATGGACCTCTCCCTTTTTCTCAATCATTCGGATACGCCCAATATAGCTTCAGTGAATGATGGCGAATCGTTTGTAGCCCTTCGCCAAATTCATGCAGGAGAAGAGCTTCTGGTTGATTACGGCACCATCGTTCAGGAATAGTAATTCTTTCAATTTAACTCACTGGACATTCTTCTTTTACAAATCAATGCAATGTGCAAACATTTGATATAATTTATTATTTCAGCCCATTCTCCTAAAAGGTTTCACCCTTTTAATTATATTTGAACCCTCGATTTGGGGATAGAATATACCCAATCAATGGGATCATAGCAAGATTTGATTTAGTAATTTCCGTCACGCGATGTCCATTTACTTTACGAATATTAAAAGTTGCCCGTTATGCAGTTCACTTTTATTTCCCCAGCGAAAATTAATTTCAGATCAGTTCTCTTACTTATTCGCTTTTTCCTTCCGGTCATTATTCTGACTTGTGGAAGTTTTAATAATGATTCTGGTTATCATTTGATTTGCACAGGGCCTTATGCAAAATCATATCCTAAAGACTATGATGTACGCTCAGCGTATTGCAGGGGATTAAAATCTTGTCGAGGAGAAATACTAAGACTTAAAGCGGAAGAAGCCAAAAAACTCCGTCCTGATCCTTGTGATTATTGTTATGGACATTAGGTTCAATAGAAGCAAGTTGATTCAATTTGGCTTGACCAGGGTATTTATGCTGTATATCTTGAATGCAATCTTCACCCATGCAATTGGGCAAACAACAGATTGCATGCATTGTGGTCCCAGATTAAAGAATATTCTCTCTCACCGGGAGCCATCCATTCAAAAGAAATTGACAGTATACCTGCAAACCTCTCAAACTGATATTCTTATAGAAAAACTTCGCCTTCATGGAATTCTTGCCCAGTCATCTTACGAGCTTTCCGGAATATTGTCATTGCAAGTTACCCAAGATGAGTTAAGACAATATATTCTTTCCGATCCTCATGTCACCTATATTGATCTTGGAAATGACCAGCCGCATGAAGAAATTCTGATTCCCCAGCACAACCTCAACTACGCTGGAATTCATGCTCTTCATCAGAAAAGACCAGAACTGGATGGCGCCGGCGAAACGATTTCTATCAAGGAGAATCTTCCGGATACAGCCGATATTGACCTATATCATAGATTCACAATTAGTCCTCAGTCTTCGGACGTACAAAGTCAGCACGCGACAATCATGGCTACATGGGCAGCAGGTGCCGGCAATGCAGGCCCGGAAGGAAGAGGTATCGCACGTGGTGCAAGGGTTGTACCATCTGACTTTGGCGGTATACTTCCGGATCCTCCAGCTTTTTACAATCAATATGGCATATCGCTTCAGAACCATTCATATGGATCCGAAATCGATAATCAATATAGTCTGCAGGCTTTGGCTTTCGATCAAAGCATGATTGAAAATAAAGAATTACAGCACATATTTTCATCCGGTAATGACGGTATGGGTGCTGCTTCGAGCGGAACATATCAAGACCTACTTTCCTATGCTAACCTTTCAGGAAGTTTTAAAATGGCCAAGAATGCGCTGGTTGTCGGGGCTGTAAATAGTCAGGATCAGGTGCTGTCATTCAGTTCACGAGGCCCGGCTTCAGATGGTAGAATTAAGCCGGATCTTGTTGCTTATGGACCGGATGGCAGTTCCGGAGCTGCCGCGATTATCTCCGGAGCTTCCGCTTTGATCAGACAGGCTTACTATAATAAATACCATCAACGAATGACCTCAGACATATTGCGGTCCTTGCTGATTTGCAGCGCTTCGGATATTGGCGTACCAGGACCTTCTTTTGAAACAGGTTACGGTCGTCTTGATCTTCCCGCAGCTATCGATGTCATTGATTCAGGTGTAATTATCTCTGACAGCATTCACCAAGATCAGATTCGTGAATACCGGTTGAATGTAACAACAGAAAGAAAACGATTAAGTGTAGCGCTTTGCTGGAATGATCCTCCCTCCAGTCCAGGCACATCCAAGGCTTTGGTCAATGATCTGGATCTGGAATTGATTACACCGCAGCAGGAAATAATATTACCATGGATACTAAATACATTTCCCGTCCGCGATTCCCTTAGCAAGCCCGCCACGAAGAATAAAGATACACTGAACAACACTGA
Source organism: Saprospiraceae bacterium (assembly GCA_019694255.1). Lineage (GTDB taxonomy): Bacteria > Bacteroidota > Bacteroidia > Chitinophagales > Saprospiraceae > Vicinibacter. The sequence goes on from JAIBCI010000061.1 coordinate 28,814, forward strand.
ATGGGTCAGTATGGATTTGCCAATTCAAGGCAACTATATTCTTCGAATCAAAGCAAGTCATCTACGCATGTCACAACGTTATTCGGTTGTAATTTACCAGGAGCCTGCGGAAACATTCGCCTGGCAAAATCCCGTCTACGGTGATGTTGCTGAAGCAGATAGAAATACTGAGATTCGATGGTCTTCCAATCTCTCTCAGGATTCTGCCATATTAGAATGGAAACCTGCAGGTGACCGGATATGGAGAAAAATTTCTGAGATTGAGGTCTCATCACAGAATTTTTCATGGATGGTGCCAGATACTTTCTGCACAGCCCAACTCAGATTAAGGACACCGCAATCGTATTATGTATCTGATTCATTTCTGATCGCCCGCTCTTCAAAATTGAAAGCTGGCTTTGTATGTAAAGATTCAATATTATTTTTTTGGCCTTCAGCTAGTGAGACTTGCATTTATACGATATGGGGCCTTGATCAATACTTCATGACTCCATTGTTGCAGACAGTAGATACTTTTGTCATTCTGAAAAAAAACGATTACCCGCAATCTCGCTTCGCTGTTTCATTCAATGATAAGTTGTATCAGCTTCACGGTCCCCCGGGTTATGCTCCAGATCCTTCACAGCTAGGGAATTCATGTTATTTTGTTAGTTTTCTTGGTAAGAAAACGGACGGAATGGCATCTGCGGACCTACGGCTCGAAATCGGAACAACCTACGGAATCCAAAAAATAGTAATAGAAAAATTAATTGATCAACATTGGAAAGTCCTCTTTGCAGAGGATAATCCACAGAATGTTGTTCAATTTAGGGACAGCTTCCTGAATAATGGAAGTAACATCTATCGCGCAGGCCTCGTATTACAAGATAGCCAAAATTTGAACAGTGAAAAAATTACAATCTGGAATCCCGGAAAAACCGGGATACTTGTATTCCCTAATCCAGTAAAATCCAACGACCAACTTACAATATTGTCAGAAGATGCTTTGTTTACCGAGCCGCTGCTGACGATTTATGATTTGACAGGCAAACTGATCTTGCAAATGTTGCTTACGGATGTGAGAACCTTATTGCCTTTGGGCCAACTGAAAGCGGGCACCTATATCTGGCAAATAAAAAAAACCAACACCTCACCACGAAGTGGATTGATTACCGTGTTGCCATAGCATCAATCCATTTTAATCTTTCATCTTTGATTAAATAGATCAAATGCTAATACTCATTTTGTTGCTGCAGGTATTAGCTAATAAATATCGCTCTGAAGATCATGAGACCTTAAGTGATATAGCGATGAATGAAGAGATTAATGTGGCAAGTAAGCGCCAATAAAAATACCAGATTGAATATCAAACCCACTATTGATTTTTTAGAATCTGATTTCGCCCTTTAAAAGGATAGAACGAAATCGGGTCAATGATTAATTCAATCTGGTATTAATTAAGATAAACTTGGTGTTTAGTAAATTGTGTTCAGTGCAGTTTTATCATTTGCTGTGAAAGGCCTGTTGGTTGTGGCACTAAGACAAGCAAGCATCCATGAATTGGCATCAGGTCCTGTGGGAGTACCTGGAATATGAATGGCTCCAACGCCGCCATCTCCCTCATTGCCTCCTGTGCCGCAGCTATAGGAACGATTCATATAATCTGTGTGTCGGAAACCTATGCAATGACCGATCTCATGAGCCAATACAGTAGTCATAAAGCCATCGCTATAGCCAGTGGTGTATTTTTTAGCATATTTCACTTCCGGGTAAGGATTGCCTCCGGAAGGAAATCCAGAAGAAGCGATGTACTGGCCGGTGTTGACGATCTTAATATTGATGTCTCCTCCGGAAGCCACTCTCTGAAAATTGATCGTTAGTCCTTCTGCATTATAACGGCTGATGGCATGATCAATTGCGTCAGAAAAACCTTGGTTAACTGTGCCGCTGAGGCTCACGGTAATCGTCTGAGGGTTGACCAGATTAGTGGTTCGGTAATGCTCCTCTTTGGCGATGATTAAATGTTTTCTGTCAGCATGGAGCTGTTCTTCCAGGTCTTTATCTGTCAGGAATATATCTTCTTCAACGAGGTAGCCGTTATCTAACGCAACTACATTACTGGTACTGAAACCCAGCGCGGCGATTTTCTTTAAGATATCCTGTGATATCGATTGAGGTTGCTGTTGATCAGTGTTCTCTGACACGCATGAATAAACTCCTACGATTAAGGCAAGACCCAATGCCAGATACATTAATTTCTTCATATATAAGGTTTTTTAGATGAAAGAATGATAATCGAAAGTAAAAATAACTGTTCGATTGCCTTGTTCCAAATTATTTGGATTTTTTTTGTCTATTAATTCATCATTCATTGCAAAGAAATTCATATTAAATTGTCATTACATATGATTCTTAGTCAAATAAAATTGATTATTCCCGGTTTTCGCTGATCAAAAAATGTTTCTACCGTCAGATTTATACGAAGCCAGTGCACTTCAACGAAGTCTCTAAAAGTGCCTATTTCAAATTCAGATCTTGTCCTTGTCTTCCCAATATAGTAGCTTCGTGAGTACGCGACCTACGGCGCCAAGCGTATTCGGATCAATGGCATTCATATCGTCTTTCTGGGTATGCCAGTGTGTAACAAATCCGGTTTTGCTTCCGGGAGGCCTGTTAATGATATCAATCATCGGAATGTGTGCGTCGCGATTGACAAAAATATGATCATCAACGAGTCCTGTGCCGTTGATATTGACAAAGACTTTGTCAAGTCCTTCACCATGGGCGATCTTCCAAACTTTTTCGACAACCCTGGGTGCAAAATAGAGTGAATATTCTTCTTTGTTGAAAGAAGGGTTTGCGCCGCCAACCATGTCCAACAAGATTCCATAATCAGCCTTGTAATCAGCAACATGCGGGTTCTTCGACCAGTACTGGCTGCCCAGACACCAGGTCTCCATTTCACCGTTATTGGCACCGTAATCTTCGGCATCAAAAAGCACCAGATCCACGCCTATTTTTTCGAGTGGCTGCTTGCCTAGCAGATTACTCAAGGCGAGAATGATGCCTACGCCACTGGCCCCGTCATCTGCACCGGATACTGGGGTGTGATGCAGACTGGTATCCTGTTCCTGGTCTGAAAAAGGCCTGGAATCCCAGTGGGATGCAATGATGATGCGTTGTCTGGCGCGTATGTTGTATGAAGCAATAATATTGTGCGCATCAAATTCCTTTCCGTCAAAGGTTTTGGCTTTAAAATCCTGATCCGTAACCGTTGCACCATGATTTTTAAATTCTCCGATAAGCCATTCCTTACATCGGCTGTGCGCATCAGACCCAGGTACTCTGGGACCAAACTGTACCTGAGATCTTACCGCTGCATGTGCAACCGCTTGGTCAAAATCCGGGACTTTCACACTTTTGTCCCATTTACAGGAATTGAGGGCGACCATTGCTACAAACAAGGGTAAACCAGTCCTTCTATTGATAGTCATTCGGAAATAACGAAATATTGGAGAATAAAGTTTTCTAAAGGAAAAGGCCGGATTGCTCCGGCCCTTGTTGACCCATAAGGATTCGAACCTTAACAGACAGAACCAAAATCTGTAGTGCTACCGTTACACCATGGGTCATCCTGTCTAAATGGAGCGCAAAGTTAAGCAGGGCATTGCAACTGAAACACTATCCAGGCAAATTTTATTTTATCCATGTAAGTTGTTTATATTCTGCTATTTATAAATTAATATTTTTTTTAATAATTAAAATTATCCATGAAGGAAAATGCTGACAGGCCAGAATTAGATCAATATCGCCAGAGAATAGATAAATTAATTATCTCGAAAAATTGTGAAAAAGTACTTTTATATAAGACGATTTTAATTGCAACTGATCTTCATTCTAGACTAGACAATGCATCGAATAAATCTTCAGATTTTGTTTATTATACCAGATGATAAATGTCCGGATCAAATCCAGATTGAAGCGTTTTAGTGATAACCAAATCTGCAAATTTTTATCTTTATGGAGAATCTTAGATGATTACTAATGAAAGTCAGACCATCCAGTAGTCGTATTCTTGGAGAAGCGCAGGATTTTCGGGGTATTGAATTAATTTTTTATTGCGCGTTCATCTCGAGCAAAGGCGTTACAAGGATTATCAAATTATTAATTAATATAATAAGATATTATAATCCTATTTTATTTATGCGCATCCAAATTGAAGACCGATCAAATTACTACCGTAAAGACATCAATTTAAAATGCCATTTGATTCTTCTGCCGGTTTGTCTATTCATGTGTGCCACAAAACCTGAGCGATTAATAAGTTACCAGGCATCAGACCATGAGGTCACACCGGGATTAAAATTTATCTGAAGATTTACTCAAAATGCACTGCGATCAAAGAAGAAAACCAAAAGAATCTATGGACAGCATCTCAAATACAACAACTCAAGGGTACGACAAGTATGAACCAGATATGAAAATATTTCTATGCAAAGCAATCAGTTGCTCAGGATCGCTGAATATGACAGAGACCAGTATGAACAGGGCCTATTTATGTGGTAATCTCGATACTTTTAATCCCAGCTTGCACTTGAAAATTATTGATTTTGCGGATGTAGTAGCAAGGTTATTCAAAAAGTGTGTCTATAAAATGAAGGATGAGAATCAATTCATCAAACAAAATTGCAGTGGATCGGTCTTTGTGTATTCCGTAGAAAACTGGAGACCTAATTCCTTTCGATTTGACAATACCTATCACTCCGGTTGCCCTCTTTGTAAACTTATCAAGACTGGAGAAAATAATTCCATTCAAATTTTTGAATCCAATCATGACTTTTTTGAAACTTTGGTGCGTCTTATCTGAAGATGAATATAAACTTTTTTCTACCTTTACTGACCTTTCGCGCAATTGACTTAATTTATTTTTAAACCAAAATATTTTTTTTACATGTTACATAGCTTTTTTGCATCCGCCGTTTACATCTTTCTTTTCTACACAAATCCGGAAGTTGTCAAATTTACGGTCTCACAACACAAAATGAGTATTAGTGGCACCTCCACGATGCATGATTGGGCAATCAACGTTCGCGATATAAAAGGATCCGGTCAATTTACCATTGATAAAGGTAAAATCCAAAAAATTGAGAACCTGACCATTGAAATTCCTGTACAGGGACTCATCAGCCATAACAAAAGCTCAACAATGGATAACAAAACGCATGAAGCACTTCTTGCTGATCAGCATCCCCTCATTCAATATAAGCTTATGGAAGTTACTTCAATCAATAGTCTATCTGAAGGACAAACTATACAGACCAGAGGCAATCTGACGATTGCCGGAAACACACGCGCAGAAAATCTTGATGTTCAATCTTCAATTCAGGGTGATGGTTCGATTAATATCAAAGGCACAAAAAAAATTTTAATGACTGATTATGGTATTAAGCCACCCAAAGCCATGTTCAATACTTTATCAACTGGCAATGAAGTAACCATTGAATTCAATATCAATTTAAAAAGAAACTAAACTAAACTAAAACCAAGTAATTATGAAAAAAACAAATTTTCAATTTTTCGCAACCTTGCTGCTTACACTACTTCTTTCGACCGCATGGTCTCAAGATAGTGATTTGCAGTATTTCAGAAAATGGAACCGAAATGGTATCAACGTTTTTGAACCTTCAAAAGATGGAGACCAGCCTGCTTTTGACGGATTAAAACTCAAGCTGGGCGCATCGTTCTCGCAGGAGTTTCAATCACTGACACATTCCAACACACCCAATTATGTTCCGGAATTCGGAAATCCTCAATACAATGCCACAAGGCTCTTTGCCACCACAAGCAGCGATTCAACCTCTGCAACACTCGCCGGATTTAATACAGCCATGGCCAATTTGACAATTGACGCACAACTTGCAGACGGCATCAGAATGTGTGTTGAGTCCTACATGTCATCTCGTCATCACAATGAATTCTGGGTGAAGGGAGGTTACATTCAAGTAGACAAGTTACCGATGTTTGGTAATCCGGAGTGGTTCAGCAAATACTTGAGACTGAAAGTGGGCCACTACATGCCCAACTACGGCGACATGCACTTCAGAAGAACCGATGGAGGCAATACCATGTATAATCCATTTGTAGAAAATTACATACTGGATGCGTTCACTACTGAAATCGGGGGCGATATTTCATTTTTCCCGATTAAGGGATTGATGATTCTTGGAGGAATGACCAATGGTGTACTTCATGGCAATCTTAAAATCGATGATAAAAAAGCCAAACCAGCCCCCAATACGGGTGACTCTACCAAAACAGCTCCTGCCTTTATTGGTAAAATAGCCTATGACAATAATTTTGGAGGCTTAAGGCTCAGGGTCTCCGCTTCTTTCTACCATAACAGCGGCAGCGATAACCAGACATTATATTATGGGGACCGGGCGGGTTCACACTACTTTATGATCATGGAACCCAACCGATCACTTCAATTTCCAGATGGAATACCTACGGTCATTGCACAGAGCAATCCAATCAATAACAAGGATTCCGGAAGATTTGATCCTCTGTTCCATAGCAAAGTATCTGCATTTATGCTCAACTTACTTGGAAAATACAAAGGACTCGAGTGTTTTCTGACTTATGAAAATTCGAAAGGACGCTTTTGGCAGGAAGGCCCCGATGAAAGAAAAGTATCACAAGTCGCTGGTGAACTCGTTTATCGCTTTGCCAAGAACGAAAATCTATTTATCGGACTGCGTTACAACAAAGTAAATTGCAGACCCTATATTCATCCTTTCGACCCAACACCAAGACAAGATGCTTCAATTGACAGACTGACTATATCTGCCGGATGGTATCCTTTGAAATATGTTGTCGTGAAGGCTGAATATGTCAATCAAAGCTATAAGGATTTTCTAGACTACAGAAGAGATGGAAAATTCAATGGATTTGTACTTCAGACAGCTGTAAGTTTCTGATCCTGACGCTCGATGTTTTTTCTGATATGTCGGTTTATTTGTTTTTGTGCAATTATTCCCGGACTGTGGAAGGACGTCGAATCTAACAGTAGCATTTTACTATCCGGTAAATTGAAAATATTACCGGATAGTAAAATTCTACTCACCGGCAAAAGCAATTTAGCCGGATTCAAATGCAGTTGCGGCTCAATTGCCAAAGAAATAGAAATTAACATCAACAGAACTCCCAGTGTAGCGGTCTTCAACAATGCCAAAATCAACATATGCACCACTTGCATGGAATGCGGCAATTCAGTGTACAATTATAATTTAAAAAAATGTCTTCAGACTGATCGTCACCCAACAATAGGGATCGAATTGGTTTATGTACAAGTGCGCCATCCAGAAGATCTTAAGAATGTTAATCAATGGTTTGATGTCTACACCAACACACTTGTAACCATCAAAGATCTGACCCTGTTACAGGAAGTCAAAGGAAAAGCCATGAAAACGAATGACGGCAAAATTCACATCAAGGGAAATCATCTAATAAAAATGAGTTCCTACCATATCGACCCACCCGTAATGATGTTTGGAATGGTCAAAGTTGATAATGAGATTACCATTAATTTTGATTTAAACATTGAATATTTGGCAAAGTAATTTTGTAGGTGGGCTTTTCTCAAACATTTATATTTTAAATAAAAAGTTACCTTGCCAAGATGCCCGCATTTACTTGGTCATTTACTGTACACTTCTGGAGCGCTCACCAGCATTATTGATTCATATCAATTCATAACAATCCAACAATCTGTGGTATTAAATCCATCAGTGGTTTAGCACATCGATTCAATTGTAATATTCTTATTTATTGCAAAAAGCTTATTTGAATAACCGGGAGTGTGCAAAAAAAAATGTTTAATCCGGTATTTATATGCCTTCGTCGACAGATCAACAATTGAAATTGAGCAAATGGCTTCCGGTTATTCATAGTCCAATTACCAATTGTTCACCATAGCTGCGAATTTGACTCCACTAAATTGGTTTACGCTTATGTGAAATTATACACCGCTGCGAAATTGAATTTCTCAGCAGATTAAGTACAATCAAGCCATTAAGTTCACGTCGAAAAATGCAAAAAACCATTATAATTTTCTGTCCGATTTGGTTCAAATATATTTAATAAAATATATACCATTTTCATTTTCAGATATTTACATTTATAGGAAAAATCCTGAGTAATAGATATAAACACTGAATTTTGAATACTCAGGGTTTTACCTGACTCCTGTGACTTCCCGGCACACGACCTTTGTATTGTTCATGAGATCAGAATATAAATAAAGAAGTAAAGCAGAGTTAAAGCTCCCCCCACAACAAAAGGCGATCCACCGGGTCGCCTTTTGTTATTTTTGCGTCAAGTTCGAATTAGAATGATTCAGAAATCGATTGGGTTAGTCCTTATATTAACTTACTTCCTGGGCACAGGGTACAGCCGCCAGCTGTTTGTATCCTCAGCGACAGGAGATGACCATCATGACGGCACTACAATGGCGCTGGCTTTGAAAACGCTGCAGTATGCTGCCAATATGAGTCAACCGGGAGACACGATTAACATTGCCCAAGGCGTCTACCGCAGTGGACAAAAGAACCTTTTAAAGATCAGCCAGAACGGCACAGCTGATCATTGGATCTATTACAAAGCCTACGGTCAGGAAAGGCCCATACTTTATATCAGCAACGAGTCAGCTATTTCATTTAACCTGGCATCCTACATTCAGATTGAAGGACTGGAGATTACTCAGGATCCTGAGTACATATCAAAGTTTAGCAATTTCGATCAAAAAGACAACATCACTTCCAAAGGCAATGGAATTCTATTTGAAAGAAGTAGAAACGAAGGTTATCTTTCACATCATATCAGACTTAAAAACAACTTTATTCATGACTGTCCCGGCACGGCGCTCGATGTCAACAGTGCAGATTACCTCGATATTGTCTTCAACACCATTCAGGCCAACGGCAATCTGAGTAGCAACAACAATTGTGGCATCAGGATGCAGTTTTTGACTGCCTTTGATCAAAAGCCCGGGGACCATATTCAGATCATGTACAACAGCATCAGTGATCACAGACAGCAGGGCGCACTGGCACGCATCAACAACACCTGTGAAGAAAGCTACGGTGGTGCTGGTATCGCTATTCGCAATAACAGGTTTGACCCGTATCAGGTCAATCGCCCTGCCTATCAGCATGGCATTCTGATTTCCAACAATATCATCTACCTCAACGGCGGACCGGGTATCGATATCTTCGAAACGAACAACCTGTCACTGATCAATAATACCCTCTACCAGAATAACCAGAACAATGAATCTCGGTGTGGCGAAATCGTGATTGACAAATCAAAAGGTGTTCGCGCATACAATAACATTATTGCTGCGAGACTTGGATTGCCGGGCAGCGCGGTCAATAATTATGAGGGAGTAATTTTTAAAAACAATCTTTACGCCAATACGAAGATCTATTTCAAGGGAGAAAAAGACCTCAATGAAGATCCGCTCTTTACAACTACAGATCATCATCTCGGGCAGTTTAATTTCGAATTACGCCCGAAAAGTTCAGCAATAAATACGGGCGTCAATGAACAGCTTAGTCCTTATGATTTTCAGGGCAATATCAGGCTGATCAATGGCAGGGTAGATATGGGCGCCATCGAATATTCGGGTTCACTGCCCAAGCCCCGTGACCACGAGCAAGCCAAAGTAGACCGCCGCCATATCACTGTTACTTGGCAATATTCGTATGCGCAGACCACCGGTCAGATTATTATTCTCAACAGCAAGGGAGAGCGGTTCTGTGCCAGGCTGTACAACAATACCGGCAAGCTGCTCGCACAAGAAATGAATATTGACGGCAGTCGTCGGGGCGTGGAGTTTGACGTCAGCGGTTATCCCAGCGGACTTTACTTTGTGGTAAGCTACAGTGACACTGAAAAAATCTCAACAAGGTACTTTGTTCAAAATCAGTTTGCAGGCCGAGGGAGGTAGTTTGAATATTTGCAGCACCTCATGCAATCAATTACAAAAAATCAATATTCCTGCAATAATTGATTGTGCGATTAATTTGTTTGCAAAAATGATGTTTATTCCAATAGTATAAATCCCGCCCACTGGTATGGGTTAACAAACCGCTGCCGGAATTCTGCCTGGGTTTTGTTGAACGCCTCCCGGACACTGAATTGGTTTGAAAGCCAGTTTTTATAAAAACTCAACATGAAGTCTTTCGTCTCCCGATCCGGTATTTGCCACAGGCTCAATATCAACTGACTGGCACCGGCTAGTTTGAAAGCTCTCTGCATACCAAATACCCCTTCGATTTCATGAATGTCACCCAACGCAGTTTCACAGGCAGACAGCACCACCAGTTCTGTCTTAGACAGATCCAGCTTACTGATGGCATAGGCGGTCAAAAAGCCGTCTTCGGTATCACTTTTTCTCTCTGTGCTGCTGGCGTTATTGGCGCCTGAAAGAACCAGCGCACTGTTGACAAGACCTTTGCCGTAATAATTGCTACCACCCTGTTCAGCGGGCGCACTGCCTTTGAAATAACCGTGGGTAGCAAAGTGTAATACCCTGAATCCTTCAAGGCTTACGAGACTGTCCAATACGTTTTTTTCCGAAGCATCCATGCCTTTCAGGTAACTTACGTTATAAGCTGCTGATTTAAAAATATCCGTCACATCCTGGCTTTCCTTGGCGGCCCAAGGCAGATAGGACCATTGCTTCGTGGTTTGATTACCTGAACGACTGGCAACCAGTTCACCGGATTCGGAATCATAATTAACACCACCAACAATCAAAGTCCGCTTACCAGTATATGACATGATTTTCTGATCATCAGGCAACACCTGCTTGCTGCTACTGAGGTAGACGAGCTCAAAAGAATCAGAGACAAAAGATTCCATTGTTAAAGGAATTGCAGAAAAGGCGATCCGATGAATCAACCCATCTGTTACCAGATAAACTTTTTTAACACCGGAAAGATTTTGCCCCAGCGGCTTCCATACCATTTCTGCCAGAGACTTTCTTTTTGCTTCCACCGCTGCCGCGCCGCGGTTCGAAAAATCATAAAGTGCTGCCACATAGTCTGAAGTTCTGCCACCCTTCGTCTGTATGATCGCCGCAAGGTCTGATTCACTGCAAAGGTCAACATAAGTAGGCTGTTCCATTCCGTTTCTTAACACGAGCGATCCATAGAATATTGAATCCCCATGTTCCGCTTCCGGAAAACTAATGAACTCAATGGCGGCATCCTCTTCGGTCAATGCCATGCGAACGTCGTCCCATTTAACCGTAGCGTCATCATCCGCAAAAGATCCAATCTTGCGCGAAATTTCTGCCTCCTTCTCTGAAATACGGCTCTCCAATTCTGCTGTATTATCTCGCTCAGAGACAGGTCTGTTTAGTTCATTTTCCAATTGTCTGTGCAAAGAGATGACCTCATCCCTGGCTTCATTCACCTGCTTCGCTTTATACAGGTTGATTCTCATCCGCTGCATATGGTTGAGAATATAGGAACGGTAGAATAGATTCAAATCATAGGCCATGGTACACAGGTCATGGTCATTCGGAAGTTCTCTGACAAAACTGTAGATTTCATGGATATAATCAACAAATTCGCTGACCTTTTCACTGAGCTCTTTTTCTGATAGAAATCGTCCTACTCTTTTGAGATAATTGCGCGGCACAGCATTCACTTTTTTGATGATGGCAACGGCTTCTGCGTTCTGTCCGCTTTTTCTTAAAAACCTGGCATAGCCCATCTGGGCATTGAAGTATTCGATATGGTCACTGCCGAGACTCGATTGAATTATTTGCACGGCATTTTTAAAATTCTTCGATGCCTGTTCATTTTCATTTTGTTTGCTCTGAATGGTAGCCAAAGTAATGAGTGCATGGGCATACGTCGGATGATTTTTTCCATAGATTTTTAATATTAACTGTGTTGCTTTTTCCGCATAAGGATAAGCTGACTTGTATTCCTTTGCTCCAATAAACAAATTTGCAAGATTGAGCAAATTGAGGGCATAGTCGTCCCTGTCAGTTAATGACGCCTTTTCTCTTCGTAGCAATGATTCCTTAAATAATTTCTCAGCACCGTCTCTATCCTTCAACTTTTCCTTCAGCAACGCGAGATAGTCCAGAAACTTAAAATAGTCTGCGTGCGTAGTATCGTTGAGGCTATTGAAAATACCAATGCCATCTTGTATGCAATGAATTGCTTTTTCATAACGGCCCAGGTCAGAATAATAATCTGCGACATTATACAGGCTGTTGGCGTAATCTTTCGTTCGTTTGCCACTTAATTTCTCTTTGATCCTGAGCGATGTCTGAAACAACTCATCGGCTTTATCAAAACGGTTCAACCGGCAATAGACCATGGCGAGGTTGTTGGCTATCCTGGCATATTGTATGTCTTCACCTCCGTTAATCTGAAAACTGAGTTGACGGGCCTCCTGAAAGGTTTTCTCTGCTTCACTGTATTTTGCCTGTACGTTATACAAAAAACCCAAGGTATTCAGCGTCTGGGTATATTTCGTGTCTTTGGTACCAAACAGCTGCTTGTACAGGTTTCTGGCCTGAATAATACTGTTGACCGCACCGGCATAATCACTCAGCCTGTAATTGGTCAGGCCAATCTGATTATAAATTCTTGCTCTGATGGTGTCATTGATAGCCGTTGCATTCAAAGCCAATTTGTAATTGTTCAGCGCCTTACTGAATTGCTGTAGCTGGTAATATCCATCACCGGTCAGGTTAAAAAGGTCCACACTGTCTGCAGGACTCAGTACTTTTTGTGAACTTAGGACCGGTTCCAAAAGGTCTAAGGCTTCCTGTGATTTTTTTGCATTCAGTAATTTATCCGCTGAGGTAATAATATCCTTGATGGACCCGGACTGAGCAGCCAACTGAAAACTTAACGATTGCGATAACACCACCATTGCAATCGCGCTCCGCCAGATGCCAAGCTTCAAATCAATCATCATATTACAAAAATAGCAAATCTTCCGGCATAGGAGCAATTCCTTATCTCGTCTGGACTTGTTCCCTAACAATCGTTTGAATAGTTTTGCCAAACAGGAATTAAAGTATATATTCGCCAAAGTTATTTTCATTTAACTTAAAACAAAGTTCATATTATGAAAAAGTACCTGTATTCATATTCTCTTATTGCAGGTTTCTTCATGCTGCTAATTGATTCCTCTAATCTCATTGCCCAGGCACCACTGGCATGTAACAGGACCAACGATAGCATGGAGCTCGTCAGCTTCTACAATCAATATGATGGCGATAACTGGACTAACAACACCAACTGGCTTGTCCCCGGAGAATCAATCGATACCTGGTATGGGGTTGAAGTCAGCGCACAAGGTTGCGTTATCGGGTTACGCCTTGACGAAAATAATCTGGTCGGCAAATTAATGGACCTGAAGTTGAATAATCTGAGAGTACTGAGTTTGAGTAAAAATTTTATTGAAGGTGAACTGGTAAACTTTTCCAATATACCTTTGGTAGATTCACTGAATCTGTCAGATAATCTAATTTCAGGTACATTACCCGATTTCAACAACCTGGGCAATCTTGTTACACTGGATATCAGCGTTAATTCAATTGAAGGGCCAATACCTGATTTTTCTAAATTTCCAAAACTGGTAACACTCAGCCTTTACGATAATTCTCTCACCGGAAGTATTCCGGATTTTACAAAACTGAGGAGTCTGGAGACGATGTGGATCGATGGCAATCAACTGAGCGGCACGATTCCCAATTTTTCCAATCTTCCGGAACTTGGCAGCCTTTATTTGGGAAGAAATAACTTTAGCGGAACCATTCCGGTTTTTACAAAAGTCCCGCAAATGTTTTTTTTAAGTTACGGAGAAAACAATTTTACGGGAACGATTCCGCAATTCACCAATATGCCGAAACTCTGGATGCTTGACCTCTCCTCATGCAACCTATCCGGTAGTATACCGACATTGAATCTGCCCAATCTACATACACTTTTTCTGAGGAACAATAATTTCACTGGTCCTTTGCCGGATTTTTCAAATGTTAAACTTTTGGATTTTCTTGAACTTGGTGCCAACCAACTCACCGGAAGCCTTCCTGATTTTTCTAACCTGCCTGATTTATATTCTGTATGGCTTTATGATAACTTTTTTTCAGGCCCTATTCCCAATTCCCCGTTTGTTGAGTTTTATCACTATGAGGGTAATAAATTTACCTTCAGTGATATCCTTGCTTCCGGTAAAAAAAGTCCAAATTATTACTATGATTCGCAAAAGGATTTTTACACTGATACAGTAATTATGGTTGCAAAAAACAAACCGCTCATCATAGATTTGGGAATCGATAAAAATATCAAGGACAATAACTATGATGTATATTTAGTGGACAATGGCCTGTTGAATTATCGGTTCAGCCAGGATTCAAATAAAATCCTTTTTTCTAATCCGCAGGCATCAAATTCAGGCCGTTACATTGTGAAAGTATCGAATCCGCGTCTTCCTTTATTGGAGTTAAAGAGCAAGACAATTTCACTTAGAATTTGCGATGTTCAAAAAGACTCAATGGAACTGGTCAGGTTGTATAATTCGACAGGCGGTAACAGCTGGACCAATCACAACAACTGGCTGATCCCAGGAAAAAAAATCAACGAGTGGTATGGTATCCATACCAACAATCTGGGATGCGTTCAGTCGATTGATCTAAGTAATAATAACCTGCAAGGTAGTATTCCGCTTCTGGACCTGAACACACTCGACACCGCCATTTTTGCAAACAACGTGCTTAACGGAAAAATTCCTGAAGTAAAAATTCCATTTATCAAGACACTTAACCTGAGTCAGAATCAATTGTCCGGGCCCATACCACAAACCATCAACAACTGGAATAATATTCAAAATCTGAACTTGAGCAAAAACGGACTTTCCGGAGGTGTTCCGCCGGACCTGGGTGACCTTTGTGATCTTCGCTCGCTGAAAATTAATGACAACAAACTGAAGGGTCAGCTACCGGATAATCTCACCATGTTGCCCAATCTTGAAGTTGGTAAGGTTGATTTCGGAAATAATGAAATCGACTCGCTCAATGATAAGTTTATTTGGTTTTGTCCATTTGGGGATAGCATATTCAGGTCAAATCCTGCTTACGACAGATTTCTGGGAATCTGCAATGTCAAATGCAGCGGAAAGGAATTCGAATCGCTCAAGGACTTTGCATGGATAGAAGATACCATCAAACATCTGAATTGCAAGTTAAGTAACTGTGAGTTTACTGATGTCCATGCGGGTTTTGTCAATGTTCGAAATGTAAAGGTATTCTATACACATACGCGATGTTACACAGTGAAAGGGCCTCCATCAGAATACTCAGATGAGGTGAAGTTCTATGACTGTGGAGGACACTTGCTCGAAGTTGTGAACAATACCGATAAAAACAATTTTGCGACAATGTATCATGCGATAACGCAGGAGGATTTTGATAATCTGGCGTATGATATCAAATGGACTTGCGGTCAGTCACTAAATAGTTCAACCAGTACAAAAGACCATGTGAACCGTTCAAAGAAGTGGCGGGGTGTTGCTTTCAAACTCGACTTCAGCCCGAATCCCGCGATTGAAAAGACTACCTGTGTTATTCCCGAATTTTTTGAAACGAATCCTATTATTGCTTTAACTAATAATCTGGGACAGGTCTTTAGTGTAGATTATATCAAAGGACCATCATCCCTCGAACTGAATGTCAGCAAGTTGCAGACTGGGATTTATACAGTAACCGTGAGGTCAGCAAACCAATTTTATACCGGAAAAATCTTTGTACAGAAAATATAAGCTCACCAAGCCTCACAAATTAAATTTAACCCTTTTTTTATTTTCACGACCACTGGGGTAGTGAGAATGAATGAAGTTTACTCCAAAGTTCAATTTGTGAAATGTATATATTACAGTTTATGAATGAATATCCTGTAAGTTGCATTAAGCATTAGTTGACTTAATTGAAAAATCAAAAAAATACAGACTATTCGTTTGATTGAAGTTTCCGAATGTAATCATCAAACTTGATTGCGTGAGACCATTTCGCACTTTTTTCTGCTAAAAAATATTTTTAGGACGCTACGTTAATAAGGCTTATATTTAAAACAAATTTTTAGTTATGATGAGGAAGATCTTTCCATTCACCGTTGTTTTGTTAACATACTTCAACTCTACTTCGGCACAAACGTCAGGAGTAAAATTAATGCCATATATAAGCAAATTTTTCCAAGAGGAATGGCAAGACAAAACACTTGTTTCTGCTCCGGTTGTTGATTGCAATGCAGCCTCCACCGGATTGACTCCCATCATCGACCTTGAAAAAAAATCGTTTACGAACGCCTGGTCGGAGACTTGGCCTGGTGGATTGTATCCCGGAGGTTCAAATGAGATGCCAGCGGCACACAAACAAGCAGGAATTCTTGTTTCGCAGCAGATCATACCCATGAATACTTCTGGTAATCCGGATGAGATCAATGGAAAAGTGGTATGGCTATCGATCGGCATGTCCAATACGACTGCTGAAACGCAGCGATTTATTCCAACAGCCAATAGCTATCCGAACAAAAGCAACAAACTCATCTTCGTGGATGGTGCCCAGGGAGGAATGACGGCCGGCATTATTTGTACACCTTCGCAATCCAATTATAATGTATTCTGGAACACCGTCACCAACCGCCTGACCAATGCCGGTGTCAGCGCAGCGCAGGTACAGGTGATCTGGCTGAAGGAGGCCAATCCCGCTGGAACAACACCGATCAAGACCTATTATGATTCACTCGTTGTTCAGCATAAAAGAATTTGCCACGAACTGAAATTGAGATTCCCCAATGCGAGATTATGCTATTTAAGCAGTCGGATTTCCGGTCGTTACGCCTCATCTACACTTAATCCTGAACCCTATGCCTACTATTCAGGATGGGTGGTCAAACATCTTATTGAAGATCAAATCAACGGGGACACCACCCTTGTATTTAATGGCACCAATGCAAGATCCCCTTTTCTTCTCTGGGGACCTTATTTGTGGTCTGACGGCAGTACACCGCAATCCGCTCATCCTACGATTGCTTTGCAATGCCCGGATGATTTTCAATCAGACGGAACACATCCAAGTACGCAGGGTGCACAAAAAATCGCCGGCTGGATGCTTGATTTTTTTACCCATGACGATCTGGCCTGTTCATGGTTTTTTGAAAATACGCCTTCATTTTGTCTGGTCAGCTCTTTCACTGATAATCATCGGGTTCCGGTTGATGTTTATCCTAACCCTTTCAAAGAATCAATCCAAATCGATGCAGATCTTATCAGAACCCTTGAACTCTCCACCACATCTGGCAGTATAGTGTACCGTAGTTCTAATCCTGGTTACAAAATTGAATTCAGCAATATTCCTGACGGATTATACCTCTGCAGGATAACCGATATCAACGGTAATTCCTATCTGAAAAAATTGGTGAAAACTTCAGGACACTGATTTCAAGTTCGACCAGTTTATACTTTTACTAATTGCAGATAATGCATTCGGAAGAAATGATTTCGAAGCATTCACTTTTGAAAGTTTTGCCTGTTGCACTTTGCTAATTTATCCAATCAATCTTTTATTGCTGCTATACCCGGAAGCGTCTTGCCTTCCAGGAGTTCGAGCATCGCGCCTCCTCCGGTAGATACAAAGCTCACTTTGTCTGCCAGTCCAAACTGATTGATTGCCGCTACAGAATCTCCTCCACCAATCAGTGTAAATGCATTTTCCGATGAGGTCGCATCAGCGACAGCCTGGGCAATACTTTTGGTTCCGTTAGAAAAAGCGGGCATTTCAAAAACGCCCATCGGTCCATTCCAGACAATGGTCTTTGACCTTCTGACGACTTCCGTAAATTGCTGTACAGTACGAGGTCCAATATCCAGTGCCATCCACTCACCCTTTATTTCAGGCCCTTCCGTGATCATCACAGAAGCATCCGACGCAAACCGGTCGCCACAAACGGAATCAATCGGTAGATGAATCCTGCAGTTGCGTTCTTGTGCTTTGACAAGAATTTCAGATGCAAGGCCAATCTTGTCTTGTTCGCAAAGAGATTTTCCAATTCCGAATCCCTGCGCAGCCAGGAAAGTATAGGCCATGCCACCGCCAATAATAATATGATCACAAAGCCCGATCAGGTTTTCAAGCAGCGCGATTTTGTCACTGACCTTGGCACCTCCGACAATCGCCGTTAAAGGTCGTTGTGGATGATCCAGGACGCGTGCTGCATTGCTGACCTCTGCTTCCATTAACTGTCCGAAACCTTTATGATCATGGTCAAAATACCTTGCGATGGTCGCCGTAGTCGCATGTTCGCGGTGTGCAGCACCAAAGGCGTCATTGATATAGAATTCGCCAAGCGCTGACAGTGAACGCGCCCATTCTGAATCGCCTTTTTCTTCTTCCTTTCTAAAGCGCGTATTTTCAAGCAGTACCAGCTCTCCATCTTTTAGATTGTCAATCTTCTCCATGCTGTCCGTTCCGCCACAATCTGATGCAAAGGAGACTGCTTTACCCAGAAGTTCAGAAAGTCTTGAGGCTACTGGTCGAAGTGAGTACTTTGACATTTTGATGCTGCCATCGTCGTTGAGATCCTTGAGGGGTCTTCCGAGGTGTGACATCACAATTAGCTTAACTCCTTGCGCCAGCAATTGCTGAATCGTGGGTAAAGCCTTTACAATTCGCGTATCATCGGTGATCACGCCTTCGCTGTTGATGGGTACATTGAAATCAACGCGGAGAATTACCTTGCAGGAACGCATATTCATCATCAGGTCAGATTTTGCTGGCCATCAATGCACACATATCAGCCAGGCGGTTGGAATATCCGCTCTCGTTGTCATACCAGGCTACCAGACGGAGATGATTGCCGTTGGATTCTGTGAGCTCCGAATCAAATATCGCACTGTGTGTATTACCTATGATATCAGTTGATACGAGTGGATCACTGTTATATTCTATAATGTTGCGGTGGGACGTCTGTGCTATGCTTTTTATTTTTCCATTAAAAGCATTTCGGTCGACGGGATTTCGCAACACGAACAATAACTCTATCAGCGATCCGCTGATCACCGGTACCCTGTACGACGATGCAAATAGCTTGCCTTTTATTTCTGGAAAAACCTGCTCAACCGCCCTGGCTGCACCCGTACTCGTCGGGATGATATTGACCGCAGCAGCACGGGCCCTTCGAAGGTCCTTGTGGGGTGCGTCCTGCAAGCGCTGATCCTGGGTATAGGCATGGATGGTATTCATGCTTGCAAATTCGATACCGTAGTTTTCATGTACGATGCGGATCAGCGGAGCAAGGCAGTTGGTTGTACAACTTGCATTGGAAATAATATTTTCTGAAGTGTTCAAGTTGTGGTCATTGACCCCAATCACGTACGTAGGGATTGAACTGTCTTTTGGAGGCGCTGACAAAATAACCTTTTTGGCACCTGCATTCAGATGGGCCCCGGCTGCCTCTGCTGTAAGATATATGCCTGTACATTCCAGGACAATGTCAACCTGCAGATCTTTCCAGGGCAATTGCAAAGGATCCTTGATCGCATAGCATTTGATTTTTTGTCCCCTGACTTCAAAGTAATCCGGACCAGGCGTCACTTGCTCATCAAATTTGCCATGGGATGAGTCATACCGGAGGAGGTGTGCGAGGGTCGGGATATCGGTGAGGTCGTTGACCGCTACTACTTCCAGGTTGGTATTATCGATCAGCTGACGAAAAGTCAGACGCCCGATCCTACCAAAACCATTAATGGCTATGCGCTTTTTCATATCTGATTAGGAATTCAATACCAATTATTAACAAAATGGCTCTAAAAAGTTTAATGCACATTACAAATCCACCTATATTTGCAGCTCTTTTGAAAAATCTGCCCCGTTCGTCTATCGGTTAGGACATCAGATTTTCATTCTGGCAAGAGGGGTTCGATTCCCCTACGGGGTACCAGTCAATAAAACCGAATTACAGGGAAACCATTGATTATCAATGGTTTTTCTTTTTTAATCCGGTTGGTATAGAACAGATGAGCAGGCAATCAGAGATCAACCGCAGACGAACTTTCGGGATCGTCTCACACCCCGATGCAGGAAAGACGACGCTGACGGAAAAGCTGCTATTGTTTGGGGGCGCCATCCAGGTCGCCGGGGCCGTCAAATCCAACAAAATCAAAAAACACGCCACCTCCGATTTCATGGAGATTGAGCGGCAACGGGGAATATCCGTCGCCACTTCGGTCATGGCCTTTCCTTACCGCGATCTGCAAATCAACATCCTTGATACCCCTGGTCACAAGGATTTTGCTGAAGATACCTACCGGACATTGACAGCGGTGGATAGCGTGATCGTCGTCATCGATGTTGCCAAGGGCGTAGAGGAACAGACCGAAAAGCTCGTAGAAGTTTGCCGGATGCGACACACACCAATCATTGTGTTCATCAACAAACTGGACAGGGAAGGCAAGGATGCCTTTGACCTGCTGGACGAGGTAGAGACCAGACTCGGACTAAGGGTAACTCCGCTTTCCTGGCCGATCGGTATAGGGCAGGATTTCAAGGGCGTCTACAGCCTCTATGAGAAGAAATTTATCCATTTTAAAGCACACGGCAAACAGGAAGAAGAAGACATCGTAGAAATTTCAGATATCAAGGATCCACGATTGAATCAAATTGCCGGCGACCGCCTGTACAATCAATTCCAGCAGGACCTCGAAACCGTTCATGGTGTTTATCCTGAGTTTTCCCGTGAGGATTATCTGTCCGGAAGAATTTGTCCCGTTTTTTACGGATCAGCGGTTAATAATTTCGGAGTCCGTGAATTGCTCGACTGCTTTGTTGAGATCGCGCCAACTCCGAGATCGCGCGAGACGGAAGAGCGCGTGGTACAGCCTTACGAAGAACCGTTATCCGGATTTGTGTTTAAGATTCATGCCAATATGGATCCCAAGCATCGCGACAGGATCGCATTTTTCCGTATTTGTTCCGGAGAATTTAAAAGAAACACCAACTACTATCACGTACGCCTGGGCAGGCAACTGAAATTCTCAAACCCGACATCCTTTATGGCTTCCCGCAAAGAAGTCATCGACGAGGCTTATGCCGGCGACGTCGTTGGTTTGTATGACAACGGCAATTTTAAAATCGGCGACAGTCTGACCGAAGGTGAATCACTGCATTTCAAAGGCATCCCGAGATTTTCTCCCGAGATCTTCCGATATGTTGACAACGGCGATCCTTCCAAATTCAAGCAATTTGCAAAAGGGCTCGAACAGCTGATGGATGAAGGTGTCGCACAGATGTTCATCAAGGAAGAATCGCAGCGAAAAATCATCGGTGTGGTGGGTGCGCTACAATTTGATGTCATTCAATACAGATTAGAACATGAGTACGGCGCGATCTGCCGCTACGAACCGCTGACGCTTCACAAAGCCCTGTGGGTGCACGCCAGGGATCAGTCAAAACTCGATGAATTCAAGCAGCGCCGCCGCAAAGATCTAGCGAGTGATATGGAAGGCAAACTGGTCTTTCTCGCCGATTCTGCATGGACCCTGCGTCTCGTTCAGGAGAATTTTCCGGAACTTCAGTTTAGCACCAGCAGCGAGTTTGGTGAATAAGTTAGATCATTTACAAGTATTATCTTAAAGTTATGTATACACTTTTCTGTAATGTGGTGAGAATTCTATTTACTGTTGAAAAATGAACCAAAAATTCGAATTGATAATGTTCAGGTGACTCAATCCTTTATCGCTACAGCAAAATGAAGTTAACAATAAGATTTCATTAGTCCTCCGGCCAACCTTATAACGAAATAATTATTGACCCGTAACAACAATTTTTTTCAATTTTACTACTTGTCCTGACATCAGCACTTGCATGAGATAATACCCTGGCGTAATGTGGTCTACTGAATAAAGGAAGTCTGTATTCTCTTCCTCAATATCGATACGTTTGTGTTGCATTACTTCGCCGACGGCATTCAACAACACGATTTCATACGAACCTGTGCTAAATCCCTTTAAATGCACTGCCTGTCCGGCCGGATTGGGATATATGATTTCGCTGGAATTTGCCATGGTACTGTTCTTTACTCCCAGCAACTTGTCTTCCGCAGTCCTTACACAAATCGCGTAACATGCTCGCGTATTCTTCGCAACATAGGTGGTCAGACCCAGATTCTGAAAGTCGATATACCATGCGTTGATTCCTCTGTTGAACTGCGACGTGGATGACCAGTATTTCGCAGATCGAATAGCTGAAAAAAAATTCTTATTGACCGCCGGTGCAACACTTTTTTCATCATGAATGGAAGCAATCTCCTTGATGTTGGGCAGACGCCAGTCACGGTAACCGCCGAGCACTATATTCTCAGAGCGCATCAGCGCATTCTCCCAGTTGATTGAATCGTTGAGCGGATACCTTTCCCACATGAGACCGGTAAATAAATCCAGCACGACACTGTCTGCCAGAAATTTAAACCTTTCCTCCAGTATTTTGGACGAATGAATGTTGCGTACGGCTCTGGTATGAAATTTTTTTGTTCCACCGGCACTGATCGTTTCAGTCCTGGGATGCGCGCCCTGACCACCACCGGAATTGGTTACCCAGACTTTTGAAGGATTGTTGGCGGCAACATCTGCGCTCCACCAGTACTCCGCTCCAGTATTTGCAAAAGCGGTCTGATTCAGCGCGGGATTAAGCGCATCGAGGTTCATCAGACTAAAACTTTCATGGATGCCGGGAAGCCTCCAGTCCTGGTAACCTGCCAGCGCAAGACGACCCACCCAGACCACTGCACTATCGTAACTCATCTCACCACCGTCCTGTTTTTGCCACATTAACCCGGTGACAGTATCTGTGACTGTCCCATCACCATTGTCGATATAGAAGGGTGCATTGATCTCATAATCGCTGTCTTCACCTGGTGTATTGGTATAGCTGTTTTTCTGACCTGTGTCCGGCAGGCGGTCCATCGTCTTCAACCAGGTCTGGCCATCAAGATTGATGGAAATGATCAAGGATATCATGAATAAAAAAATTACTGATAACCTATTAGAATTGTTACGGCTGTTCATAATCGTGTGTTGTAATTCGCTGAGGGGCTGTCGAATTGGTGTATCACTGTTTTTTAAATGTTTTTATGGCAACACAAACTTTCTGGTGATTGCACCCGCGTCGGTTTGAATGTTCATTAAATAAATACCCGACGGCAAAGCTCCCAGATCCATGCTGTATCGCAACGGCGTGCCTACATTTACAATTTGAGTTTTGATCTCAATGCCACTGATATCCATTATGGTGATCCGCAATATGTCGATGCTGCTGACGACAGTGAGCATTTTACTGGAAGGACCTGCATAAATACTGACGGATTGATCCTTCGAAATGGATTTTGTGCTTGTCGTAACCGGTACATTGCATTGCACAAATCCGCGATTCGTCTCCATTGAATCGAGCCTGCCTTCTGTGTAGTATTTGAAAGTATAATTTCCCTTTGCATCCCAGGAATAAGCTACGGAGTCCGTCTTGTTCTGATAATTATAAATCAGGGTATATCCGTTGCCGTTACCATTGGGTTTGCAAGCGGTGATCAGTGCTCCCCGCAACGGATTCTGTCCAACGCGCACCGGATGTGCTGCAGCTTGCGGAACCAATTGATGGGTATTGTCCTCTGTCACCTGACCTGCCATTTTGCCTATCATGTACGGATATGCCGTAGTCCCGTGATAATGATAACTTGCTCCATAGGTGTGGCCATGATTCGCATCAAGCGCTTTCATCGGTGTTCCGTCGGGCTCTGCACTGCCAAATACAGGATAACCGTCGAGGCCATAGGCCACCGGAAGGCTGGTTTTGGTGTAAGCGTAGAGGTGCAGGGGCGCAATGTGGTAATGATAATCGTCTGCCCTTCCGCTGTGACCGCCGTATTGATCCAGTTGACCAGAAGCAAAGGCATCCGCGCCAGTATTGGTATGCTGATTGAAAATCGGAACCCCGTTGACCGCGATGGCTATCGCTCCACGCGTAAAGTGTACAGAGTCCACAGGAATCGGATTGGCAGCCTTGACCGGATTTAGAGGAAACGGCCAGGCATTCGCTCCAGTATAGCACTGTGGTATCGGCACCTGTCGCTGCCAGCCTGTACTCGATATGCCAGCCATCATCGGATGTGTGGTAGGAATTCCCTTCGATTCAACCCAGAAATAAGTGCTGTCCCAGAATGTATGCACCTCGGGGATAAATGGTTCAAATGCGGCAGCAATCCCTGTGGGATCCGGACTGAAAAATAATTTACGCGTCAGGTTGAAAAACAAAAAACAAATAGCGATCAGCAACACGGGCAATGCGGTTCTAAACCGCACGTTGAGCGATTTTTTCGATGCCAGCCATCCACTGATAAAAAAGACAATACACAAGAAAACGACAAGAAGTAAATTGTTCCATTGCGTATGAAGAACTACAACCGGGCTGCTTCCAGCGTGATTGAGTTCTTCAATGTGATCCTGCCTGTGTTGGATATAGGTAATATCTTCTGCAGAGAAAGAATTTAGCGGATAAGACTGAATGGAATGATCTTCACCTTGTATCAATACCTGATTCTCCTTCATCATGAAAAAATTACCTGTGATCTCCTTGTTCCCACATACGATGTGCCATTTTCGCAAGGCAACGTGGTCGGAGTAAATATCATGCGCCGCTGCAATGGACAGTGTAATTACAAAGGATATGATCAGTAAATAGAACTTATTTTTCATGGTCAATTGATTTAAATTTATTTCAAATAAATTACTTTGCCAGTTACAGCACCGTTGGACCGGCTCTGGATTTTATAATAGTAATTGCCGCTATTCACAGAAGCGCCTTGAAAATCCTTTCCGTCCCAGATAACCTGATAGGAGCCGCTTTCAAGCGCATTATCGTCCATTAGTCGGCGCAGCCATAGTCCGTTGTCATTAAAAATATCAAGGGTCAAGTGATCGGTGTTCTTTATTTCAAAGGAAATTTTTGTCTGATCGGTAAAAGGATTTGGGTAGGCAATCTGGTCAGCGTACTGGCTGTTCCAGATAACTGTGGTTCCTGTATTCAGGCTATCGTAACAATTCTTCAGATTGATAAAATAGGTTGCAACAACATCCTTGTTATGCTGACTTGAAGTCTCTTGTGAAACCCTATAAGCTTTGACATATTCAACTTTAACCCGTTCACCATTGACGCAGACGCGTAAGTGCCCTGTATTGGATTGAATAACACCCTGCACATATCCGTAGTCTGCCGCCTGTCTTGGATAATTAAAGTTAGGAAGACTTGGCTGAGGTGTTTCCTGGTAAATGAGGCAGTCTTTTTGCTGTTGACCGAAAAAGTGATCATGGCCATGAAAGAAAATATTGACCCTGTGTTCGGTCAGAAGATCTTTAATCGGTTTGTACCAACCAGGCCTTTGTGTAGCCCATCCATCTGATCCGTCCAGGTTTTTTCCGCCCCACTCATAGAGATCCGCAAATTCAACACCGCCACGTCCCTGATCATCACCACCGATGAGCTGATGTGCAAAAACAAATTTAAAATCAGCTTTGCTGTTGTCCAGTGTCTGACGGAGCCAGTCATATTGCGCCTTGCCCAGCGTCCAGTTCCAGCCGTGCAGTGAATCAGGCTTTGGTTTGGTGTACCAGTAAGGGTCAAGGACAATAAATAAAGCATTGCCCCATTCCCAGGAATAAAATGACTGTCTCAATCCTACAAATGGCGTATTGGAAGTGTCGCCGGTATAAAATCCGTCTGGATACGGATTGGGGAAAAACCGCTTGCGTTCACGCGCATCCCACACGGCGATATTATTTGCAGTGACGTTGTTAAGCCATCCAGCTTCGCCTTCATGGTTGCCCAGGGCAATGAATAATGGCACTGAATGACAGATGGACTCATACATCGAACGCAATAAATTGCAGCGGTAAGGAATGGTATCAAAGGGTACAACCTTGGAAGCATTCTGTAGTTTGTCGGTCATGAGGAAATCCCCGAGATCAATCATAAAATCAGGCCTGTCTTCAAGCTGATTTTTCAGACAAACGCGGTACAACGCTGAATCGCTCATCCCATCAAGATGAGGATCAGCCTGTACGGTAAAAACAAAAGAATCCTGCTTGTCTCTCTTTGTGGTGAAGCTGTGTTCCTGCAGATTCAGAATATTCTGCCGTCCGGGTTTTCTATAATTGACCCGGTAGAAATAATGTGTTGCAGGCTTCAGGTCACTGAGTATAATTTCTACGGTCACGCTGTCTGCATAAGTACTCCAGGCTGTCTCGTGATCATACTGAGCGGACACGGTGCCATACTGAACTCGCACATCAGCGGAATCGGCAAACAACAACTGTACCGTGATGCTGTGCTCACCGGGTCTTCCGAGCACCTCAGATCTCCACAAACGCTGACAATATGCAGAATGAAACATTCCAAAGCAAAACAAAATCAAGGCGGTATTTTTCAACTTCATCATATTTATTCCTGAACAATTACTTTGAGCGCGATGGATCCGCGGTAGCCATGTACGCTGATGATATAGACTCCCGGCGCCCATCCGTTGGTGAAAATTCGCATTCCCGAAAAACACCTGTTCGTCTGATAAACTTCACGTCCAAAAATATCCGTGACTTTTATTGACTCTACTTTCTCTTCAGCGGTCATGGTCAATACGAATGAACCACACGCAGGATTGGGCACCAACGTGAATTCATTCCGTTGCGGAGCATCATCAACCTGGCTTGTATTCCTGCAATCCCCGACATCCAGGCTGAATCCGATCTCCCTGTTCTTGTGGTCACCGCTGAGCGTATCCTGCGGGAGATATGCCTTGATATAATCCATTTGCACGCAGTCAGAGCGTACTTCAAAGCGCAGGTGTCCGGTACCGTCAACGGTGTCCGAGACGTATGCATCTGCATTGGCCAGCATACCGATCTGATAGGTCGAATCTGCAGCCATCGGCGCAGCGATATATTGTATGCCGTCAAGTTCTTCATGTGCAAAAACATGATCATGACCCTGTATAAACATCGTCACTTTGTTATCCACAAATAACTGGTGAATGGGCTTAGCCCAGCCAGGCCGATAGGTAGGAAATGTGTAATTGCCCTTTGAATTCTGGTAGCCTCCCCACTCATTGGTTTTGGCCAGAAGTACACCTCCACGGCCCTGTCCTCGAAGATGATGCGCAAATACAAATTTGAATTTGCTATTGCTCTCCTCAAGTGTTTTCTTTAACCAGCTATATTGCTTGAGTCCCAGTGTCCAGTTCCAGCCTTGCGGCTTCGGATCAAGGCTGTCATAGCTTTGCGTCCGGTACACGTCGAGGACCACAAACAATGCATCGCCCCAGGTCCATGCGAAATAATTTTCGGGATGCTCAATGCCATAAGGTTCCATGGTCGTATTGCCTGTGTAAAAACCGTCGGGAAAGGGATTCGGATAATAATATTTCCTCCACAGAGTTGCCCGATAACATAAGTTATCCGGAGGACTTATACTTTGATAATAATCATTTTCACCTTCGTGATTTCCAAGACAGACGTAGAATGGAATGGAATGACAAATGCTACCGAGTAAGGGCCTATAATCTCGGTGAAGTTCGTCCAGTTCACCTGAAGTGATAGTAAATGGTTCATGATCATCGCCGAAAATATCACCCAATGAAATTAAGAAATCTGGATCGTCCGCTGCCTGATTCTGTAAGGTGACGTTATACATACTCCGTATACCTTTTTTATCGTACAGATGTTCGTCTGCCTCCACCGTAAAAACAAAGCTGCTTCCTTCTGCCCTTTGGGTCTGGAAATGAAATTGCGGCGATGCCACAAAACTTTTATCAGTCTTATATATCAATCGATAGAAATACCTGCTATTGTGTCGTAATGGATGAATGAGTACATGTTGAGGATCATTTGCTGCAACGCTAAATATATCTGTCTTTCGATCATATGTAGTCGACGTTTCACCGTATTCCAGATAAAACTCTGCCTTCTGATCCATCATCACGCTGACCGTTATAGAGGTGTCTGTTGGCCGACCGAGTACAATGTTATAACCCTGCGACAATCCCTTGCAAAAGCTTATCGATGTCATTATTATGATCATCGTTGATTTGATATTCATCAACCCTAATTTCATTTTCCGTTTATACTTTTCAGTCATTCCTTTTTCGCTTTTTGTTATCAGGCCGGAAATAATCTTTGATCTCCTTTACGAGTCCTTCGAATTTTACCTGTTGGTCAGGAGTGCATATCGCCTTAAAAGATTTTGCCTGGTCTATTCTCAGCCATTCCATTTGTTCTTCATTAGCAGCCACTTCATGGGCCAGCCGATAGAGCAGTGTATCATTTGTGTTTTGATTGAACATAATCAGATTCATGGAATCTCTCTTATCACGAATGAGCGAAGAGAGCTTTCTTTCCTTGCTGTAAAAATCTTCCCGAAGATTTTTAACAGCCACTTCCTGTTCATCACTCAATGCGAGTGCCTCTTTTAGAATGGCATGTACTTCTACATTGGAAGATTCTTTTTTATCTGTAAAACTGATTCCCCGTTTCTGAACCAGAATATTCCAAGCCAGGAAACTAAGTACCAAAAGATTGATAGCACTCAAACCTGTCACGAGGCGAATCAATAGTTTATTCTTAGAATAAATGTCCATTGTCAGGGCACTTGAGCGATTATTAGAAACTGATTGGAAATTTCCTTGAGTTCTTCTTTTTGATAAACAAAATCTGGATACGGATCCAATTGTTTGGCAAACATTATAACCACCACAATATTCAGTATAAAAAGAAGCGTCAAACCTCCGTACCAGAAGCGGGTTGATTCATTATCAGATGGATTACTCCCTTTAATCTTCCGTAAAACCATATCTGTCAACTTCTCATTGTCAACCTGAGAAGCCACTTGATCGAACCAATCAAGTAGAGGCGGAGTGGGATTATCATGCGTTTTTTTCTTCATGTTGATATTCAATTGTGGTAATTAATTCATAGCATGGCATTAAATTAATCCACTAATAGTTAATTTCAATTTCCGTCATTAGTCCTTAACGAGGTTTCAAAAGCGATTCTTTTGATTATTATCTAATTGGCAAATCAAGATTCATTAACTATTTCCAGATCTTAGACGTAAATGGAATGCCGGATCAGGCACGCGAAATGATTTTTTTTTAACGAAGGTACACTTGAAGCTTTGCCCTGGCTCTTTTAACGAGAGATTCCGACGCCTGGGTTGAAATTCCGAGAATTTCGCTAATCTCAAGGTGTGTATATCCCTGGATGTGACTAAGTGTATAAGCTATCCTTTGATGGTCAGGCAGGCGGCTCATGGCATACAGAATACGTTGGATACCTTCCTCATTTTCAATCTGTTGATCCGGCCGCAGCGCACTATCGCACTCATCGGACAACAGGTTCCAACCTGCCTCCGAAATGAATTTGAAAAATTTTTGCCTGCGCTTTCGTCTTCTCAATTCATCCAGGCATCTGGATACCGTAATCCTGTAAATCCAAGTGGACAATCTGCATTCAGCTCTAAATTTTTTGATCGAATGGAATATTTCAATAAATACTTCCTGGGCTATATCCTCCGCCATTGAAGAATCCAGAAGAAATTTGTAACAAGTCGAAAAAATAATTTGCTGGTATTCGTCCAAAAGCTTGGCGTAAGCTAACTCATTTCCAGACTGAAGATCAACAATAAATGACAAATCATCCCCGGTGACAGATTCTTGTTTACGCTGTGTGTAAAAGAGTGATTTGTCTAACAAGAAATCCATTCCAGATCCAGAATATTGCACGAAGTTATAAGAATTGAAAGAATACGATGTACCCAATTTGTTTGGATATTTTTACCAGGATAAGTCTGAAGGGTGGAGCGTTTTGTAAATTAAAAGGACGATGCATAGCATCTACAGCTTCTTTTTCTATTTCATTTTACGCAATTTAGGGCTTATTTATATTGAAATTATCACTCCATCAGCACCGATTGCCCGCTCAACCTGAAGTAAATTTGTGCAATACAGATTCACATGATCAAAGTTAGTGCAGAAGAAGCCGTCAATCACATTCAATCGGGGATGCGGGTGGTGGTGCAGGGCTCGGCAGCTACACCATTGGTGCTCACACGAGCCCTCGGTGCCCGGGCATCGCAATTGAAAAACGTTGAAATAGTCTCTCTCACGACACTGGGAGATATGGATCTCCTGGACGATCGATATCCCGACAGTTTTTATATCAATGCCCTATTTGTCTCAAGCAATACGCGTGAAGCGGTTAATGATGACCGTGGCGATTATGTTCCAGTATTTCTGAGCGAAATCAGTAGCTTATTCTACAGGGGTCTTTTGCCAGTTGATGCCGTGTTAATCCATTGCTCACCTCCGGATGAACATGGCTATTGTTCACTGGGCGTAAGTGTTGATATCATCAAATCTGCGATCAACGCTTCGCGAATCGTGATAGCCCAGATTAATCCGGCAATGCCCAGGACTCATGGCGATGGTTTTATTCATATCCGCCAGATCGACTTTCTGGTCGAAGTTAACCAGGCGCTTCCTGAAGTCAGCTATTCAAAGGAAATGACACCGGTGGATCTTCAGATCGCCCGACACTGCGCATCCGTTATAGAAGATGGCTCGACATTGCAAATGGGCATTGGTTGTGTACCGGATGCGGTGCTTCATGAACTGAGAAATCACAAGGATCTTGGAATTCACACCGAGATGTTTTCAGATGGCGTGATTGATTTGCTTGAATCCGGAGTGATCAATAACCGTTTTAAGAAAAAGCACCGGCAGAAAGTAGTGAGTACGTTTGCAATCGGCAGCCGGAGATTGTATGATTATATTGACAACAATCCAATGTTTGCATTTTTGGAATCGGATTACGTCAATGACGCTTATGTCATTTCAAAAAACCCTAAAGTCTGTGCCATCAATAGTGCCATCGAGATTGATCTCACCGGTCAGGTATGTGCAGACTCAATTGGTTTCATACAGTATTCCGGCGTAGGCGGGCAGATGGATTTTATTCGCGGCGCAAGCCTTTCAGAAGGTGGCAAACCGATTATTGCCATGGCCAGCACCACACACAAAGGAGAAAGTAAAATAACGCCATTTCTGCGCAACGGGGCTGGTGTGGTCACAACACGCGCACACGTGCATTATGTCATCACGGAATATGGTGTAACAAACCTGTTTGGAAAAAATCTTCTTCAGCGCGCCTACGCGCTGATTGACATCGCTCATCCTGATCACCGGGAAAATCTGGAGAAAGAAGCATTCAGACGCTTCGGACACAGACGGTGATTGACATGGCATTCAATGAACAAAATCGATTCTTCACAATAATGCTTTTTTGATGTCAAATTTTTGGATGTTTCTTGCGGGTATCGGATTCTTTCTTTACGGGATGGGACAACTCGAAATATTGCTCAGACAACTGCCCGGACGTTCATTCAAACTGTTTATAAAAAAGAATACAGGTAATCTTTTCAAATCAATACTAGCCTCTTCCGTGGTGACCGCAATTGTTCAGAGCAGTTCGATCGTATCGTTGATCACCCTGTCTTTTGTTGAAGCCGGATTCATGCCATTTCGCAATGCGCTAGGAGTCATCCTCGGTGCCAATCTGGGCACAACCATGACAAGCTGGATAATAGCACTCGTAGGATTCAAATTTGAACTGTTGGATTACACATTGCCGGTTATTGCTGTGAGCGCAATCGGCGCATTTCTGGCAGAACAACATGCCCGATTGCGCACAGTATTTGAGATTTGTTTTCAGATTGGCATGCTGTTCATGGGTATCCAGTTCATGAAGAATGGTGCCTTGGATCTAGCCAAAAACTTCGACCTGAATGCAATCGCAGGATTTGGGATTTGGATCTACGTTCTGACAGGATTTATCATGACGACGATCATCCAGTCCAGTAGTGCCACCGTAGCAATAGGATTGACGGCCATTTATTCCGGTGTATTGGATTTCGGCAGCGCGGCCGGTCTGGTGATCGGATCGGAAGTAGGTACCACCGTCAAGACTTTATTATGGAGCCTTAGCGGAAGTGAGGACAAACGTAAAGTCGGATGGAGTAATTTTATCTTTAACATTTTCACAGGCATTCTTGCTTACATCTTCATTGGATGGTTTGACCGCGAAGTACATCTGCGGATTGCGGATCCGCTGATCGCACTGGTTAGTTTTCAGACACTGATAAACCTGGTATCAATCATTATTTTTATTCCGTTTGCAGGCTTGTTTTCCCGATGGATTGAAAAACTAATCACTGCAGGAGGTGAGCACACCTCCTCCTTAAGTGCGAGTCTTCCACGGCATGTTGAACTGGCAGGCGACGCCTTACATGGTGAAGCCCGCAACCTTCTGAAGCGCTCACTTCGATTTTGTCACCTTGTTCTTTGCAGGGAGCAATCCACCGTGCATGAACAAAAAGATGCACTCGATATTGAGTACAAACTCCTCAAAAAATCAGAGGGGGATCTCAACAATTATTACTTCAGCATAACGCAACTCAAAGTAAATCCAAAGGATCATCAGGAGATGATCAAGAGCCTCAGTGTCGTGAGAAGATGCATCTATGCTGTAAAATCAGTTAAAGGCATTCAGCATAACCTTGAAGATTTTGAATCTTCTCCGGATGACCTGATGTACGGTCAAATCGATCTTATTCGCAATATGTGGAACAGCTTTGAAACAGAATTGACTGAATTACTGTCAGTGCTGGATGAGCAAAAATTGCAACAGGAGACAGATAAACTATTGTCCGGGCGTTTTCAATGGAATGAAGAAAATAAAAACGAGCTTCTCAAAGCTTTGCATGAGAAAAGGCTGAGTGAATTGAATGCATCTACACTGCTCAATGTCTACCGTGCACTGCTGTCTGCTAAAAAATCATTGATTCAAGCTGTCAGTGAACTGAACGGACATACAATTCGTGAGTAAGTGTTTCACAAATTTTATTGAGAAAATCCACCCTTGTTAATACAAACTAATAACCTTAATTGATTGCTTAAAACCATTGTGGTCCTGTACCGTCACCAAATAACAACCCGCAGAAGCGAATTGTAGTTGAAAACTTTCTGACCCGTTGACTTCTGTGTTCAGTTCGCGCTCTTCGAGAATTACACCTCCTAATCCAATGCAACGAATTTGATATTTTCCTTTACTGTTCAGGTGAAGAATACACGTTCCGAATGACGGATTTGGCGTAATCTGAAATATTTCATGCAGCTTTTCATTGCTGGTATTGGAAGGACAAGAATTTGCTTTGCCAATCGTAGGATTTTTAAAATGCAATAGTTGCTGGTTACATCTACCGAATGACTCATCCTCCTGCAATTCTGGTATATCCAGTTCATCAATTAAGCTGCTGTCGTAATTGACCAGATGTATTTTTTCACCGGACCTGGATAATTTAAAGTTGGCGTGCAAGCCCGGATCACTTCCATCTTCATCGGCCCAAACCACGAGATAAGACTGTCTACCGATAGAAGTATCTGGAAATCCCCATTTGAGTTTATTGCCTGAATTATCACTCAGGTACAAACCAGATAAGGCAATCTTATCATCGCCGGGATTGTATATCTCGATCCAGTCATCAAAATCACCTTGCGGATCTGTAGCATAACTGCTATTCGAACTCATTGCTTCATTGATCAGCAGACCGCCATAGGAAACTTTGGTATATACCGGCGTTTGAGTAAAAAACTCATATTCCGCTCGCTGAGGCAACACTACGGCGATACTTGCATTTTCAGCATAGATGTAATATTGAAGTCCGTACAAAGCCTTATAATGAATACTATTGCCATAGATCTGATTGGATGCCACACCGTCATCCGTAATACCATTGTCCTGCATTTCAATTCTGATAAATGGATCCGCGGGACTAAAGCGGTAATAGAGATAGACATTATCCGCATTGACAACTTTTGCAGTGAGTTGAAAAAATATGCTATCGCCAAAAACATTGGGCTGCGGAGTGTAGGATTCAATCGCAGGCTGGATAACATTCAGACTAACGTGTGATTTCAAAAAATCACTTCGCTCTGTTGCAAACTTGGTTAGTCCGGGATATGTTTTAGCACCGTTAGGGCCGTTGTTGAGCGCATAATCATTATTGACATTAAGTTCAAAAGCACTATCCGGGAAAAATTTATTCTTATCTGCGATGGCTGAAGAACGGATCAGATTTTGCCACTCCGTTGCCTTGGCCTTGTAAAAGTTATTGGCCTGTGTTTCGGTCATAATGGTCTTGAGATGCGCAAGGTATCTTTTCTTGTAAGATGGAATTGATAGTAGTTTTGAAATCAACGGTCTGTCAACATTGTTAAGATGCAACAACGGATCCAGTGAGCGCATCTGCGCTATCGTGGCTTGTCCCTGACCAGTATTGGTAAATGCTCCGTAAAACTCATTCAGATCCCACATGATGGATTGGAAAATTCCATGATCATCCTCATACACGAGGTAATTATGCCCTGATCCGGAGTAACTGTCCAGATTGACAAAGAAGTTATTCAACGCAAGCATCCACAAAGCACGATCGACGTTGAGTACCTGGTCAACAACCGTTACATTGTTATTGAGCCGGTTCATCATACTTAACAGCGAAGCCCAGCCGTAGTCCGACTGCAGTTCATAGGCATTGTAATAACAGGCAGAGTCAGATGAGCTGTAGCGCAATGCAGACCCTGGATTGGCAGGCTGACAACTCCCAGGAACGGTAACTTGCTTATCCGTCCGGTCACATTGAAAAAATGCACCATCCGATGAATAAAATTTCCTGGACAAAAAATCAGAGGAGACTGCTTCAACATTGGTATACAGTCCGATATAGCTGTCATTGACATATACTTTCATAAAATTGGCCTGTGAAGCGGGTGTGTACTGCCTTGAAATGTAGTATCCCATCACCTCCCTGAGCATGCTCGGATCCATAAAGCAATTGGACAACTTGATCGTCTTATATCCCTGGTAATTTTGGTCAGATTTTACGTGATCCAGCTTAATATTGAATGGATTCTTATTACGCGTCGCGTTATATGTACTGTTCCCTTTGTATCGGATTCCTACACTGTCCATTTTCTGGCCATTTAACAGAATGTAAGAACATACCAGCCTCGCGTCAGAATCAGCAGAATGCAACGAATCCAGTTTTTGATCCCAATTGGTGTAAGGAAAATAAATCTTCATTTCCTGAATACTGGTAGCCTCATAAAGGTCCTGGGCTCTCACCGTTATGATGAAGCTCCCAGCCATCAAGCAAATCAGCCAATGATATAATTTGTTCATAAAGTTGAATATAGGTTAAAGTCCGGAAGTAAAATATTGTACTTATTTACCGCTGTTTCCAAACAGTCCGTGAAAATACCTTTTTCTTCTATATACTGCCAGAACTTATCTTGTTAAACCCAGACTGTCTGCATTTTCCTTTAGATTGCTCTCTTTTTTTTGTTTCCTAAAATAGGAGCGCAATAAAAAATTGCTCTGCAGCGCTTTCATGTCTTCGGAAAAAAGGGCTGTTCCTTTTTCAATGTTCTGGATACTTCTGGTGATCCGATTAGCGGTGGCAGTGTCTCTCAGTATTGTATTTAAAGTTCCTTTGCTATTTTGTAATTCAGATTGAAGCTGACTCAGGTTTTCACTCAGCTGCCCGATCAGTTTCCTGGCATCTGCCTCTATCTGAATCAGATTATCGACCGTGTGCCGAGTACTCGAAGCCATGGCGGTATCCGTTAGCAAAGCAGCTAAAGTGCCTTTACCTTCTGAGATCATTCTGACTGTTCGCAACGCATCGGATGCAACAGTATTTGCTTTTTCAGCAGTCTCCCTGATTTGTCTGAATGTAATAGCCAGATTATCGGACATGGTAGAATCATTGAGTAAACGGTTGAGCTGACTACTGTTTCTAATTAGTTTCATTGTCATTTTGACTTCTTCCGTAATCTCTCCGATATTCTGATTGGACTGGTCTAACGTCCTCAGCATTGCTTCCGTATTGACTTCTTCCAGTGATCTGATATTTTCTCCGCCCTTCAAAAAAGGTGCATCCGCCGGACCAGGTGAAATATTGATGATCCGATTGCCAATCAAACCGTCTGTACCAACAGATGCCATTGCACTGGTTCGTATATAGTATTTCATGCTGCTCTTTAGGCTCAGGTCAACTTTAATCGTGGAATCGTTGATCATTTCGATGGACTTGACATTGCCAATATCAATACCATTGTACCGCACATTATTACCCGGTAGAAGTCCGTTAATGTTTCTGAAATGGGTGGTAATTAATAAACGACTGGAAAAAAAAGATCTGTTTTTACTCAACATGTAAAGAGCGAAAATAAGAATCAGCATTCCGGACAGGACGAACAATCCAAGCTTGATATTTTCTATTGGTTTGCGTTTCATAATCTAATGAAAAAACGGACTAATATTTTGATCTTCAATTCTCGATAATTCTTCATAAGTGCCCAGCGCTTTGCATCGTCCGTCGACAAGGACTGCAATACGGTCAGCGGTGCGCTTAACGCAATTCATGTCGTGACTGATAATCAGCGCCGATGTGCCATATTTCTCCCTGATCTTATTGATCAGCGTTATAATTTCAAGGCTTGTGATCGGATCCAGTCCGGTCGTCGGCTCATCATATAAAATTATACTTGGCTTGAGAATAAGCGTCCGTGCAAGGGCAATGCGTTTTCTCATACCACCGGACAGTTCGGCCGGCAGCATGTCCAGCGTGTGTTCAAGTCCGACATTGGCAAGCGCTTCCATAACCAATACAAGTTCATCTTTCGGATCCAGCTGTATCGTGTGTCTTCTTAAAGGAAATTCAAGATTTTCGCGTACCGTCATTGAGTCATAAAGTGCATTGCTCTGAAACAGGAATCCGACCTTGACCCGCAGCCTGTCCAATTCTTCGCTGTCCAGTGAAAGAACATCTTCACCGAGCACATTGATTTCGCCGGAATCAGGTTCAAGTAGTCCGATAATGCATTTGATCAGTACTGATTTGCCGGAACCAGACTTGCCCAGCACAACCAGGTTTTCACCTTGATGTAATTCGACATTGAACTCTCTCAACACATGATTATTTCCAAATGACTTGGATAGCTTACGCACGCGCAGAACAATATCCTCCGTCGTTTTCAGAGATGCTGCGTCTTTCGTTGCTGATTCTGTTGTGCGGTTCATCCACTCTAATATTGAAAAAAGTCCGCAATCTGCACCGCGATGAGATCTATTATAAATATCATAACCGAAGATACGACCACAGAACTATTGGCTGAGTTGCCAACGCCTTCTGTCCCTTTGTCAGAAAAATATCCTTTGAAACAGCCAATAATTCCAACGGCAAAACCAAAGAAAAATGTTTTGATAAATGCCGGGATAAAATCAATGTAAATCAGGTTTTCAAAAACCTTGTGGTAAAACAAATTCAGGTTGAGCGGCTCATACATGAGCTCTCCAAGATAGGATCCAAATAAAGCGATGGCGTCTGCAATTAATACCAGCACCGGCAGCATGAGGGTGGTAGCCAACGTCCTCGTCACCACAAGATATTTAAAAGGATTTGTCCCGGATACCTCCATGGCATCAATTTGTTCTGTAACATTCATCGAACCCAGTTCCGCACCAATGCTTGAACCAATTTTTCCGGCAAAAATCAGCGCCGTCAGAATCGGCCCGATTTCTCTTACAATAGAAATTCCAACCATCGCAGGGATCTGGACTTCGACACCATACTTTACCATTGAAGGTCTAAGCTGCATGGTCAGTACCAGCCCTATGATAAAAGCTGTCAAAGCGACCAATGGAAGACTTCTATAACCCAGAACATAACACTGTTTGATAAATTCCGCGTATTCAAACCTTGACCTGAATCCTTCTCTGAAGAACCTCCAGGTAAATCTAGACATATCACCTGCTTCACGAATAAACGTACTCAGATCTTTTGGAATTTGGATCATCTGAATTTAAACTATCATAGAATACTATATCAACGTTTCAAAAGCTTAAACGGTTTGATCGAACAGCCAATATGCGTCTCATTATGCTTCAGCATGAACGCGAGATCAACGAAAGTGAATTTTTATTTTTGATTTACTGACTCCAAATGGATGTGCATGATTGGTTGTGATCGTGTAAGACGCGCACTTTTTTTCAGCTGATTATATTCAAATCGAACGATATTCTGCTGTTCTGCAAATTCTTCAAAAAGCAGCCTGTTCTCAATGTGAATATCCACTGGCATAAAACTAATGACTTCTGACTGAAGATATACATTTACCTTGTCTTTGTCTAATTCATACCCCAGGTAATCAAGGCCGAAGTTATTACCATCCAGCCGTACCTGAAAGAATCTTTCGACATAGTGTTCCACCATCTCATTCATACTCGCTGAATCACCCTTTGGCCCCAGATCAACTGCTGCCTTGAATTGCTTTTTCAGCGCATCTTCAAAATCATGTGAAGTCAGACTGATACTGATTTCAAAAATATCTTCGTCCGGATTATAATTCAATTCCGAGGTACTGACGTAATGCGGATGGACAAACCAGACCATGGATTGGATCAATAATAGTAATTCGATCATGCAACAAAGATACTAACTACGAAAGTCTTCGTTGTGAATATAATAATCTCATTAACTTTGTACAAAGTTCACAAGCTATGACCAGACTGATATTGATTTTGGTTTTATATAACGCTATAAATATCAACCTTTTATCACAAAACATCAAAAACAACCCCTCATCCTCTCATGGCAACAAATTTGAGCAGTTGGGGATCATTCTACCGGATCCGGGGCCATACAGGACCGCGGCTGGGGCTCCGGGAGAGGCATACTGGCAACAAAAGGCTGACTACAAGATCAAGGCCAGGCTGGACGAAGAAGATTTCAGATTGTACGGTTCTGAGTGGATCAGCTATCACAATCAATCCCCTCATGAATTACACTATCTCTGGCTTCAACTGGATGAAAACCAGCATAAAAGCGATGATGAATTTCGCAAGGCCAACCCTAGCAATTGGGATCCGCCATTTTATGAAAATACTGTAGCACAAATGGATCATGATCAGCAGTACAAAGATCTCGGCGTCAATATTACCAAAGTAACTGATGCGGCTGGTAATAACATGCCGTATGTCATTAATGGAACCATGATGCGTATTGACCTGTCGTCAACCCTTAAATCAAAATCTTCCGTCAAATTTTTTGTAGCATGGAACTACAAAATTCCCAACCGTTTAACCGTTGGAGGAAGGGGTGGTTTTGAAAAAATAGAGGATGACGGTAATTGTTTGTTTACCATGTCCCAATGGTATCCACGGATGTGCGTTTATTCTGATTTTCAGGGATGGCAGAATAAACAATTTACCGGACGGGCGGAATTTGCATTGACTTTTGGGGACTTCGATGTTGAGATGGATGTTCCTTCGGACCATGTGATTGCGTCTACGGGTGAATGCCAGAATTACAAAAGCGTATTAACAGATGTGCAGTGGCAGCGATACCAAAACGCAATTCAAAAAAATGGGGAGGTTACTGAGATTGTTACGCTGGCAGAGGCTACACGCAAAGAAAGTAGCAGATCCAAAGAGCGAAAGGTCTGGCACTATAAAGCCAGCAATGTCAGAGACTTTGCCTGGGGCACCAGCCGCAAATTTGTTTGGGATCTGATGCCGATTCAGATCGGAGGTCACAGAACGCTTTGCATGAGTTATTACGGCAAGGAAGCCTATGGTCTGTACCGTCGTTATTCGACCAAGACCGTTGCCCATACGATCCGCACCTACTCCAAATATACGATAGACTATCCGTATCCGGTCGCTATCAGTGTTGAAGCTTCTAATGGAATGGAGTATCCAATGATATGCTTCAATTACGGCAGGACAGAGAAAGATGGTAGTTATTCTGAAGGCACCAAGTACGGGATGATTTCGGTTATCATTCATGAAGTGGGACACAATTTTTTTCCCATGATCATCAACAGCGATGAGCGCCAATGGACCTGGATGGATGAAGGCCTGAATACATTTGTACAGTTTCTTGCAGAGCAGGAGTTTGATAATAATTATCCTTCTGGTCGGGGGTTTCCTGAGAATATTACAGACTATATGCGTCTGCCCAAGGAACAACTGGAACCCATTATGACCAACAGCGACAACCTGATCCACTTTGGCAGTAACGCTTATGCCAAGACAGCCACAGGTCTCAATATTCTTCGCGAGACGGTGATGGGAAGAGCGCTGTTTGATAAAGCTTTCAAGACCTACGCACAAAGCTGGAAATTTAAACATCCGACTCCGGCAGACTTTTTCAGAACCATGGAAGATGCTTCAGCTGTTGACCTGGACTGGTTCTGGCGTGGATGGTTCTTTGATATCGAACCGACAGACATTTCGATAGATTCCGTATTGGCTTATCGGTTTACATCGGAGCGTCAGGCCACAGACTCATCCGGTTCGAAAGTCCAGCGGGCCACTGTTGCCAAGCCTGCACCATCACCTATGCAACGATATGAACCCCTCTCCAAGTTGCGCAACAGGCAATCCGGCATACAATTTCTGGTAAACACGGACACAACCCTCAGGGACTTTTACTACTATTATGATGTTAGTAAGGAAAAAGAAGAACAACCCGCACCACAAAACCCTGCACCAAAACGCAGCAACGCATTGCCGGATCTGGCTG
The DNA here is from genome assembly GCA_019694255.1 of Saprospiraceae bacterium. Classification (GTDB taxonomy): domain Bacteria; phylum Bacteroidota; class Bacteroidia; order Chitinophagales; family Saprospiraceae; genus Vicinibacter. The sequence goes on from JAIBCI010000061.1 coordinate 69,612, forward strand.
ATAGCAGCACTTTTGAACTTTATAAGGACTACTATGTCTATGAGATCAGCTTTACCAATAAAGGAGGAATGATCATGCCGCTGATCCTGATGTGGTATTACCAGGATGGCACTCAGGAACTGGAGCACATTCATCCGTATGTCTGGAGACAAAATGAAAAACAACTGGTCAAGACATTTATTAAGCATAAAGAAGTCAAATCCATAACGCTGGACCCATATCGTGAGACGGCTGATATTGATGAAAGCAATAACGTATGGAATCAGACTTCCCCGATGACGAAATTCGAGTTATTCAAATCAAAGCAACAAGGCCAGGGAGGAAGACGTCAAGCCGCTGCCGGATCCAACCCCATGCAAAAAGCGATGAAGAAAAAATAAAGTCATCGGTCTAAGTTCTCAGGTCATGTATCGTCTGATTATTCACTTTTAGACTATTTTGGCATGTAACGGCTTTGGATATATTTAATGGTGCGGCCTTCGCTCAGGTGTATTTTTTCATAATACGTGCGAATCTCAAGCTCCGGTGTGATTGATGATTGTTGATATACATCATTGTAATGATTGATAATCTCAAAATCATTGTCGGAAGACAATGTTGTGAGACCAAATTCATAGAGCGGTGTATTGTCGGTCTTAAGATGTAGCAGGGCACCCGGTCGGAGTATTTGTTTATAGGTCTTGAGGTAAGGAACAGATATTAGCCTTCGGTTTGATTTACTGGGACGCGGAAATGGATCCGGAAAAGTGATCCAGATCTCATCCACTTCATCTTTTGCAAAAAAAGTTGGAATAAGTTCTATTCTCGTTCGCACAAATGCGACTTGCGAAAGATCTTCTGCGAGTGCCGTTGCGGCTCCCTTCCAAATCCTTGCGCCTTTGATGTCAATGCCGATGTAATTTTTTTTCGCATTCAACCTGGCGAGGCCTAAAGAATACTCTCCTCTTCCACAAGCCAGTTCCAGTGTAAGGGGGAAGTCGTTTCGAAAATATTTTTCTTTCCATTGCCCGCGGTAATCGACGGGCTTATTGTAAGCAGCGTAAAGTCTGGGATCTTCAAAATTAAAATTTTCAAATACATTGGGAAATTGAAGGTTTTCAGCAAATTTTTCTAGTTTGGATCTCTTACCCATCGACCGTTACAATTCTTTTCCCAACAAATCAAAAAAATCAACAAAGTGTACTTCATCAACTGGCAATTCTCCCGGCGGATGATCCAGTTCGATATAACTTCCCGGATCCTGCAATAAAGACCTGAGATGTGTTGCGGATTCCGGAGCAATGTCCGAACTGTTTCTATTAATCATCAGTACCAGCGGGCTGATTATATTTTGAATATATTCGAAAGTGTTGAAATCATACTTTAAGTCTCGGGGTAACAATACGAGTGCTGGCAACTTGAGCCTAAACCACTCGCGGATACCATAGATTGGATTTATTAAGACCACCAATCTGCACGGGCTCAGATTGGCCAGATAAGCTGCAGCGACAGCGCCGAGACCATATCCCACGATGATCACGCTATCCTGGCCAACCTGATTTTTAAGCCACGAATAACTTAACTGCGCATCTTCGTACCAGTTAAACTCAGAAGGTCTTGAATCTGATTTTCCATACCCCCTGTAATCCGGAAATGCAACCGAATATTGGCGTTCCGTAAAAAATCTTGCGAATTTGGATGCCCAGTAATCCGCACTTTTGTCTGCACCGTGTAGAAATAAAATATGTGCCTTTACCGGCAACTCAGGTCTGAACTGCAGTACATTGAATTTTTCTTCATTAGGCTGGCTAAGTTTAAACTCAGTGTGCGGTATATCAAAATGATATACTGTATTCTGACTGTGTCTGACCGGGTTAAAAACAATAAAATCAATCAGGATATAAACAAAAAATATTCCGATGACATAGAGCATCATCAGGGTAGATACCAATATGATGAGTCTTCTGAGGGTCATCAGCGGTAAAGTTAAAAAATGAGCCTGTTAATGAAGGACAATTGCCCAAGTATTGAAATAAAAACTCCTGAAATCAGTTTATAAAAAAGATCTGTTTAAATATAAGATTTTGAATACGATAGAATTAAACATAATAAATACCGCTAATATATTAAAATAATTATGGCTTAATTTTTGCCTCGAAGTATCCGGATTTCAGGCCGGATTTATTTCTTGAAGAAGAAACCTCCGCTGACCATTTGATCATCCTCACTTGCCCTGTAATAGTAAATGCCCTGCGAAAGACCCTGCACATCTACCCTGAATATCACTGTATTGTGATTTTCCTTCAAAACCAATTTTCCTGACTGATCGAAAACTTCAAACAGCGTATTTATAACGTTACCCGGATACATAATTTCGATAAAGTGATCTGCTGGATTGGGAAAACAAAGGACTTGCTGTACCTGCCCGCTACCCGTTTGCCGAAATTCAAGATAGTATTCATTTAAATCAAGGTCAAAATACCGCGGTTCAATAAAATTACTATTCCGGAATAGATCAGCAGATTCTTGTGCGTCTAAGTTCTGATGAATCCGTAAGGTCAGAATTGGCGTATTTTGTTTCCACTCCAATAAGTCACCAGTGCTGTGACTGATTCTGAGTTCATTTTGCGAAATAAAGAAAGCATCTGAAGGCAGCTGGGAATTGATCACTTCTGCTTTAATAATTGTTGAAGGCAATGTCCAGGATCCCTGAAATCCGCTGATCTTCGATTCCAGTGCGTGCAGATAAATATCAACTTCCGTTCCGGAAGTTCCTTGTCTGAGTTTATAATCCAGAAAAACATCTTGATCAGGTGTAATATTTCTAGATTGCAACACATATCCCGGCTCCCGGTAACTCAGATCCACATCGCCCATTTTAAGGGCGAGCACATCCGCATTGAATTTGGGAAAAGTCGTCAACGTAACGCCCTGAAACAGTGCATTGCCGCCGCTCATCCAGTCAGGTCTGTAAAAATACCATGGCAGCACTTTTTGAAACGTATGAATGACCCCAAGAAGTAATTTCCTGATTTCGGCAATATCGGAAGACGCAACATTAAAGTTGGCATTCACATCCGCTGCAATTAACAAGAGTGGATCTGTTATGAGTTGCTTGCCTAGGATGTGCTTCTGAATAATAATAATATCCTTGGTATTTAATCCGTCGAGTATCTGAGATCGTTTGACGAAGTTATACTCCATGAATCCGGTATTCTTCTTTTTAAGTTTGAAACCATATTGCAACCCACCGTTTTGAGAGACGCAGAATTTATCAATATTACTTAAATCTTTGATGTTGATAGAGTCCGGATATACCCGAATGCTATTGGCTGTTGCAATCAATCCACCCACATCGCCTGTCTCTGACATATTGGTCAGCGTGGTTGAATTGAGCTGCGTGCATTTGAAGCCATCTGTAATCACTGCAGAATAATTTCCTGCCGTAAGATTCGTGATGGTGCGAGTTGTTGCCCCCGTATTCCACTGATAGGTATACGGAGCAAACTCACCTTTAGGACTCAATGAGATTTCACCCTCTGCACCGCACAAATGGGTTACTGTACTTTTGTTTTGATCAAAACTGTACTGATAATCGTTGAGCGTAATATTTGTCGTACGCTTAACGACTGTACCGCTGCAACGATCCATAATGGACCACTCGCGCTTTATCTTCACCGGCACGTTGCACATGTTCGACACCTTGGTATCGATAAAGCTCACATCCAACGCACCCAGTGATGGACCAAATCCCGTGATCGCTTGAGACAAGGTCTTGTCTCTGGGATAATTGAGTGTGGTGTCCGTCGGTAGTCTTAATTGAGAGGGGGTTAGAAAACTGATATAAATGCTCTGCGTACATCTTTCAGTATTGCCAATGGCATTGCGAATAGTAAATATTCTGGTGACCAAATCATTACGGTTCGAGCAATTACCTTTTGAAAAAATTTCAATGTAACTAATTGTCACCGCTCCGCCGTCATTCATCACAACTTTCGGAAATCCTGTCACCGAGGTATCATACTTCTGTCCCTCCGATATCGTCACATTGGCGGGACATTCAACAAGCAAGGTCTGAGGTGACAGGGAGTTTGAGTTTTTTCCTGCTTCTGCTCGAATGATCATCGGCAGAAAGAGGAAGATCATCAAGTTCCTCATGTTTACTTATTTGATGGTAAATTTAGCAATTTTCGTTGAAAAATGGATATCGGCCAAAATTCTGGATGGGTATATTTTTCAGATAAAAATTAAACCTAATGTATAATATATTATTAGTCAAAAATTTTTAAAAAATAAGGTGATATATACATCAAATAAATATTTCAAAATGACTGCCATTCAGTCCGCTACGCAAGGCTTTGTAAATTCATTATAGATGACATAAAAAAGGCCCCGGACGTTAAAGTACACAGGGCCTTTTAATATTGAAAAAGTAATAGTAGTAAAATCCTGGTTCAATTGGCGTAAACCTTATTCGCTATTCGAATTTTTTTGATCCATCCGCCTGGTAAGAATAGCGGTAGGTATAATACCTGGCTTCATCCTGGAATGCATTGGGGCTCACCGGCGCATTTTTGTAGTAACTGAGGATCTCCATTTTGGCATACTTGCCATCGGCTGTCCTGAGTACAAGTACCTTGCCCGGCGTTGGACTGACAATCATGGTCGCTGGATTATACGTGGACCAACTGCTACCAATGGCCAATGCCGTGTTGGTATCAGTCTTAAAAACAGAATCGGCAGGAACAGATTTAAGGTCACTGAACAGCCCGTTGTATATAAATGCGCCAGCCTGACCAGGACCACTGATCCCGGAATTGATGATAATCTTATTGGCTCTAAAACCAATATCCCATTTGGTGGTGGCGCTGTCCGCGTGATCGACAATTGCACTGTCGGACAACCTGAAGAAGGTAAATATTTTTTTATCACCTACTGGGGCCCCGGTCGTCGGATCAAATCCTGTGGTAGGGTCTGCAGCCAGATTCTTGATGGTCGTGGATCGTACGGTTGTTACATTGTTATCATCTTTATTGCAGCTTAAAAATGCAAAGACGGTCAGTAAAGAAAACAAATAAAAAATTTTCATGATTTTATCAGATTATAATTAAATTGTATAAAAATATTTCGTCCCGGAAGATTGGGTATATTCAATGGATCTGTGTAATTGAATACATTTTCCGCACCGAAGCGGCATTCAAAATGCTGAAAGAAACTCTTGCCAATGGTCAGGTTTATAAGATAGTAGGAATTTACAAAGCGGTCATAACGATCCAGTATGCCATTGCCGTTGAGATCGCTTTGCGGCACCACAACACCACTCACGTTACCTGAAGTGGGAAATAAACCAAAACGGTCTCTGTAATGCAAGCGAAGCTGAATATCGGTTTTCCATTTTGGAATTGAATAGCCAAACTTGAGACTGGCCTGATGTCTCGACCTGTTCGATAGTCCTGTGTAATCGCGCGCAGTAATTCTGTAACTTTCAAGCGTATAAGGATCCCTGCCGAATACTTCGCCTTTTCGAATCCTGTCGACCACATCTTTGTCTTTGGCGATCAAAAACTGATACCCGGCCTGAATGGTAAAATGATTGGTGACCTTCAAGGATGTATTCAATTCTACTCCTGTCGTATAGGCTCTGTGGATGTTGGTATACGTATAGATATTTCTCTGCTGGATTGTCGAGGCAACCAACTGCGTTTCAATGAGACCTTTGATATCATTGCGGAAATAATTCAAATCCATGTTGACGCTCGGGGATACTGTGATATTCATTCCGGCGTTAAAGGCCACTGAAGATTCAGCACTAACCTTACCAATGGAGGCTGGATCAACGTAGAGTACATTGATCTGTTGATTTTCCATGAGTTGTCTGATCTTGCTTTGAATGACTTCAGTTCCGTATACCGCGTAGGAAGCGGCATCATTGCTAAAGTTCAGATAGAGCTGCCGAAAGTCTGGTGCTTTGAAACCTGTCCCGGAGGAACATTTGAGTTGCATCCAGCGGGTTAAAGGATACAACACTGCCAGTTTGGGACTCCACTGCATATTGTAATTTGAGTTTTTATCCAGCCTGATTCCTGCGATCATCTGCAATGACCGGATGGGTTCAAATTCCAATTGAGAAAAACCGTAAGTGGTACGTTGATTGTTGGACTGGTCTCCATAGCGCGAAGAGGTGACACTTTCATGGATTATTCCGGTACCTGCGATGATGCGGAAGTTTTCTTTGATTTTATACGTCGACAACATCTCATTTCTGATGAAATGCTGTGTAAAATTATCATGATAAAAAGCATCACCGGTCTCGAGATGGATCAGGTTGGTTTTGGTCCGATAGCCGCTCCAGTAACTTCTGCATTGCAGCCTTAACCGGGCGTTCAGCGTCCATTGATACGTCGGAATGATATTCCAGTCCTGAACCGTCCCATCACCCGAGACGCGGATGGAATCACCAGAAGTAAGCACCTGGTATTGATTGGTTTGAAATTCCTTGAATGTCCGGAGACTTACCCCTATTTCGTGTCTTGGATGAGGGGTGTAGATGATCTTTCCGCTGAGGGTATAGTTATGGAATGGCGACACCGTCTGACCAAAGATTGCGGGCGACAAATCATAACCATTCGTGGCAAATCGGTTGAGGCTGGTCTGCACCCTGACCTTCTTCCGGTTCAGTGCGCCCAACACATTAAGATCACTGGTCGTCCTGGAGGATATCCTGACCCCGGCCATTAATTTATCCGTCAGGGTCTGATCGGTGATGATGTTGATGACACCGGCCAGTGCCTCCGATCCGTATAGACTGGAGGAAGGTCCCTTCACGATTTCAATTTTGCGGATATTGAAGGCCGAAACCCTGCTTAACTCCAGGCTGCCGGTATAGCGGCCAATCAGGGGTTCTCCATCCATAAGGATTAGGGTATAGTCGGGATTGAGACCCTGCACCTGGATGCCGCTGCCCAGGCCATTGATCTGGGGTACGACCGAAAGGCCGGCAAACTCACTGAGCACTTCCTGCAACCTGACCTGTGCATAGGATCTGATGACCTGATTGTGGATCAGCTGAAATGGAAGGGGAATCCGCGAAATGACCCTTTCAGACCTTGTCGCCGTCACACTGACTTCAGAGAGTGCAACGCTGTCCTTCTGGGCCGAGAGGTTCCAAACCGTGATAAATAAAAGATAATAAACTCTTTTCATCCAGACTGCAAAGGTGCACAGGACCGAAAGTCCAATCATATCCCAAAACGGATTATTAATACCCCATTCCGGATAAAGGAACCGGCTATTTTCCACGCGGACAATAGCCCATTTATTAACTTTGACGCGAAATGGACGTTCGCCTGATTCTGGAATAATATCCCAATAAGTAAATGGAATCTATTGAAAAGTTTGAAGGGTCGTTGGAAGAATTGAATGGTCCGCAGCTGGACTATACCTTACACAAAGGCCTGTTTTACGTCATTTTTTGCCTGGGCAGTCCCCTGGAGGTCGCCTTCAGTCCGGTCTACAGCAGAATGTTGGCGCCCGGGAGGGCCTTCATTATCTACGACCCGGACCGGGATCTGGCCTGCACCTTCAAGTCTGAGGAAGGGACGAGGTTATTTATGCTCAGCATGGGACTCTCAACGCTGCACGGGATGTTTGCCCCGGAATCCAACAAGGCGCCCGTCTTTCTGCCGGAAAACAGCCAGCGCCGGTTCTATGAAGAACGCGTCATCGTCACCGAGGTGCAGCGGATCCTCCAACATTACCAGGAGGTGCGGCTGAGTGAATCCGCGCAGCGTCTGTACCAAAAAGCGAAATGCATCGAAGTCGTAAGCCTGTTTTTTTCGCAGGAGCGCGCGGACACGGATGCATGTCCCTTTCTCAACAACGATGAGATGGTGCGCAAACTCAAGAAAGCAAAGGATCTGCTGATCCAGCATTATATGAACCCCATGACTTTGCCCAATATTGCCCGGCAGGTGGGGCTCAATGAGCTGCAGTTGAAGAAGGGATTCAAGGAGGTGTACGGCAACACGCCCTACCAGTTTGTACTCGACTACAAACTCGAAATTGCGCGTCAGCTACTCCTCCGGGAGCAACTACCCGTCAACGAGATTGCGGACCGCATCGGTTATGCCAATGTCAGCCATTTTATCGTCGCCTTCCGAAGGAAATTCGGGATGACGCCCAAGAAATATAACACTTAAGTCGTTGTACTTTTGGAAGCCTGTATTATTTTTTAAAATTTCATAGTATAAGATCCAATAATTATCTTTGATCTTGGTAATGGCTATTAGAGACACAGCAGGGTATTGATTTTAGTATTTCAAGACGTATTACTTTTTGAATGCTGGGTTTTATAAAGTCATCCGACATGATGTGAACACTTAATCAAGAAACTTGAGAGCTACTTCATCCCTGGTGATTTGCTTGATTCTGAATCTTTCATTAATCAATACCAAGGCTCAGGAATACACCCTGCACACGCCCAATAAAAATCTTACTGTTGAAGACGGCCTTTGCTCCAACTTTGTTTATGGAGCAGTTCAGGATGATGAAGGCTTTATTTGGTTTTATACCGATAAGGGTCTTTCCAAATTTGATGGTTTTTCTATGAAAAATTTCAGCTCCGCGGAAGGCATATCGAGGCCTAATGTCTGGATGCTGTACAAGGATACCAACAACAGGCTCTGGCTTGGCACCCATGACAATGTGCTTTCCTATGTGCAGGGGGATTCAGTATATAAAATAGGCATAATTAAATGTGACGGACCTTGCACCTTAATGAATAGAATATCAAAAGATACTCTTATTGGTTATGGCATATATTCAAGCGACTGTCACTACTACATTCTTGGTGAAACAAAATTGGAAATAATAACATACCCAGAGCTGAACAATGAGGAGAAATCATTCTACCGAGAAAACATGTATTGTGGCCAATTTGATTTTGATTCAATTGGCAAAAAAATAAATTGTCCTTTTGAAATAATGAATAATTTTAATTCAGGCTATACCTTTTGCAATGACAATTGCCTTTATAGTCTATCCTTACTTAATAACAGATTTCTTTCATATTCCTTATTAGACAAAAAAGGCACTTATATAAAAATGCCAGAAAATTCGCGATTTTATTCTCCTATTATAAATGGAAAGTATGTCTTTCTCTCCGGGACGGATGGTTTAAGAATAATAGAAAAGACGAAAATTAAAAAATTTTACAAAATTAATAATGATGCCAATATTCTACGAAGTGATCTTGATTTTTCACAAAACATTTGGGTAGGATCACAAGCAAATGGAGCATTTTTTTACAATCAATTATTCTTCAATAATTGTAAGATAAAATACAAAAGTGATTATAAAATAATAAATGCGCTGCAAGCATCAGAAGATCTAGTGATTTTAGAAACGAGTAATAAAGAATGTATTGTTATAAACAACGGAAAAACCACTTCATTTAAGTATATAAACATGTCTGGCAATAGAGAGGCTGGACCATGGTTTGATGATTTATTTTGGATTCATGGTAATTTTAAGTATAAACTAATTAATAAAAACACTTCTCATATTACTGATTTATTTATTTCAGACTCAAATCTTGTTAAAGTTGCTGATGGAATAAGCTGGGTACCACATTCAAGCATAAGACTAAGCCGTGATTCGATCTTATCTTTCAGCGCTAAGGAATGCAATCTTATTACAAAATCAAGTCATAATAAATATAATATAAAACAAATTTATCTTGATCAAAATAGAATCTATTCTAGCCATCAAGATTCTAATAAAAATCTACTGAATTAGGCCTGTAAAATACGTAATAAATGCTTAACTTAGAGCAAATTATAAACAAGAAATGGAAAAAAAGTTTGATAGTTTGAGCATTTTTGAATTCCAAAAGTTATTTCCTGATGAAGAAT
>JAIBCI010000005.1 GCA_019694255.1 Saprospiraceae bacterium
GAGCCGATCGCGATCTGTGACCGTCGGACGGTTGTATCGTTGAATGGCTCAGGCGAGAACTGGGTTCCTGCGGAAGTTTTTGACGATGGCAGTTTTGATGAGTGTCACCTACATCATATGGAAGTAAGACGAATGGACCGCGACTATTGTGGTTATGTTGGAGAGGGCGTCTGGGCGAAGGAAGCACCTTTCTGTTGTGGCGATGTTGGCAAAACGATTATGGTTGCGCTGCGTGTATATGACCAGTCTGGTAATTACGCGGTGTGCATGGTGATGGTAGAGGTGCAGGATAAGGATAAGCCGAGGATCATTGCGCCGCCGGATATAGAAGTGGATTGCAGATTTCCGTATGATATGACGCGACTGGGCAATTCATTTGGTCGCGTGGTAACGGAAGAAAGCGATCGTGATACGATTGTGATCGATCCGCGCTACTGGCACTATATTGATGGCCATCCGTTTGATGGTATCGCCTATGACAATTGCAGTCCAAATGTGATCGAGACGATCGACACGAGCGGAATGAATCAGTGCGGCATGGGCATATTGGTAAGAAAGTTTGTGGTGTACGATGGTTTTGGCAACCGCGACAGTGCCTATCAGCGCATCTACATCGCGAATCATCACCCGATGACGGAACTGAGCATCAACTGGCCGGATGATTTTGATACAGTGAATATATGTGATCCACGTCAACTGCGACCTGAGTTACTGGAGCAACCGTATAAGTTTCCAACATTCTATGATGATGAATGCAGTCTTGTAGGCGTGGATTATGAAGATCATATATTTTCTGCGACGGTACCAGGTGATCCATGTTACAAGATCTTCCGCGAGTGGAAAGTGATCGACTGGTGTTACCGGAATGAAGTGAACGATATTGTGATATTCCGGGACACACAGATTATCAAAGTGAATAATACAGTAGATCCGGTCTTCACAGAGGCGTGTAGAGATACGACGATCTGTACGTATGATGTGAACTGTAGTCCGATCCCAGTGACATTACGTGTTGCGGCTACAGATTTCTGTACTGCGGGCAGTGAGTTGTTGTACCGTTATAAGATCGATTTTAACGGGGACGGCACATTTGATGTTAACCATGCGGAAGTAGGAAATCCTGTGGCAAGCGGCACCTGGCCACTTGGAAGACACATCATCAAGTGGGAAGTAGAAGACCGTTGCGGCAATACAGCGACGTGTCATTCGGAACTGAACCTGATCAATTGCAAGCCACCGACGGCATATGCACACCGGGATCTTTCGATCGGACTGACAGGAATGGATACCGACGGAGATGGTGTTCCGGATACCAAGATGGCTACAGTGTGGGCCTCTGATCTGAATGCAGGCAGCAATCACAGTTGCGGCTATTACATCACGTTCAGTTTCAGCCGGGACACGAATGACAAATTCCGCGTGTACACGTGTGACAGCATCGGGCCACGCAATGTGGAATTATGGGTCACAGACATCAATGGAAATACAAGTTTTGTGAAGACGGTGATCATCGTGAATGACAACCGGAATCAATTGCCGCTGTGTCCACAGAACATCCGTGCGAAGGTAGCAGGTCTGGTACGTTCGACCAATCAGGAGAAGATCGAGCAGGTAGAAGTAGAATTGGTGAATTCGGGTCTTGCGAAGACGGTCACGAATTATGAAGGCGAGTACACTTTCGGCGAGATGAATACGGGCGGAAGTTATACGATCCATCCGGAGCGGAATGATGAGTGGCTCAATGGTGTGAGTACGGCAGACATCGTGAAGATTCAGAAACATATATTGGGCAAGGAATTGCTGGGCACGGGTTATCTGATGATGGCAGCGGACGTCAACAATTCAAAGACGATCACGTCTGCGGATATCTCGGAATTACGTAAGTTGATTCTGGGCATTACAACGCAGGTAAAGAATAATACGAGCTGGCGATTTGTAAATGCGAGCTATACATTTTCAAGTGTTGAGAATGCGTTGCAGGAGAATATACCGGAAGAGTATACAATCCAGAATCTGAACAACGACATCCACGGAGACTTTATCGGAGTGAAAGTCGGAGACTTGACGAACAACGCGAAGACACGCGGATTTGGTGGTAAGATTGAGACCAGGAGTCGTCAGGTACTGGATCTGAATGTTGAGAATATCAGTCTGCACAAGAATGAAGTATCGGAGATCGTCTTCAGCAGTGGAAACGTTGGCGATTTCAATGGAATGCAAGGGACACTGAGCATAGATCCGCAGTTTGGAGAAATCATCGAGGTAACGGGCAATAAGGAACAGCATATTGGAGAAGAGAACTTCAATGTGCAGCACATGGGTGAAGGAAAGATTGCGATGAGCTGGAACAGTGATCAGGCGAAAGCAGAAGAATGGTTGTTTACGATACGGGTGCGCTCAAAAGTGGATGCGAAGGCAGTAGAAATAATACAACTGAATTCATCGATCACGCAGGCATTGAGCATAGACAGAAGCGGTGAGGAAGGCAGCATCATGTTGCGCGGCAAGAATAGTCTGGGCAATGACTTCATGGTATTGCAGAACGAGCCGAATCCGTGGAAGCAGTCCACGACGCTGGGCTTGATCCTTCCATACAAGGGAGAAGTTAATCTTACGATATATGATTTAACGGGACGAGTAGTATATAAATCGAGCCGCCAACTTGAAAAAGGGTACAATGGCTGGAATATGAATCGCAGCGAACTACCGGGATCTGGTGTGTACTATTACCAGGTCGATTTTGAGACCAATAGCAAGACAAATAAAATGGTCGTCGTCGATTAATTTAATATTAATAATAAAAAGAGGAACTGACAGGAATAATCCGGTGAGTTCCTCTTTTTATTAAAAACGTTACATCCAATATTTTTTTGTCAAACACATATAAAAAAATTATATATAATTTTTCCATGAATGTAATTGGCACATTTATTGATTGATATAAAGAAGTGTGAACAAAATGCTATGCATTATTAGTAAATAATATATTTAGTAAACGTAAAATCAGAGTATTAATAAATTCATGAGGGAGGAACAGGAAATTAGAATTTAGTATGTGATGTTTAGTCGAGCGATGAAAATGATAGTCAAGAAAATATTTCTTAAAATAATAAGACTATTTATTTCAAGGCAATCAAGTACAAGATATTCTATGCCAATCCTGTCGATGAGCCTTTTAAGAAGGGATTATCGTTCGTGAAAAAGTTGCTCAAAATGTTGAATGCTATCATATTAATTGACCAAAAATTCAAAGCAGACTTAAGTCATTAGTATTTCGAATGAATGAAAAATTATCATCAATGAGGAATGAGAATTTGAGAAATGAAAATTGGGCAGATTTAATCTGTATGTTATTTGGTCGTATGAAATCACCTAAAGTAACATACCTGAGTAAATTATTCGAAAACAAAAATTTGCTGGGTTACACTGTAATTTTTCTATTCTATATTTTTCCAAACTTCATCTTTTGTCTTGGAGAAAATAAGTCATACCTAAGTGAGCTTAAATTTTCGGGTCCCGGCTTGCGATCTGAGGTAATCAATAATGCAACCAGAATGAAGTATTCACAAACTTCTCAAGTTGCGCCACAGATGGCATTGAATATAAATGCAGCAACCCCTACAGATATACATTGTGGACCGACGATTGGTTCAATAGATGTCGACTGGAGTGGTGGTACAGCACCGTATACGGTCTCATGGAATGGTCCTTCAAGTGGCATGGCTCCTGGGGTGACCAGTATCTTTAGCATAACGCCCCTGACTGCAGGGACCTACAACATTACTGTCACCGACGATAATGGCGCTACTTCAACAGCCACTGCAACGATTAATTATCTTCCGGTGACCAAAAACGGAAGTCTTGGTGATCCAACGTATTATGCTACGATACAATCAGCGATTGATGCTGCCAATGCAGGTGACGTTATTTCGATTTGTGCCGGGACATACACAGAAGTAATCAATATCAACAAGGCACTGACGATCAATGGTCCGAATGTTGGAATTGCCGGTACGGGTGTACGTGTAGCGGAGGCGATACTTCTGAATTGTTCTATTGACATTAACAATAACGGAACGACGGTACTGGACGGACTTCACATATTGCGCAATGATGCCTTCAGTGGAGACCAGATTCTGCTGGACGGTAACGGGACGAATACGGTACAAAACTGTGTGATGGAGCGCAACGGATCCGTGGGCGGCGTATTTATACGCGCAATTACGACGACAGCAGGCGGGGGTACAAAAAATATTCTGGACAATAAAATTACGGGAGACGTATCGGGAGGATTGTTCAGCGGACATAAGTCATGGAACAACGGCATCTATGTGAATGCGGGTACGGCTTTGGTCAACATAAGCGGTAATACGATAATGAATTGCCGGACATCGCTGAATGTAGATGACTATAACAACAATTTGAATATCAACGGCAACACGTTGAATAATAACGGGACGCATATTTCGCTGGGTGGGACAGTACCTACGACAGGCAGTTATAGTATGGGGAGCAATGATTTTATCAATAATGCCGCCAGCACGATGGTTAATCTGAGCAATGTGGATGTAACATTCAGAATAAACATCAGCACATCGAAGTTGAATGGTACGATATTTTCAGGATTAAGCAACAGTCAGTTGTTTGATGTAGAAGCGCGGATGGCCCATAAGGAAGTGAGTGCAAGTAAGAAGGGGAAGGTGATCTATGTCAACGGCAAGCAGTACGTAAATAATTTCACGGTACCGATTACCAAAATAGATAAGATTCAGAATTCGATCAAGTATGGAGATAGTGGAGACGAGATCAATCTGGAGGATGGCAGTTACAACGAGGCGCTCAATATTGATAAGTCAAACCTGACGCTAAAGGGCGTAACGAATGACAAGAGTCTGTACATCATCGAGGGTACGGGCATCAGTGGTCCTGTGTCTGGTATTTTGCTGGGAAGCGGAGTGACGAACATCACGATCAAGGATTTAACCGTACAGAATTTCAGTGGTGGTGGCGGTAATTCGCATGGCGGGATATATGCACCATCGAACAACAACGATCTGACGATTGATAATGTCAGTGTACGGAATAATGTAAATGCATCAGGGATCTATGCGAACGGACCGATCAACAATGTAAGCATTACGAATTCCATGGTGATCAATCACGGACCCGGTGCACGTGGGATTGTACTGTGGAACGGATTAAAGACGAACATCACCATCAGCGACAATATGGTGAGCAACAACAGCTGTTGCGGTATCGAGTTGCAGGATGGGGATGCATCCGGTGTGAGCATCACAGACAATGTAATCGATATCGGTAGTGGCGACAATGCGATTGGCGTTGTGGGACTCAATACTGTAGTTGGAAGCAATGTGGTGAGCAACAATACGATAACGGGGGGAGGACGATTTGGAATCGAGATCAAGAATCCGGCCGGTGGTGTGAGTGTTAGTGGCAACAGTGTGACACTCGGCACACAGAATGCAGACATGCGGGACCGTGCGGGCATAGCGATACTACGGCGTGGCGTACTAGGCAGCAATGTCGATGTCCCGAACGGGGTGAGCATCACCGGTAACGTGGTGGATGGGTATCAACAGACCTCAGTGAGCGAAGGATTCGGGATTGTGGTTGAGGGAATCAATCACACGGTGACAGGCAATACAGTGAAGAATTGCGAGGTAGGAATTTTGCAACAACAAAATCCGTCAAATTATCCCGGAGATGCAGATCAGAGCAATCTGGCGGATCAGTATTTCGGGCGAGGAAATTCACCGATGACGTGTGGCAACACAATCAGCGGGAATACATTTGTTGGCAATGGTACAGATCAGCGCAACATTGGCGTTGGTGCCGGATTGGTTACGAATGTAAACACGGGAGAATTTTTCTGTTCAATACAATCCGCGATAAATGATGCACAAACGCTAGACGGTCATACGCTCAACGTATCGGCCGGGACATACACAGAAGTAATCAATATCAACAAGGCACTGACGATCAATGGTCCGAATGTTGGAATTGCCGGTACGGGTGTACGTGTAGCGGAGGCGATACTTCTGAATTGTTCTATTGACATTAACAATAACGGAACGACGGTACTGGACGGACTTCACATATTGCGCAATGATGCCTTCAGTGGAGACCAGATTCTGCTGGACGGTAACGGGACGAATACGGTACAAAACTGTGTGATGGAGCGCAACGGATCCGTGGGCGGCGTATTTATACGCGCAATTACGACGACAGCAGGCGGGGGTACAAAAAATATTCTGGACAATAAAATTACGGGAGACGTATCGGGAGGATTGTTCAGCGGACATAAGTCATGGAACAACGGCATCTATGTGAATGCGGGTACGGCTTTGGTCAACATAAGCGGTAATACGATAATGAATTGCCGGACATCGCTGAATGTAGATGACTATAACAACAATTTGAATATCAACGGCAACACGTTGAATAATAACGGGACGCATATTTCGCTGGGTGGGACAGTACCTACGACAGGCAGTTATAGTATGGGGAGCAATGATTTTATCAATAATGCCGCCAGCACGATGGTTAATCTGAGCAATGTGGATGTAACATTCAGAATAAACATCAGCACATCGAAGTTGAATGGTACGATATTTTCAGGATTAAGCAACAGTCAGTTGTTTGATGTAGAAGCGCGGATGGCCCATAAGGAAGTGAGTGCAAGTAAGAAGGGGAAGGTGATCTATGTCAACGGCAAGCAGTACGTAAATAATTTCACGGTACCGATTACCAAAATAGATAAGATTCAGAATTCGATCAAGTATGGAGATAGTGGAGACGAGATCAATCTGGAGGATGGCAGTTACAACGAGGCGCTCAATATTGATAAGTCAAACCTGACGCTAAAGGGCGTAACGAATGACAAGAGTCTGTACATCATCGAGGGTACGGGCATCAGTGGTCCTGTGTCTGGTATTTTGCTGGGAAGCGGAGTGACGAACATCACGATCAAGGATTTAACCGTACAGAATTTCAGTGGTGGTGGCGGTAATTCGCATGGCGGGATATATGCACCATCGAACAACAACGATCTGACGATTGATAATGTCAGTGTACGGAATAATGTAAATGCATCAGGGATCTATGCGAACGGACCGATCAACAATGTAAGCATTACGAATTCCATGGTGATCAATCACGGACCCGGTGCACGTGGGATTGTACTGTGGAACGGATTAAAGACGAACATCACCATCAGCGACAATATGGTGAGCAACAACAGCTGTTGCGGTATCGAGTTGCAGGATGGGGATGCATCCGGTGTGAGCATCACAGACAATGTAATCGATATCGGTAGTGGCGACAATGCGATTGGCGTTGTGGGACTCAATACTGTAGTTGGAAGCAATGTGGTGAGCAACAATACGATAACGGGGGGAGGACGATTTGGAATCGAGATCAAGAATCCGGCCGGTGGTGTGAGTGTTAGTGGCAACAGTGTGACACTCGGCACACAGAATGCAGACATGCGGGACCGTGCGGGCATAGCGATACTACGGCGTGGCGTACTAGGCAGCAATGTCGATGTCCCGAACGGGGTGAGCATCACCGGTAACGTGGTGGATGGGTATCAACAGACCTCAGTGAGCGAAGGATTCGGGATTGTGGTTGAGGGAATCAATCACACGGTGACAGGCAATACAGTGAAGAATTGCGAGGTAGGAATTTTGCAACAACAAAATCCGTCAAATTATCCCGGAGATGCAGATCAGAGCAATCTGGCGGATCAGTATTTCGGGCGAGGAAATTCACCGATGACGTGTGGCAACACAATCAGCGGAAATACATTTGTTGGCAATGGTACAGATCAGCGCAATATTGGCGTCGGTGCCGGATTGGTAACGAATGTAAACACTGGAGAGTTTTTCTGTTCGATACAATCTGCGATTGACGATCCTGATACAAAGGACGGTCATGCGATATCGGTATCACCTGGATTGTATGTTGAAGATATTATTGTCAACAAATCGCTCACACTGAACGGGCCGAATGCGCTGAATGACGGTTGCAGCGGCGGTCGTGTTGCGGAAGCTGTGGTGGTTCCTGCCACGAATGCAGTGAGTTACGGTGAAATATTCCATGTTACGGCTTCTAATGTATCCATCAAAGGATTCACTATTGATGGAGACAATACATTGCTGACCAGTGGGGTGACGAATACAACAGGAGCGGACATGAATGCTGCGGAAGGTGTGACGGTGTATGTTGACAATGTGAATAATCTGACGGTGACGAATAACATATTTCAGAACCTGTCTTATTTTGGGGTAACACTATTCGGGGCATCATACAGTTCACCGGCGACAAGCGGGCATGAGGTGTCACATAACAAGTTTCAGAATTTCGGGACTTATACAGATCCTAATCCACCGTCCAGCAATATCAACGGATGGGGTGGCGGTGTGCTGTTGTACAATAATCAGTATACGTCTGTGAAAGACAACTGCATGATCAATCTGAGGATTGGTGTTCAGACCGGAAACTTTTCACAAGGGAATCCCGGAGGGTCGGCCTATCAGCTCATAGACAATAATACAATGAGTGTAAGGAGGCGTGGAATCTTCCATAACTTATTTTACGGAAGTGCATCGGGATATACGTTATCGAACAATAAAATAAGTGGTGTAGCAGAGGTCAATGAGTCAGTGTGGGATGGAATTTTGCTGGCATCGCAGTCTGTGGCATCGACATCAGACAATAACGAGATTGACGGAAGCGCCATTACCGGCAAGCCGACAGAAGGATATGAGGTATGGAACGTGAAGAGCGCGACACCGGCGTTGATCAAAAATGGAATATCGAAGGGAGTTGGTACCTGTGTATTTGTAAACAACTATGAGGGGTATTCATCTGATGCCGGAGACGGTGCGCATGCTGTGGTTAACGGTTTGAAGACTACACCGAATAGCGGCGGGACGGGGATACGCGTGCTGGACAGTCCTAGCAGCACCTTGCATGCAGCGGTCACGGCAAAAGTTGACCAGGATTGTGAGATAACACAAATCGACGGAAGCGGAACGGGTGTCAAGATAGAAGGAACCAATGCATCTGCCGTGGTTCAAAATAATGATGCATCGATACATGGATTTAACATTGGAGTTGATGTGAATGGTGGCACAGCCACGATTACAAATAATCATATATATGATAACGTCACTGGAGTACGCTTTGTCAACGGAGGTAATGGGAATGTCAATACAAATAAATTTTATAATGCTTTACCAAATGGAAAGGATATAGAAATATTGGGCGATGCCGGGTCGGTACTGGCTTCACCCAACAACTGGTTTGCGGGCAGCAGTTATGGTGTGGAGAATCTGAGTGTACCGGTTGTGGATGCAACACTTAACTATTGGAACACGGCGAATGGACCGGGACCTGTCGGACCCGGCAGTGGTGCTAAAGTAAGTACCAAGGTAGATTATTGCCCATGGCTTAACGATGTACCTGTAGCTTTTGGAGGAAGTCCTACTCCAACTTATCCTACCATCAATATTATCGTGACTGAAGCTAGTGGTGTATTTAATAATGATGGCACCATTTGCGCAGGCGATCCGGTAAAATTAGATGCTACCACTGCGGGTGCAACTTCATATCTGTGGAGTCCTGGTGGAGAAACTACGGCAAGTATCATGGTATCACCATTATCGACAACAACGTATACCGTCTCAGTTACATTTACAGATTGTATTGCTACGGATGAACAAATCATTACTGTAGGTGATAATACCCCACCAGTGATTTCAACTTGTCCGCCACAAAGTAACTTATTTGGTTGTGGAACATCAGTTATCGTACCGGCCTATTCAACATCATTGATTGTATCTAATCTAACAACATTTACAAATGCTGGCGGAATAGCGAGTGACCAATGCGGAATTACTTACTATGCTTATCAGGATGCAACTGTTACTGGAAACTGTCCAAAAACGGTCGTACGAACCTGGACGGTCAAGGATGCCAATAATAATGAAGCATCCTGCGATCAAACAATTACCATAACCGATAATATACCGCCGACCGGCACAGCTCCATTGGCGATCACGGGCGTGAACAGTTGTCTTCCAACGCAGAGCGAAGCAAATGCATCATTTGATGCGACGCTGGCGGCTTCTGGTTATACAGATGGATGTGGTGGCAGTGTTACTGCTGAACTGGTGAGTGCAGCAGTCAGTGGTAATAAATGTTCGTGGAGCATCTTGTATACATTTAAAGTAAAGGATGAGTGCGACAATGAATTAATCGGACAAAGCTATACACGGAGTGGCAGCGATCAGACTGCACCGACTGGAAGTGCTCCATTGGCGATCACGGGCGTGAACAGTTGTCTTCCAACGCAGAGCGAAGCGAATGCATCATTTGATGCGACGCTTGCGGCTTCTGGTTATACTGATGGATGTGGTGGCAGTGTTACTGCTGAACTGGTGAGTGCAGCAGTCAGTGGTAATAAATGTTCGTGGAGCATCTTGTATACATTTAAAGTAAAGGATGAGTGCGGCAATGAATTAATCGGGCAAAGCTATACGCGAAGTGGCAGCGATCAGACTGCACCGACTGGAAGTGCTCCATTGGCGATCACGGGCGTGAACAGTTGTCTTCCAACGCAGAGCGAAGCGGATGCATCGTTTGATGCAGCGCTTGCGGCTTCAGGATATTCAGACGGATGTGGTGGTGCGGTGACGGCTGAGCTGGTGAGTGCAGTGGTCAGTGGCAATAAATGTTCGTGGAGCATATTGTATACATTTAAAGTAAAGGATGAATGTGGCAATGCACTGAATGGGCAGAGCTATACACGGAGTGGCAGCGATCAGAGTGCGCCGACAGGTTCAGCACCTGCAGCAATCACCGGCGTGAACGCATGTCTTCCGACGCAGAGCGAAGCGGATGCATCGTTTGATGCAGCGCTTGCGGCTTCAGGATATTCAGACGGATGTGGTGGTGCGGTGACGGCTGAGCTGGTAATCGCAGTGGTCAGTGGCAATAAATGTTCGTGGAGCATATTGTATACATTTAAAGTAAAGGATGAGTGTGGCAATGCACTGAATGGACAAAGTTATACACGGAGTGGCAGCGATCAGAGTGCGCCGACAGGGTCAGCACCTACAGCAATCACCGGCGTGAACGCATGTCTTCCGACGCAGAGCGAAGCGAATGCATCGTTTGATGCGGCGCTAGCGGCTTCAGGATATTCAGACGGATGTGGTGGCACAGTGACGGCTGAGCTGGTGAGTGCAGTGGTCAGTGGCAGTAAATGTTCGTGGAGCATATTGTATACATTTAAAGTAAAGGATGAATGCGGCAATGAATTAATCGGACAAAGCTATACACGGAGTGGCAGCGATCAGACTGCACCGACTGGAAGTGCTCCATTGGCGATCACGGGCGTGAATAGTTGTCTTCCAACGCAGAGCGAAGCGAATGCATCATTTGATGCGACGCTTGCGGCTTCTGGTTATACTGATGGATGTGGTGGCAGTGTTACTGCTGAACTGGTGAGTGCAGCAGTCAGTGGTAATAAATGTTCGTGGAGCATCTTGTATACATTTAAAGTAAAGGATGAGTGCGGCAATGAATTAATCGGGCAAAGCTATACGCGAAGTGGCAGCGATCAGACTGCACCGACTGGAAGTGCTCCATTGGCGATCACGGGCGTGAACAGTTGTCTTCCAACGCAGAGCGAAGCGAATGCATCGTTTGATGCGGCGCTAGCGGCTTCAGGATATTCAGACGGATGTGGTGGTGCGGTGACGGCTGAGCTGGTGAGTGCAGTGGTCAGTGGCAATAAATGTTCGTGGAGCATATTGTATACATTTAAAGTCAAGGATGAATGTGGCAATACACTGAATGGACAGAGCTATACACGGAGTGGCAGCGATCAGAGTGCGCCGACAGGGTCAGCACCTGCAGCAATCACCGGCGTGAACGCATGTCTTCCGACGCAGAGCGAAGCGAATGCATCGTTTGATGCGGCACTAGCGGCTTCAGGATATTCAGACGGATGTGGTGGCACAGTGACGGCTGAGCTGGTGAGTGCAGTGGTCAGTGGCAGTAAATGTTCGTGGAGCATATCGTACACATTTAAAGTAAAGGATGAATGTGGCAATGCACTGAATGGACAGAGCTATACACGGAGTGGCAGCGATCAGAGTGCGCCGACAGGTTCAGCACCTGCAGCAATCACCGGCGTGAACGCATGTCTTCCGACGCAGAGCGAAGCGGATGCATCGTTTGATGCGGCGCTAGCGGCTTCAGGATATTCAGACGGATGCGGTGGCACGGTGACAGCTCAGCTGGTAAGTGCAAATATTTTGTCAGGAAGTTCAAATTGCAATTGGAGGGTAAATTATACATTTAAAGTAAAGGATGAATGTGGCAATGAACTAACCGGACAGAGTTACCAGAGAAGCGGAAGCTGTCCATGGCCAATACTAGATTTAACTTTAAATGGACTTAATATTTTTAATAATTACGATGGCATAGATGACTCCGGAGTGATTGCAATCTGTAATTCAGTATCCAATAATTTATTATTCACAAAATTTGAAGAGAAGTCAGGAGTGCCGCCATCTGATAAATTGAAGATTATTCAGCAATTCACGAGCACTAATGTGAATTCTATATTTGTAAATGGAATATTGCCATTGAGTTCATTCTCGGCTCCATTTAGTGCCAATATTTCTTTGATCAATCCTAATATAGCAGGATCCCTGGTCATGCGTTACCGTATTTTTTACGATAGTGACAACAATAATATATTGGATGTCAACGAATGTACAAATGACTGGATCGTTTACACCATCAATGTCAATCCGCTGCCAACTGTAAATCTAACCGGTAATTCTTTGGTATGTAAAAATTCGAGTATCGATGTTCAAGGTAATCCGACAGGTGGTTCAGGAATGTACAGTATTCATAACTGGCTTCAAATTGGAGGTGCGGGAAGCGTAAGTATCGTAAATCACCTAGATGGTACTGCGACAATAACCGGCACCATGGAAGGTATTGTAAACCTCTATTATGAAGTAACAGACCAAAATGGATGTACTGGTTCAGGTGTTAAAAACATTACTGTTACCGATTGCGGATCTGTTAGCTTTAAAATAACGGATCCTTGTTCATGTAACAATGATCAGACTTCCAATGGAGCACAGGACGGAACGTTTAAAGAAAACGTCTCAGTTTCCCCGACAACAGGTGCTCAGACCTGGACAGTCATCGCGATTGGTCGCCTTGCACCAGCCGGAGGATTACCTTCTGGTATCTCAGTTGGAAATACTCTGACTTATAATGCCGGAGGATATCATGAAATTAATTTTAAGCATGTTGATGATGCTGGCTATACGGTCATTGTTGAAGGTCCCAATCCGCTTACAGGATCACCAGGTTCTCCGGCGATGGGCAATGTTCAGTTTACTGCTTCGAATATATGTCAATACCCTGTTATAGCCTTTTCGCCTGCTTTGCCAGACAATGTCTGTTACAAAAGCACACCCATTAATTTAGTTGTTTCAGAGGAAAATGGGTTTGCTGGAACTGCAAGCTTTACGGTAAACGGTTTGCCCGCAAGTGTTTTTGATCCTTCTCCTCCGCTTACGCCACCTGGACCATATCCTGTTACTTCAGACTTTACCGGTTCATTTGTAAATAATATCAGTACCGATGTAAATCATCCGGCATTCCCAGGATGTATGACCAGTATTTCAGATCAGGTGGGAATTTCTCCGCCCCCGATGCTTATATGTCCACCATCATTTAATACTACCACAAGCGGTGATGACTTAGGTGACTGTGACATCAAACAATTAATAAATTATCCTTCAATTGGTACATTATGTATGACCACTTTGGAGATTGGATTCTCCAAATCAGTGCCGGAACCAGCATCACTTCCACCAGGTGGAATTGTATTGCCAAGTACTACCGGAATGTATGCATTTTCAGCGGGCAAAACAATCATTACTTATACAGCTACCGATGCCTCTAATAACACTTCTTCCTGTTCATTTTGTATAACGGTTGCGGACGATGAAAATCCTTCCATTATATGTCCATCAGATCTAACAGTCAATTGTGAGCAAGGTATTGATCCATCTGTGACAGGCAATCCAATCGTTCATGACAATTGTACAAGTATGGTCACGGATATAGTTCAAAGTGATGTTCGAATGAGTGGAAGTTGTCCATACAACTTTATTTTAACCAGGACCTGGACAGCAACCGACAGTTCCGGAAATTATGGTCAATGTGTTCAAACCATTACAGTTCAGGATACAACCAGACCAATCATCTCATGCCCATCGAATAAATTGCTAGATTGTCCGGCAGATACTACTACAATGGTGACAGGAATAGCGGTCGCCATGGACGCATGTACGTTGAAAACTTCAGTAAGCTATTCTGATGTATCTGTCACTGGGTGTGCAGGTACTTATTCTACCACCAGAACATGGACTGCTACGGATTCTTGTGGTAATCAAAATTCTTGTCAGCAAAACATCAATGTGCAGGATACCACGAGGCCAACAATCAGTTGTCCGTCTGATGTGACACTCAACTGTCCTGCAGATACAACGACCGCCAACACTGGTGTTGCAACAGCAAGCGATGCATGTACAATCGGCACTGCCATTACTTATCGTGATGCGAGTGTTGCAGGGTGTGGCAACACCTATGCGACGACCAGAATCTGGACGGCTACCGATGCATGCAATAATGTAAATTCATGTGCTCAGATCATTACAGTTCAGGATACCACAAGACCAACAATCAGTTGTCCGTCTGACGTGACATTAAACTGTCCTGCGGATACAGCGACTGCCAACACTGGTCTTGCAACAGCAAACGATGTATGCACAACGGGACCCGCCATTACCTATCATGATGCTAGCGTTGCCGGGTGTGGCAATGCTTATATCACAACCAGGACCTTTGTCGCGAGTGATGCCTGCGGCAATACGAATGCTTGTACACAAGTGATTACAGTACAGGATACGACACGACCAAGTATAAGCTGTCCGTCTGACGTGACATTAAACTGTCCTGCGGATACAACCACCACCAACACTGGTCTTGCGACGGCTCAAGATGCATGCACAGCAGTTCTTTCCCTGACTTACAATGATGCCAGTGTCAACGGGTGTAACCATACCTTTACCACTACCAGAACCTGGAAGGCGACCGATGCCTGTGGTAATATGAATACCTGCGTGCAAATCATCAACGTTCAGGACACTTCTGGACCTTTGATCAGTTGTCCTGTAAACCGTACAGTGGGTTGCTATAACGATACATCCATTCTGAACACAGGTCGTCCAATGGTGACAGATGCTTGTTCGGGAGGAATTGCATCTTACAATTGGCGTGATGTCATTACGGATTCAACATGCATCGGCATGTTCAATGTGCACAGATATTTTTCGGCGGTGGATGCCTGTGGTAACAGAAGTCAATGTGAACAAATCATTACTGTTCGTGACAGTGTCAAGCCTGTAGCGATCTGCAGAAACCTTCAGTTTGTATACTCAACGGACCACTTTGTTGTTATTACTGCAGATAGCGTAAACAATGGCAGCTACGATAATTGCAGTTCGGAGGTTTTAATTAGTATTGATAAGGACACTATATACTGTAATCGTGGATTAAGCACCGATTACGTAACCCTTACGGTCAGGGATTCATGTGGCAATGCTGATACCTGTATTGCTGAAATTACGCTAATAGATAATACAGATCCTGTTATCAATTGTCCGGGTGATCTGCAAGTTCAATTGAGTGAATGCGGTTGCTTTGCAAATTTGACGAGTCCCGGTGGACCACTTGCCGGAGGAATCACAGCGACAGATAACTGTGATACCTCAGTTCAAATAATTCAGTTATCTCCTTTGGGTATTCCGCTTGATTCAGTTCCACCTGGCACACATACATTTGTATTTGCTGCTTTGGACGACTTTGGTAATTCAGACACATGTACTTTCAATGTGACGGTTGCCGGAACAAGTTCTTCAACAATTAGTTGCAGATCGCAGATCAATGTTTCTGTTGATGGAAGTTGTCATGCAACTGTGACCGGACTATCTCTCGTAACCGGAAGCAGTTGTCCTGAAAATTCATTTAAGGTTGTATTGTATGATGAAAATCATCATCAGTTGAATAGTAATATCGTTGATGCTTCATTTATTGGCAAAAAAATAACTGCCAGGGTAAGTTATCTCTGTGCAGGCAATAGTTGCTGGTCTACGGTATTGATTGAAGACAAGCTTCCACCCGTGTTAATTTGCAAGCCCGATACGATTGACTGTGGTGATACCTCCAGATTGGATTTGGTCCAGGAAGTATTTGAAAATTGTGGCCCCGTAACGATTAGTGAACTTGATCACAAAAGAGTTCAGGTTGCCTGCAATCAGGATATCATTGCCTATGATATCAGAACTTATCAGGCAAAGGATAAATATGGTAATTTAAGTAAAATTTGTGATGATACCAGTTATGTCAGAAGGGTAAAGCTGGATAGTATTGTGTTGGATTCCATGACCTTGCATTACTCCTGCAGTTCTGGTTATGTTCCTGATCAGCAGGGAAATCCTACACCTGACAGGAAAACAATGCCTACTTACCATGGCAAGCCACTCTTGTCCAACTACGAATGTAATATACATGTTAAGTATACCGATATTGTAATTAGTACAGACCGTTGTAAGAAGAAGATTATTCGTAACTGGGCAATCTATGAATGGTGGTGTAATCAAGAGTTTACAAGAACGTTTAACCAGTTGATTTCCATTGTAGATGATGTGGCACCGGTCATCACCACTTCCGATATTCAATTGGAGACGGTAGAGACAGGTACACCTGATTGCAAACTTAAATTCAGGATACCAACCATAGAGGCCAAGGATCTTTGTTCAGGTGTTGATCATATTTCACTGTTTGTTGATGGTGCTGAAGTGCCATACCTGCCAGGAAACTATCAGGATATACTTTATGGATCTCATGTACTGTCATTTGTAGTCTTTGATTACTGTGGCAATTCAGACACGCTGACCAAAGCAGTCAGGTTTGAAGATAAGTTAATACCTACCGTGATTTGCAAAGCCAATACAGTGATTACGATGAATTCAGGCACTACCGTTAGCTTGCCCGCGAAGAGTCTTGATAATGGCAGTTATGATCAATGCGGGCCAGTTACTTTGGAAGGGCGACGCATGGATGTCATCAGCTGTGGAAGTACTGATTGGTCCACTGAATTAGTTTATTGTTGCGATGATATTGGACGTACCAATATGGCAGCACTCAAGGTAACGGATCAGTCAGGCAACACCGGAATTTGTATGGTCAACGTGATTGTTCAGGATAAGTCAAAACCTGTTATTCAAGGATTGCCTGATCTGGAGGTCGATTGCAGATTGGGTTATGAAATCGCACATCTCGACAAAACATTCGGAAAGCTTGCTTTAACGGAATCAGAGCGCAAGAATATTGTTATTGATCCAAAGTATCTCTTCCAGGTAACTGGAGTATTAAGAGATGGGCTTGCCACCGATAATTGCTCAGTTATAATTACAGAAACAGTAGATACCTCCGGGCTTAATTCGTGTAAATTGGGAAGGATCGTCAGGAAATTTGTCGTCCGGGATAAATTCGGAAATACCGACAGCGTATACCAGAAGATCGTCATTGCCAATCATTTCCCGTTGACTTTGTCCAACATTGAATGGCCAAGGGATTTGGACACAGCCAATGTATGTGATCCAAACAATCTCAGGCCAGAATTCCTTAAAAGTCCATACAACGTTCCGGTGATCAGGGATGGCGTCTGTAGCCAGGTCGGCATATCACACGATGATCATATTTTCTATACTTCAAATGCTTCTGCGGGTTGTTACAAGATTCTCAGAGAGTGGAAAATAACCGATTGGTGTTACAGGGACTCGGGCAACAGCTTTGTCATATTCAGTGATACGCAGGTCATCAAAGTCAACAATAGAATTGCACCAACGATCATCAAGCAATGTGCGGATACCACAGTATGTTCATTCGATTCAATTTGTGGACCCGTGTCATTGTCACTGTCAATCTCTGCAGTAGATTTTTGCGGCGCCAACAGTGATCTCATTTACCGATATAAATTGGACTTTAACGGTGATGGCGTAATTGATCTGGTCAAGTCACAGATCGGTGATCCTGTAGCAAGCGGTTCATGGCCATTAGGAAGACATTTGATGAACTGGGAAGTAGAAGACCGTTGTGGAAATATTTCTAAATGTCGTTCGCAAGTCAACCTTTTGAACTGTAAACCGCCTACGGCCTATGCGTTTAAAGAATTCAACATTAAACTTCACGGCGAAGACACGAATGGAGACCAGGTTCCTGACAAAAAACTTGGAGAGCTGTGGGCCAGTGATCTGAATGCTGGTTCGAAACATGGCTGCGGTTACTATATTACCTTTAGTTTCAGCAGGGATACCAATGATAAAAAAAGGGTATTCACGTGTGATAGCATCGGAGACCGCACTGTCGAACTCTGGGTTACAGATATTAATGGCAATGCATCCGTTGTCAAGACAGTGATTCATGTAGAAGATGACCCCAATCAATTGCCGGTTTGTCCTAAAAAACTGACCTCAAATGTCCTGGGCCAGATCACTTCACCTTCCCGTGAAGAAGTAGAATCTGTAGAAGTCGAGCTTCAAAATTCCGGGTTGGCGAAAAGTCTTACCAATCACGTCGGTGAATATGCTTTTCTCGATATGCCTGTTGGAGGAGATTATGTGGTCAAACCATACAAGAATGACGACTGGCTGAATGGTGTAACTACTGCGGATATTGTAGAGATCCAGAAATACATTCTGGGTAAAAAGGAAATTACGGATCCATATAAGATGATTGCTGCGGATGTCAATAACTCGAAATACGTCTCCTCAGCCGACATTTCAGAACTTAGAAAATTGATTTTAGGAATTACAACTGATGTGAAGAAGAATACCAGCTGGCGATTCATTTCAAAAGATTACCAAATGGTATCGGCAGATAATATATTGAAGGAAAATTTACCCGAACAATATGACATTCGTTCACTTCAAGCGGATGTCAAGGCTGATTTTACCGCGATTAAAATTGGTGATCTGACAGGCAACGCAAAAACCAAAGGAATCAATGGTGGTGTTATCATCAGGACGAGTGAAGTAATGGATTTGAGTTTTGAGGAAATTTATTTGAAGAAAGGCGATGAATATGAAGTTCATTTTTATTCCGGCAATCTGAATGAATTTGCAGGTTTGCAGACAACCTTAGTCAGTCGAAGGGATAAAGTTGAAATTCTATCGGTCAGCGGAAACGATGCGTTGAATCTGGGTCCGGAGCACTTTAATCTGAATGAACTTCCAGGTGGATTATTTTCGGTGAGTTGGAATGCAACCCACGAAGCAACAGACAACAGACTATTTTCCATTAAAATAAAGGCGCTATCCGGTGGCTGGCTGAGTGAATATCTCCGACTAAGCAACGACATTACTCAGACCCTTGGTGTGAGCCCTTCTGGTAAAGAATGCTCCTTGCAATTGAGACATTTTAATTCTAATCCGACGGAGTTTGCCATTCTTCAGAATGAGCCCAATCCATGGAAAAGTACTACGAGCATTGGCATGATTTTGCCGGTGTCCGGAATTGCTCAACTAACGGTATTTGATGCGACGGGTCTTGTTGTGTTACAGACCGAGCGATGGTTTGAGAAAGGAACAGGTCAATGGGTTTTGAATAAAAGCGATCTGAAGGGTAGCGGAATTTTCTTCTACCAGGTGAATTTTGGAAATCAAAACAAGTCAGGAAAAATGATCCTTATTGAATAGTCAAAAATGATATTTATATAACCGCGATAACCAAAACCAAAACATGAAGTACCTGGTACTGCTGCTATTTCTTTGCCAAACATTATCCGGTCAGACTGATCGTCAACGACTGAAGTCAATAATTAGTGCCTTGGACCCTGCGTGGTCTGTTGCTGATATTTACATCCAGTCGGATTATTATGATGATATTCTGAAACTGCATCATTATTATTTTCTGGAAGAAAAAGATGGTCTTGCCATTTACCCGGAAGTAATGAGTATTCATTTGGATGTACAGGGTAATCCGGTTTATCAGCATATCCATGCGCCAACCTCTTTAGTCTTGGATAAGAAAGTTGATCAACCGATTGCTCAAGAAGTTTTGATCGGAAGATATCTGGCCATAAAAGGAATTGGTTCCAGGGTAATCGCAGACCCCACTGAGGGTCGCAAAGAATGGAGGGTTGCAAGTTACAGTGTAGATCATTTGCCGGGTTCAAGGATTCAGGCAGAAGATTGCTACTACGAATCAGTCGGCCGCATTGTGCGTGCCGTCAGACTTTATTCCGAAAATCTCGGGCCAGGCCAATGCACATTGGCATACCTCAGTGCTGCAAATGGAAAGCTTTTATATGAAAAGGACCTCGATTTGCACTGTGGACTTGAGATGCTTCCTTTAAGGCATGACAATTATTTGGAGTTGGTACCTTCGAACACATTGCCGTTTTCAAATTCCTGTTACAGAGTTTATCCTGTGCCGATTGAGTCCCCGTATCATGGAAATCGAAAACTTGAATTTTCACCCTGGCTCAAGGCATCGAATGCCAGTCCACTCGGTTGGCATAGTGATGGTCAGTATAATTATTATTCAAGTGAAGGAAATAATGTGGATGCCTATGAGGATATGGACGGAGACAATCAACCTACCGGCGGTGATCTTGCCAGGGCATATGGCGGCGCTGCACTAAACTTCGATTTTAACTATGATACAACCAACTCTCCTCCGCTCAATAAAAATGCTTCGATTACCAATTTGTTTTACTGGACCAATATCATGCATGATGTATGGTATCAATATGGATTTAATGAATCATCTGGTAATTTTCAATATAATAATTTTAACAAGGGAGGCCTCGATCTGGATAACGTGATTGCAGAGGGACTTGACAACATCAACACATCCAGGAACAATGCCAATTTTTCTTGTCCACCGGATGGATATCCGGGGCGTCTTCAAATGTATGTTTGGCAAGTGCCAACCTGGGATACAGTGCAGATCGAATCTCCGGTCTCTCTTCGTCTTGCAGCAGTCCATTCCGCAGTGAGTCCCAGCCTGCTTGCCCCTCTCAGTGGAGATGTTGTGCAGGTCAATGATGGTTCTGGTTATCCGCTGCAAGGTTGCAATCCATATATCAACGGTCCGCAGATCAATGGTAAAATTGCATTGCTGGACCGCGGAATATGTAATTTGAACACAAAAATCACCATGGCACAAAATGCTGGAGCAATTGCCATGATCATTTGTAATGTAGATGACAATCCTCCTTCTGTTATGGGGGGAATTTCCAGTGGTGTGGGCATACCCGTTGTCAATATTTCAAGGACTGACGGCAATCTCCTCAAAAGTTACCTCGGTCAGCAGCTCAAAGTAACGTTATGGCCATCCAGCGCTTATAAATTTCAAGCTGGAGGTAAAAAATTTCTTTTTAGTCGCGCAGCATTCGGTGCCAAGATTCCCACTTCGCTCAATGCCACACTTACTTCTGTAATTGACCAGGGCGGAAATATTCATGATGCCTGCAATCCTATCATCAACAATCTCGCTGGACAAATTGCGCTGATTGAAGATGGTAACTGTGAAGTATCCTATAAAGCATATCAGGCACAACTGGCAGGCGCTGTGGCTGTGGTCATTGGTATGAATACATCAGGCTATCCGTATGTTCTTCCAGCGGGCAGTTACGGAAGTCTCGTCAGCATTCCGGTGATATGTATCTCTCAGAGCGACTACCAATATCTCCTCAATATAGCACCTTTATCCGCCAGATTTAGCAATACGATTCCTCAGCTGATTGATGCTGACTTTGATGCCGGAATTGTTTCACACGAATATGCCCATGGCATCAGCATCAGGTTGACTGGCGGCCCGAATAACAATGCCTGTCTGATTAACGCAGAACAAGCCGGTGAAGGTTGGAGCGATTATTTCGCACTTGCGATGACGATGAAACAAACAGATCTGGCCTACCAAAACAGGGGAATCGGAACCTGGCCCAGTGCGCAGGGTAACAGTGGTGTGGGCATCAGACCGACACCATACAACGTAGACATGTCAGTTGATCCGGCAACTTATGGGATGCTGACGGATATCATAAAGATTAGCCAACCGCACGGGATAGGATATGTATGGTGCTCAATGATATGGGATATGACCTGGGCAATGATCAAACGATACGGATTTGAATCAGATATTTATAACGCCAGTTCGACAGCCGGAAATATCAAATCATTCCAGCTGGTCATGGCCGGTTTAAAAATTCAGCCCTGCGGACCAGGGTTTGTGGATTCGCGCAATGCCATTCTGAAGGCAGATACTTTGTTATACAATGGTGCAAATGCCTGTCTGTTGTGGAATATATTTGCACGCCGGGGACTCGGTTACAGTGCCAATCAGGGTAGTCCTAATTCCAGAGATGACGGAATTCAGGCATTTGACCTGCCGCCTTACTGCGCCAAAATGAGTGAGACGGAACTATTTGGATCGTCCACCCTTGATCTCGATGAGATCCTGCTTGATGCAAAAGCAGTGGCTGAAGGCATTCAGCTGAATTGGTCAGTTTTTCTGACCAATAGGACCGAACGCACTTTAATTAAACGTTGGGATGAATCCGGTTCAGAAGCAGAAATTGAACTCAAACAAGCAAATAGCACCGCTTATCTGGATCAAAATGTCAAAGCAGGCAAGACTTATCATTACCAGGTGCTGGCATATGATGACATTGGAACATGGCACAAAAGCAATAAAGCTAAAATAGGATTTGTCCATCAGGGGGAATGGCAGTTAAGTCCTAATCCGGCACATGATGAAATTTGGATATTCAACCGTGATATAAACAATGAGTCGGTTGACATTCAATTATTCGACGCACTGCAGCATCCTTTGTCTTCAAGCAGATTCTTCATCAGGAACGGTGACAAGATAAAAATTAATACTGCTGAACTTGCAGTTGGCCAATATATCATTTTGATCAGTGATGCAAACGGTGTGACGGTGCGTCTGTTTGTTAAAGTCTAATCTTCAAAATTATCGAAATAAGTTGGAGAGGATTAAAATTGTCATCGATCGAGTTATGATTTTATGCAAGATAGATTGCAATGTTCTCGATGATATGTACATGCATTCAATGCAAATGGATTATCACGAATCAGCGGAAATTGCGCTCAAATCAATGTGAGACTATATTCTTAGGACTTCTCGATTACTGATTTGTTGTGTACTTCGGTATTTAAAAATGGAGTCATGTCATCAGGTCTTCAAATTGATGGAAATTGATATCTTCGCCTCATGACAAGGGCGCTGTGGTTTATTTTCTTGACCGTATTTCTGGATGTAACAGGATTTGGATTGATTATACCAGTATTGCCACGGCTAATTCAGGAGCTTGGCCATGTGTCCATCAGTGAAGCATCACCAATCGGTGGCTGGATGGCCGCGTCTTACTCCATTATGTTATTTTTATTTGCCCCGATCATGGGAGGGTTGAGCGACCAATTTGGTAGACGAACAGTTCTTATGCTGTGCCTGGCTGCATTTGGACTTGATTATATCATTCAGGCATTAGCACCAAATCTTACCTGGTTATTTGCTGGAAGGATCATAGCGGGGATAACAGGTGCCACCTATTCCGTTGCTGGAGCTTATATTGCTGATGTTAGCAGTGCGGAGAAGCGTGCACAGAATTTCGGACTGATTGGTGCGGCATTTGGCTTAGGTTTTATCGTCGGCCCATTGCTCGGTGGCGTTCTTGCAGAATACGGATTGAGAATTCCATTTTACGGTGCGGCAGTTCTGGTGTTTCTTAATTTCTTATTCGGATTTTTTGTACTGCCAGAATCACTCGCCGAATCCAATCGCCGCAAATTCGACTTTCGTCGTGCGAATCCATTCGGAACATTAAAAATTTTATTTCGCTTTCCAGTGATCAGGGAATTTACATTTGTTTTGTTTCTCACTTATATGGCTCATTTCTGTCTTCAGGCAACATGGACTTATTATACGATTGAAAAATTTAAATGGAATGCAGCGATGATTGGGTATTCACTTGCAGCAGTAGGATTATGTACTGCCATCGTGCAAGGTGGTCTTACCCGCATCCTATTGCCAAAAATGGGTACACGCAATGCGGTATATACTGGCATGGGTATGGTGACAGTTTGTTATATGGCCTATGCTTTTGCCCCCTTTGGCTGGGTCATGTTCGTGATTATGGTCCCTTTCTCCCTTGGAGGACTTGCGAGTGCTGCGATCCAGGGGTTGTTGTCCAATCAGATTCCGCCGGATGCACAGGGAGAACTGCAGGGTGGCATGACCAGCCTGATGAGTCTGACAGCGATACTGGGCCCTTTGTTGATGACCCGCATTTTTTACTATTTTACGCACCAGGGTGCGCCATTTTATTTTCCGGGTGCCCCATTTTTTGCAGCATCGGTGCTGTGTACCTGTGCTTTTGTATTGATGCTCAGGGCACTGAAAAGGGTGCCCGCTGAAAAAATTACCTGATCAAGATTTATGCTACTTCTGCTCACAGAATAAAACAACTTCGATGAAAAAAATACTGAGCTTTTTACCGCTAATTATGTTGTCGCTTCAGCTTTTCGCACAACCTGATTATCACCAGTTTGCCGGATGTCATAATGCACAGCTGTCCAGATTGCTCAATCGTCCTCCACTGTCACCAGAGGAAGTTCTTTTAATGGAAAATTCGAACCGCCGGAGTGACTCTTTTGATATACTCAATTACTATATTCATCTAGATGTTACGCAAGTCGCACAAAAATCCATTTCAGCCCATACACAAGTTTCATTTCGCACAAAAATGGATAAGTTGCAGAGCATCACCCTCGACCTTAAAAAACTAACGGTAGATTCGGTATTATTCGAAGGTCAGAAAGTCTATTATAATTATGATACAAGTATCACCGTTGTGTTTTTCGGACGCCCCTTGAATTCAGGATTTGATGGTCTAGTTGATGTATATTACCATGGCATACCCCATAAGGATCCTGTGTGGGGCGGCGTTTATTTTGTTCCGAACTATATTTATAATCTCGGTATTGGTCTGAGTACGACGCCTCCCAATTTTGGGAAAGTGTGGTTTCCATGTTTCGATAATTTTGTAGAAAGGACAACCTATGATTATGAAGTGACTTCACAATCACCGGGCAGGGCATATTGCGTAGGCCATTTTGTAAAAGAGGATAGCCTCGATAATGGAAAGATCCGCAGGACTTACCGCATGGACAATCAGATCCCGACATATCTTTCCAGTTTTGCGGTCTCAGATTATGTCGTGGACCGTAGTCTGACGACTTCACTTGCCAACCCGGATCTGCCGATAGACCTGATCGCCCGGCCTGCAGACCTGGCCATGATGCGTTCACAGTTTGCCAAAATACCGGATGCTTTGGATGCTTTTGAGTATTGGTTCGGGCCGTATCGTTTTGAACGAATCGGTTTTGTTGCAACGACTGTTGGTGCGATGGAACATCCAACCAATACCGCTTATCCAATTTCAACCGTCACTGCAGGAAGCCTTACAGACAATGAATTGTTATATTCACACGAATTTGGTCACCAGTGGTGGGGCAATCTGACCACCCTTGATGATGCCCGGGACATGTGGATCAAGGAAGGCAATGCAGAGTATTCTTCGCATTTGTTTTTGGAATATGCCTACGGGCACCGGAGGTTTCTATCGAAGGTCAGGGATAATTTATCGGATATTATTTTTAACGCACACGTCAATGATGGTGATTACCTGCCATTGTCACCGATGCCCTACGAACACACCTACGGAACCCATACTTACCGCAAAGGTGCGGCCATGATCCATAACCTTCGCGGATACCTTGGCGATTCATTGTACCGAAGTGTATGCCATACTATTTTTGATAGTCTTACGGGCAAAAGCATGAATGCATACCAGTTTCGGGACTTTATTAACCGAAACTCTCCGGTCTCCGTAACCAATTACTTCGATGATTATATTTTCAATCGCGGTTACACCGGATTTTATGTGGACAGTTTTTTACCCAGTCCCATTCTGAGCCGAAATATTTATTTTCTTAAAGTCAATCAGAAATTACATCACGCAGATCACTTGTGCCATGATGTGCCTCTGGTAGTCAGTGCATACGATGAGCATTTTAACCGTATTGAAAAAAAGATTCATGTTGATGGCGCGCAGACCTGGGTTGAGGTCGAATTTCCGATTGCCTTTCAGCCAGTCTTTTTTCTTTTAAATGATGACCAGCAGTTGAATTATGCTGCACTGCAGGATAATGGATATTTTAATAGTACTGGATCACTGGCATTGGTAGGTTCCGGAATGACGCCATCCATAACACAAATTGGCGATACCGCTTTTATTAATATTGTTCATCATCTGGTAGGTCCAAGCGAAGGTACCCGAAGCAAAAATGTACTCCGGATTTCTCCCACACATTTCTGGCAGGTCAGCGCCATCGCCAAAAGTAGCTTAAAGTTAGCTGGCAGAGTAGATTATAACGGTTCTTCAGAAAGTGGGCTGGATTACGAAATTCTGAAAGCCGGTGAAGACAGTGTGATTCTGGTCTATCGCAAGGATTTTACGGAGCCATGGCGCGAATACCGGCCATCAACGAAGATCAAAGTTACGCCCAACGACCGCCGCGGATTTATTCGCCTTGATGAAATGATCCCTGGAGAATATGCGCTGGCGTATGGATATTCCTCCGCTGTGCAGACCAGCAATCCTGTATTGTCTGATATCAGTGTTTATCCTAATCCGGCCTGCGATTATATTGTATGTGTCATGCCTGACCAGGATCTTTACAAATACGAAGTGTACAATTCAACCGGGATCATGATTACGCATGGGCAAGTTGAGAATCCAGCGCAAACAATGCGAATTCAGCTCCCTCAAGTACCAGAAGGAGAATATTATTTGGTGATCTCGGGTCAGCTTCATCAGGGTGTTGCAGAACAAAAACTGGTCATCGCTCACTAAGTTAAAACGCTAAAATCCCGACATACCTGCAAAGGCTTTGAAGATTAATGCTTCTTCCGATTGTCAAAGGGCCGTCCTGCAACTTCATTGGTCGAAGAATTGTGTGATTCGGTCGAACACCTGAACAAATGACATAGGGCAATGTTAGTTGTCCATAGTCCGCCGTATGGTTCCTGTGTTTATGATTTTTGTGTTGTGCATCCTGTTTGCGATCGACCTGTATACGTTTCAGGGGTTCAGATTGCTGATCGCCGGCGCCTCGTATAAGTTTATGGTTTATGCCTACTGGATGATCAGTATCCTGCTGCCGCTGGCATTTATCATTTTTATGGCGCGAAACCGCTATCAGCATCAACTTCCGGGAGTAGGAGTCTTCATTGGAAACCTTTGGCTGATCCTGTTGGTCAGCAAATTGGTTTTCATCGTTTTTCTGTTGATGGAGGACATCAGCAGGGTATCTGGTTTCCTGTTTGGTAAAATTTCAGGTCTTGTTGATTCATCCAAAGCAACAGATTCAGTGTCCATTGCCTCCCGAAGAAAATTTATCAGTCAGGTAGCGTTAGGGATTGCTTCGCTGCCTTTTGCATCACTCATCTACGGCGTGGTGGCCGGGAGATTTAATTACAAAATTCATCGGCTGACGCTCAACTTCCCGGATCTTCCGCAAGCCTTCGATGGATTTAAAATTACGCAGATATCCGATGTTCATTCAGGTAGTTTTGATTCAAAGGAAGGTGTGATCAAAGGCCTCGAAATGATTAAATCATTGGACAGCGATCTGCTCGTTTTTACGGGTGACCTTGTCAATACATTTTCGGAAGAATTTGATCCGTGGATTGTTGAATTTAAAAAACTACGCGCACCTTATGGTCAGTTTTCAATTCTGGGGAATCATGATTATGGCGAGTATGCCGAATGGAAAAGCCAGGACGAAAAGCAAAGCAATTTTGAACGCATCAAAGCACATCACGACAGTATAGGGTTTCGACTAATGCTAGATGAATCTGTCCGTATTGAAAAAGACGGTGAGCACATTCAATTGCTTGGAGTCGAAAACTGGGGTCAGGGATTCGGTCAGCGCGGTAATCTTGCCAAGGCGCTCAACGGTGTCGGAGAAGGAGATTTTAAAATACTGTTGTCACATGACCCGACACACTGGGAGTATCAGGTTAAAAAACATCCTCAGCAAATTCATCTTACCCTGAGCGGCCATACGCACGGCATGCAAATGGGCGTGGAAATCCCCGGATTCCGGTGGAGCCCGGCGCAATATCGCTACCCCAAGTGGGCAGGCCATTATGAAGAAAATGATCGTCACCTTTACATCAACAGAGGATTTGGTGTACTTGGATTTCGAGGAAGAGCCGGAATATGGCCGGAGATCACGCAGATCGAGTTGCGGAAAGCATAAATATAGTTTTCGATGCCGAAACATGCAGATGTTACATCACGGCAACATAAAAACCGGAATGAACCTCATTCCACAAATTAAATTGAATGGCTGAAAGAGCAAAAATCAGCAAGGAAGGATTACTCAGCGCATACCGCATCCTTCGATTTATCAAACCATACAAATGGTCATTTATTCTGGGCATGCTGTGCCTCGTAATTTCAAGTTCGATGTTCATGATCTTCCCCGCAGCCGCTGGTGAAATGGCGAACACAGCCATCGGTAAGGGAAAATGGAACGTTTCCGTGCGCGAATTTGGATTGCTTTTTTTGATCATTCTCGTCGTACAAGGGATACTGTCCTATTTGCGCACTGTATTCTTTGCAACGGTGAGTGAGAAGGGTGTCGCGGATGTTCGTACTGAATTGTACAGGAAAATTATCACGCAGAACATGGAATTCTATGAGAGCCGTCGGGTAGGTGAACTGACGAGCAGACTTACCGCAGATGTAGAACAATTGCAAAGCGCATTTAGTATAACTTTGGCTGAATTTATCCGTCAGATTGTTATTCTGGTGATAGGCCTTGTGGTCATTGCGTGGATGACGCCGCATCTTGCGCTGATCATGATGCTCACTTTTCCGGTGATCGTTATTAGCTCAGTTCTGTTTGGAAGATACATCCGGTCACTATCCAAAAAGCGTCAGGATAGTCTTGCGGAGACCAACATTATTGTTGAAGAGAGCTTACAGTCATTTCCCACACTCAAGGCTTTTGCCAATGAGAAGTTTGAGATTGGAAGGTTTACGAAGAGCATCGGACATATGGTCGATATATCGATGAATTATGCCCGTATGCGCGGCTTGTTTTTTATATTTATTATTACTGTTCTTTTCGGAGGCTTGTTTTTTATACTATGGCGCGGTGCACTTCTCGTGCAGAGCGGCGAAATGGCTGCAGGTGATCTGTTTTCATTTATCGTATACACGGGTATCATTGGTGGAGCGATCGCCGGGATCGGTAATTTGTATAGTACGCTTGCCGGGTCAATCGGAGCTACAGAACGTATTCAGGAGATTTTGGACAAGGAATCAGAAGTAGATCCAGAACATGCAGCACAAACCGAAAGATTGCGATTGCAGGGTGAGATCGAATTCAAAAACTTGAGTTTTTCTTATCCGGCAAGACCAGATGTAGAAGTGCTGAAACAAATCACTCTCAAAATAAAAAAAGGACAGCGTATTGCCCTCGTTGGAAGCAGCGGCGCCGGCAAATCTACCATCGTAAGTCTTTTGATGAGATTTTATTCGATTCGAAATGGCGACATACTTGTTGATGGGCACAACATCGAGTCTTATGATCTTACCGCTTTTCGGAAAAATATTGCGGTGGTGCCACAGGAGATTTTGTTATTTGGAGGAACCATCCGAGAAAATATCTTGTATGGTGCTCCGCATGCCAGTGAAGAGCAGGTATTGGCTGCAGCGATACAAAGTAATGCGATGAATTTTATCAACAGCTTTCCCGATAAGATGGATACGATTGTTGGTGAACGCGGCATCAAACTCAGCGGTGGGCAACGACAGCGAATTGCAATTGCCAGAGCCATTCTCAGAGATCCTTCGATACTGATTCTCGACGAAGCCACATCTTCGCTCGATGCAGAATCAGAGCGGACCGTACAGGAAGCCCTGGATCATCTGATGAAAGAAAGAACCTCGATTATCATCGCTCACCGTTTGTCGACTATCCGTGAAGCGGATTGCATCTATGTATTGCGCGGAGGCGAAATCGTGGAATATGGAACCCATGAAGAACTGGTGCGGGATCCCGAAGGATTCTATCACCATCTGATCAGCCTGCAACTCGAAAACGATTCTAAACCTTCAGTCAATGGATCAGCCGAATTGGTCAGAGAATAACATGTCGAGGCTTTAGACGAGCGCTGATACTGTCTTTCAAAGCTTTGAAAAGTCATTATATTGAAATAATAATCTAAAAAAATGATTGCACCCCCGGATGGAATGGCGCAATGAGGCATAATTCTGTCAAGTAGTTTGGTAAGTAATTGAGTTTGGTTACTGTAAATTGCTTTTTTGCATCATTGCAAAATGATTCTAAGGGACTACATCATGTTGTAAAAAACATTGCTTGCATTATATTTGCCACGTACAATTTCCAATCGTAACCAAATTCAAAAACATGTCAATCCGTAATACGCTGTATACCTCCTTTCTTTTATTGATTGCTACTTGCGTTAATGCTCAATTGAACGCAGGCCTCGTCTTTGGTGCTGACCTTTATCAGCAATATACCAATCCTGTAAGTGGCACATTAACCAATGGACGGTCTTCCGGTTCCGTCGGAAGTCTCATTCTGGGGGCAGAGGTCATGGCAGGTGCACGTAACTTTTCAATTGGTGTACAGGCTTCGGCCAATCTTGCACCGCTGGCGCTGGACATCAATGAATACAAGGGCTTAGGTGCCGTAGCATTTCCGGTAATGGCCAAACTGAATTTTGGCGCTTTGTCTGGATTTAGTTCCAAATTTACGGGTGCGTATCTCGGTGGCGGTTTACAATGGAGTCGTACTGAGTTGTTCGGACTCAACTCCAAGCATAAAAATGTGGGAAGGGATCTTTACAGCTGCCCTTTTGGAGAATTGGGACTGGGTGGCGGTTTTGGCGGACTGACGGGCGTATTCTACGTTCGACTGGGATTTGGACCCGACAAAAGGCGAGTGCTGAATATTGGAATTACAACAAGAATCGACTTTAAGAAAAATAAACAGCTGTTCAGCCCGGCCAAGAATCCGCTTAAATCATAATGAATCAGGCCTTTTTATCGCTGAAAACGCTGCATACATTCGGTGCAGAAGCCTTTGGACGAGAAATACATTTTATCCGGTCAGAAGACGATCTTCAGGTTTTTTTTGGCATGGATCCAACTTCATATTATATACTTGGAGGGGGCAGCAATATTCTACCTGTGCAGACAATAGACCGGGTCATTCTACGCAATGAAATCAAGGGTAGGGAGATTATTCATGAGGATGAAGAATCGGTAACGGTTCGTATTGCAGGGGGAGAAGACTGGGATGAATTTGTCCAATGGGCGCTCGATCAGGGTTGGTCCGGCATGGAAAACCTGAGTCTTATACCTGGTACCGTTGGAGCAGCACCTGTACAGAATATTGGAGCGTATGGTGTAGAACTCAAGGACTTTTTTATACGTCTTGAAGGTGTACTTTTAACTGAAGGCAAAGCGATGGTATTGAACAAGGAGGCTTGCCGCTTTGGATACCGCGACTCAGTTTTTAAACAAGAACTCAGCGGCAATTTTTTTATTACGCGGGTGCAGCTGCGCCTGAATAAAAAATTCAAACCTCAACTCAGTTACGGCAACATTGCAGAACGTCTAAAAGAAAAAAATATAACACATCCCGATGCCCGCGCGGTCAGCGGGGTGGTGCGCGAGATCAGACGAAGCAAACTGCCTGACGTTGGTGTGCTTGGAAGCGCCGGAAGTTTTTTTAAAAATCCAGTAGTGGATATTGATACGTATGAACGCATTCTTGTGCTGACGCCCGAGGTGCCGCATTATCCTGCGAAGGAAGGGTATGTCAAGATACCGGCCGGATGGCTGATCGAACAATGTGGTTGGAAAGGACGCAGAATAGGAGCTGTGGGCTGTTATGAAAAGCAGGCGCTGGTTATTGTGAATTATGGTAACGCCAGCGGTAGTGAAATTTTAGCATTCGCCGGAATGATTATTGAAGATGTGAAGAGCAAATTCAGCATTACAATGACACCAGAGGTGAATGTGTGGCGGTAGGGTTGCGCTTCAGAATGCTAAACCGCTGTCAGCTTATCACGATATAATTTTTATACTCTTTCAATTTTTCACACCTAAATTTATTGCTTTGATTACTCTTGTAGTAATGTGATCATGACTTTATCAATTCAGAGACATGAATACGTTTGAATCTTCAATAACATTTAGACCGGAGGAGAACATTGCTTATGCAGATGGTTCAGTGGTGAGTAAAATGGTGATTAAAAAGCCGACAGGAAATATTACGCTTTTTGCTTTTGACAAGGATGAAGGACTGGCAGAACACAGTGTACCGCATGATGTCTTGATTCAGATTCTGGATGGAATGGCTGAGATCATGATCGGAGGTAACCCGCAAATCATCCATAAGGGTGAGTGCATTATTTTTCCATCGAACGTTTCACACTCGCTGAAAGCAAAAGAGAAATTTAAAATGATGCTGATCATGATCAAGAGTTAGATTCGAATGGGGTTCCAAAAACGCTTGTTTCGAACACTCAAAATTGATTTACGGAATCAACGAAAACATAAGTAAAGCTTAAAATACATTTAATAATCAGAAAATCAGAATTTAATAAATAATAAAATATCATTATATAAAAATACCTTTGGTTTTATTAGCGCTTTACTTATTTTTATACCGGATGGCAGGATACAGCTTGGCTTTAAAGGGCGGAGATATTGTGCAGTGATACCCGAAGAGCCTCCCGTTTAATTGTCCGAGATTAAACTGTCTTTCAAATTTACCCATACATATCCGTTGGCTAACAACGCGTTCATTCGAACAGGTCTTAAAGTAGAAGCTAAATAACCAACTTGTGGATATGATCAGACAGTATCTCCGTATTATTCAAATTGTTGCATTGTTGCTCTGGCTGAGTCAGGCAAAGAGCGTAGCATGTGGGCGCACCGCGGATTCTCTGGTTTTGGTTAAGTTGAATCAATCCACCAATGGCAATGGCTGGATTACAAAATGGCGATTTAATGAGCCCATCAACACCTGGTATGGAATTGCACTGGACATCAACGGCTGTGTCATTCAGATCAACCTCAATAACAATAATCTCAAGGGGAGTCTGCCGACGGAGATTGGAAATCTCGGTGCGCTCAGCAGGTTATTTTTATTCAGCAATGAGCTAAGTGGTGAGCTACCGACGTCGCTCGGTAATCTGACCGAATTACTGGAATTAAATGTTGAAGGTAATTTTTTTACAGGCAGTATTCCATCAACGCTTGGTAATTTAAATAAACTGGGCATGTTAGTCCTTGGGGACAATGCTCTGACCGGGCATGTGCCGGAAGGAATTAATTTTCTGGATAACTTGATTCTGCTGGATTTATCCCGCAACAAGCTCAGCGGAGGTATTTCAAATAATATTTTCAGATTAAGCAAGTTGCAGACACTGGACTATTCGGAGAATGAGATGTCTGGAGAAATCCCGGCAACCATCAGTTCGATGAATGCGCTTCGCAACCTATACCTTAATAATAATCACTTCTTCGGCGAACCGCCAGCAGTTATGTCCCAGCTCCTGAA
Organism: Saprospiraceae bacterium; assembly: GCA_019694255.1. Classification (GTDB taxonomy): domain Bacteria; phylum Bacteroidota; class Bacteroidia; order Chitinophagales; family Saprospiraceae; genus Vicinibacter. The sequence goes on from JAIBCI010000005.1 coordinate 33,891, forward strand.
TATGACCAATCTCTGGCTCAATGACAATGCTTTCACAGGACGTGTACCTGATCTTACACAATCTCCTTTAATCAGTCTTAGGATCGAAAATAATTTTTTTAATTCGATACCTGACTTTTCTGTTGTAAAGACATTTGGCAGGGTCGATCCGGGCGGACTGGTAATGTATAACAATTACTTTACTTTTGAAGATCTGATTCCTTTACTTTCTTTACCACGTTTTGTAAACTGGAATTTTAAACCACAGCGACCAGTATCGGTTGACTCTATTCAGTACGTTCAGTATGGTTCGAACTACGCGATTCGGCTATACACAGATCCAGGTATTTCAGACAATAACTATAAATGGTTTAAGGATACTTCCAAACTAACCATATCGAATCAGAATTTTTTTCAGATTATTCAGTTGGATGAAAAACAGGAAGGGTATTATTACGGTAGTTTTGTAAATCAGTTGTTTCCTGATTTTCAAATTGACATTCCCTATATCCGCATCGTTGGTTTCAATCCTTCGAAATGTGATTCACCGCTAGCTGGTAACACTTGTGATGAAGCTCCTTCATTTTGTAACACCAATGACCTTCATAATTACTGCGGTAATCTTAGTATCAGCGATGAGATCAAGAAATCTAATTTTTGTGATAGCACAGACCTCATTGAAAATCCCCGTTATCTACGATTTACTGCGGCTGGTGATAGTGTGATGCTTGAGATTTTTCCGATGAGTTGTAATGAAGTAAATGAAAACGGTCAGATCTACAAAGGTTTGCAAGCTGCCATTCTTCGTTCCTGCGATTCTACACGAAGCACTTCTTTATTCTGCTCCAGTGATTGCGTCGATCATCCATTCTTTATCGGCGGCGGCGGATTTGTTAAAGGACAAGAATACATACTTGTGATTGACGGTTGCAAGGGCAATCTGTGCAATTACCTGGTCAAAGTCAGGCAGGGCCGAAGTTATTTTAAATTATTACCTGACAGTCTGATCGCCGGTGAAAAATATTTTTGTCCGGATACTTCAAATCATTATTACAGTATCGGTCCAATTGCCGGTGCTACGGAATATGGTTGGTATGTCAATGACAAACTGGTCAGCACTTCCACCGATACTTTTCTAAAAATAAAAAATTTTGCGCCCGGAAGCTACACAATTGGTGTTAGAGGATTCGCCAAATGCGACTCGACGAATCTGGTTAGAACCACAGTTCGCATCTTCAGTGAATTGAAAGCTGATCAGTTTACCTCCTCAAGACTATTCAGGGATTCCGTATATCAGATTCGTTTTAAGGTGATCGGAGGAACAAGGCCGTATAAATTGCTTCAGGGCAAAGGGCAGTTCGACAGCCTGACGGGAGATTTTATCAGCGACCTTCGATTATGCAAAAGCGATTATCTGTTTCAAATTATAGATAGCAATCAGTGTATTCTGACGGTCAGCGGTCGTGAAAATTGCTCCTGTGATTCCTACGCAGGGACAATGCCTACAGAATTATTAACCGTTTGTGATGGCAGTAATATTGTAGCGCGTAACAACAATGATTTTGTCCGTGATACAGGTGATGTGTCGACATTTATTTTTTGCAGTGATTCGACAAAGCCGGTACAATCACAACTCAGGATCAATACTTCAGGAATATTTCCTTTTGATATTAGTCGCTATAAATATGACTCCATTTATTATTTGGTATTTGTCATCGGACGCTCAAATGGACAGGGTCAGATTGATCTCAAGCATCCCTGTCTGAGTATCAGCAATGCACAACCCGTTGTGTTCCGAAGAAAAAGTACACTGGCTGCAGGACCTGATCAGATATTATGTACTCCGGAAACCCAACTTCGTGCGATCGGAAATTTTTTAAAAGTAAGATGGACCCTGGTGTCTGGCCCGAATGGTTACTCACTGGACTATCCAGACAGTCTTGAGACGCCACTTCATCTTGACAGTATCGGACAATATCTTTTTAGAGTGGAAGGCGCCAACTTGTATTGTCTGAGTTCGGATGAGATTAAAGTTACTTATGATACCATTTATCGTCCGGTGATTTCTGGTGTATTATCGCTGTGTGGAAATAAAGAAACAACCCTTGACGCCGGCGATCAGCTCAATTACAGGTGGTCCACCGGTGACAGTACCAGAAATATTATCGTTAAAAAAAGTGGAACTTATTGTGTCTCTGTAACCAACAGCCCGGGTTGTGAAGGAAGTACTTGTGTGGATGTAAAAATTTCAGCAGATCCGGTATTTAGTATTCTTGGCAATACTAAACTGTGCAGAGGATCGCTCAGTGAACTTTCATGCAGCGCTGAATTTGCAAATTATAAATGGAACAACGGATTGTTTACAAAGACCATCACCATCGATACCAGTGGAACCTACTGCGTGACAGTGACAAACAGCGATGGATGCAGTGCAGCATCATGTGTCAATGTGAACCTCTATCCAACCAGCTTTTTCAACAGAACAGACAGTGCCTGCGATCAATCAGTGGTACTTTACAACAATAAATTCTACAATGTCCCGGGACAATACGAGATTATTTTGTCTGGTGCCAACCAGTATGGATGTGATAGTATATTCAATCTCAATCTGGTATCCTATCCGCGGATTGTGTTGAAAGATTCCGTCATCATGCCCGATCGCGGTGGCTCCAGCGGATCCATTACCCTTCAGTTTGGCGGCGGAACAGGCATGCTCAATTTTATCTGGAGCAATGGTGCAAAGACCGCCAACATTTCTAATCTAAAGGCAGGCACTTATACTCTCACGGTACGCGATAGTAAAAACTGTATTCAGGAATATACTTTTATTGTTCGCTCAGCAGTCGGAGTGCGTGATATTGCTGCGACGCACGATTTGATCTTCTTTCCCAATCCGTTACAATCAGATCATTTATTGCAATGGATCAGCAAAGAGAAGTCCGGATTGTGGCAGCTTTATGTCAGCGATACGAGGGGAACGTTGGTTTTTGAAAAAAAGTTTGAAGGAATTCATATCGGTGAAATCAATGTCCTTGAATGGAGTGGCGTCCCGGGAGTATATTATATTGAAGCAAGGCATGAAGGAGGATTCGTCTCTCACCACAAAATTATTATTGCTCAACCTTAAAAAAGATGAAGATGAAAATATTACAGTTTGTCCTGAGCGGCATCCTATCATTTGTATTGCTCGTTGTAAGTGCACAACAAGATATCCGATTGACGAAGGTAGCTGGTGGACTCACCAAGCCCTTGTTTGTGACGCACGTGAATGATGACAGAATTTTCATTGTTGAACAAGCAGGTAAAGTAAAGATTCTTAAAAATGGGATAGTGTCTGCTGACCCATTTCTCAACATTACCGATCGCGTCAATTCAAGAAATACCGAACAAGGTCTGCTCGGACTTGCCTTTCATCCCGATTTTAAAAAAAATGGGTTCATTTATGTTAATTATATCGCCAATGGCGTCAACCGTACTGTTGTATCGCGATTTAACCTTGCAGCGGGTAATCCGGATCGGATTGACAGTACAAGTGAAAAAATTCTTTTGATCATCAATCAGCCATTTTCAAATCACAATGGCGGTTGTATTCATTTTGGAAGAGACGGTTATCTCTATATTGCACAGGGAGACGGAGGCAGCGCAAGGGATCCTATGGGCAATGGTCAAAATCCTAAGACCATGCTCGCCAAGATGATGCGCATTGATGTCAACGGTGCCGGGATGTATGGTATTCCGCCGGATAATCCATTTGTAAATGATACTTCCTATTTGCCCGAGATATGGGCGCTTGGTCTTCGTAATCCCTGGCGATGGAGCTTTGATCGGTTAAACGGAGACATGTGGATTGCTGATGTTGGACAGGATATCTGGGAAGAAGTCAATTACACTTCCGCATCTTCCAAAGGCGGTGAAAATTACGGATGGCGTTGCTATGAAGGACTTGCTGACTTTGATCTGAGTGGTTGTCAGGCGAAAAGTAACTTTGTTTTTCCTATCGCAAATTACAAACACAATACCAATGCTGAAGGGTGCTCTATTACCGGAGGCTATGTCTATCGGGGTTCTGAATGCTCATACCTCTATGGTGACTATATCTACGGGGATTATTGCAGCGGGTGGATCTGGGCAATCCATAAATACTCCGGAGTGAAAGACAGTTTTGCCAACCGGTTGATCTATAAATTCAGTAAAAACCAACTCTCATCTTTTGGTGAAGATGCACAAGGCGAATTGTATCTGTGTGCATTGGCAGAAGGCAGTGTTTATAAATTGTCCGATACTTGCAGGGTTGATGTCAGCATTACAACTGAAGATCCCGATTGTGATGACCTGGCGAATGGAATGATTATGCTGAGCAGTAATCAGAAAAACTGCAACTATGAATACCGGTGGTACAATGGGATTACAGGAATGGGATTAAGCGGACTGTCGGGTGGCACTTTCACAGTCACCATAAGTTATCCGGGATGCGAAGTAAAAAAAGAAATCAATTTGAAACCAAAGCTTCGTAAAGACACTGCCTGTCTTACACCTTTGTTTGTTTCAGATATTTGCGATGGAGATAGTGCAATTATTATTGCATGCGAAAAGTCTGGTAAGCGGATTAAATGGTATAATGACGGAATCGAAGAAACGTCACTTCAAGGCGCAAGAATCTTTGTCAGCAAGTCAGGGCTCTATTCGATTCGCTGGGAAGATACAACCTATAAGGGTTGTTTATCATATCCCTCCGTAGCAGAACAAATAACGGTTCATGCCCTGCCACCCACACCAGTGCTGATGGTCAGCAGTGATACTTTGAAAACAGAAGCCGGCTGGCCTTCTTTTGTGTGGTACAAGGATGGCAAGGTTGCTGCGGGTTCAACGTCTCCATATTTTGTTGCGAAGAATCCGGGATTCTACCAGGTGCAAGTCGTTGACAGTAACAACTGCAGATCAATGCTATCGGACTCTTTGCTGTTCATTCCTACGAAGGTGTCAGATGCCAACATCGCTTCGGTGCGCATATCCCCAAATCCCGGGAATGGTCAGTTTATTTTTGAACTGGATCATAATCCTTTTCAACATGCACAGTGGACGATCCTGTATGCAGATGGATCCGAATTGTTGCACCAGTGCATCGAACCGGGTGAGCGCAACAGCATCATTGATCTTACAGATTATCCTCCGGGAATATACTTTTATTATTTAGCTGAGACTGTTGGAGGTCGCAATCTGCTCCACGGAAAATTGTTTGTTATTCGCTGATCAGATCGTAGCACCGCCACAACTTGAGCCTGATCCGGCCGTACAACCATAACAGTGTTGGTTGATGACCACATGGCGTTGCATCAGTGCGTCGCTATTGAATTCACGAAGATGTTGACTAGCACTTTGAACTTTCAGGTCCAGCATCTGATTAAAATCACAATCATAGATATATCCGTCCCAGCCCACGCTTAAGGTATTTCTGCACATCACTGCAGCTGCGGCCGCAGGATTAAACGACTGAATCAGTTTATCCATATAGCGGTCGTAGTTGCCACTTTGTATCAGGTAATCGAGAAAGCGGCTGATCGGCATATTGGTAATCGTAAACAATTGGTTGAAGTGAATTCCAAACTCAGTCAATAAGGCTTGTTTGAAATCTTTTTCAAGACTTACCTGGGCTGCCGGAAGAAATGCACCGGAGGGATTGTACACCAGGTTGAGCACCAGTCCGGTCTCTTTCATACCATAGCCTGCTTCATTAAGCAATTGAATTGCTTTGATGCTGTCATCGAATACGCCGTCGCCGCGCTGTCTGTCGGTACGGTCTCTGGAGTAAAAAGGAAGGCTCGAAACAACTTCTACCCGATGTTGCGCAAAGAATGTCGGAAGGTCATTGTATTTCTTGTTGGCAACAATGATCGTGAGGTTACACCGCACAATGATCTTGCGACCCAGGCGGTTGATCTCTTCGACAAACCAACGAAAATTCGGATTCATTTCAGGAGCACCACCCGTAATGTCAACTGTGGTGAATGATGGGTTTTTTCGAAGGATGTCCAGGCACAAACGCATCGTATCCTTGTCCATGATTTCTTTTCGGTCTGGACCGGCATCGACGTGGCAATGCCTGCAGGTCTGATTACACATTTTACCGACATTGACCTGAAAAATTTCAAGGGCAACAGGGCGCAAAGGATACAGATCGCAACCCTGAAGTGAAGAAGCAAATGGTTTTTGTTCTGCAGATTGTTCTATTATCTGCAGTTGATAAAAAGATTCTGCAAGCGCATGATGCGATGATTTAAGACTCTTCATCCCAACAGATTACATGCTGATCTCATTGACCTTGTTCATCATTTGAACACCGTGTACCATTGAAGCACCACCACGAATGGCTGCAGCAACATGGACTGCTTCCATCATCTGCGCTGGCGAATATCCTTTTTCAAAAGCATCTGTACTGTAGGCATCGATACAATAGGGACATTGTACCGCGTGTGCAACAGCCAAGGCAATCAGTGATTTTTCTTTGGCTGAAAGGGCGCTGTCCTTGAATACTTCGCTATACCAGTTGAAAAACTTATCTCCAACGACTTTTTGAAAATCAGTGATCTTACCAAATTTGTTGAGGTCTGCTGCCTCGTAATAATGCTGACTCATCTTATTTGCATGTTTAGCGCGCAAAAATAACCTGAATGGGTGGATCAGGGATTTTTTATTGGCAAAGGAAGAAGCATATTGAACTTTTGTAGTGAAATTAAATTCGGTTTTTCTCCCTTTGAGTGCATACGGTCGAAGTTATTTTTAAAGGAATGTTTAGTCATTATTTCAAGGATGATTAGTTTTACCCGATATATGACCAGTGTATGAGTATCCGGATGCGTCTGATTATCATGAGTTTCTTCCAGTTCTTTGTCTGGGGAGCCTGGCTAATTACAGTAGGAAATTATTGGTTTATTACAAAACAATGGGGCGGCGCCGAATTTGGAGCCATTTTTTCGACGCTGGGCATCTCCTCAATCATTATGCCGGCGATAACAGGCATACTTGCTGATAAATGGATCAACGGTGAGCGACTGTACGGCTTGCTTCACATCCTCAGCGGCCTCGCGGTGGCCTGTCTTCCGATGGCCGATTCGCCTGAACGATTTTACTGGACGATCTTTTTCGCCATGTTGTGTTATATGCCGACAATTGCGCTTTCCAACTCCGTTGCATACACGATTCTCAAGGAGCGTAGTATGGATGTCATCCGTATTTTTCCTCCAATCCGGGTTTGGGGAACAATTGGGTTTATTGTGGCCATGTGGGTAACCAATCTAAGCGGTAGCAAGGCCAATGCCAATCAATTTTATATCTCGGCCGCGGGTTCACTATTGTTGGGTCTCTACGCTTTCACTTTACCGGCCTGTCGACCTCGTCGGTCCATTGCGGAAGATGCCAGCTTCTCCGAAAAGTTTGGCCTTAGTGCCTTTCGATTGTTCGGTCAATACAAATTTGCATTGTTTTTTATCTTCAGCATGTTTCTGGGCGCTGCATTGCAGTTGACCAATATGTACGGTGATGCTTTTTTATCGGAGTTTGCAAAGAATCCCGATTATGCCGATTCGCCGGTGGTAAGATATTCCACCTTGATTATGTCGGTATCACAAATCTCCGAGACTTTATTTATTCTGACGATCCCGTATTTTCTGCATCGTTTTGGTATCAAGAATGTGATGCTGATGAGTATGGTGGCATGGGTGTTTCGTTTCGCACTTTTCGCTTATGGTGATCCGGCTGGTGGACTGTGGATGATTATATTATCCGGTATTGTGTATGGTATGGCTTTCGATTTTTTCAACATCTCGGGAAGTTTGTTTGTAGAGACCAATACGGACAGCAATATTCGAGGGTCAGCGCAAGGCCTTTTTATGATGATGTGCAATGGTATTGGCGCTTTTCTGGGCGCCCAGGTCAGTGGCTGGTTGATTGATCAATTTTTTACCCAGGATGGCAACCGGGACTGGCATCATATCTGGTTGACTTTTGCATCCTACGCACTGGTTATTGCCGTTGCTTTTGCCATACTTTTCAGGCACAAACATAAGGCGGAGACAATAGAAAATGGTAAATAGCAAGTTGTGGTTAAATAGTAAAATTTTTTAATTGAAATTTTATTGACGCAATTTCTTGGCAGGATTCATCTTCATCTCCCTCGGACATTATTTGTGTTGCAAATTAAAATAAAAATCCCCGGTGTGGGATTAATATTTGTAGCAACGGGCATAGGCCGTTGTGAGGAATTATGCCAAATGAATTTTTGGCGGCATTTTTGCGCGTAGATGGCAAAAATGATGACAAAAATGATCAATACATGATGTCGCAATTTAGGCTGAGATTCAATGGTTGGTTTTCAGATGCGATAAAAACAAGAGCACAATAAATGTTAGCACGAGACCTGCCGGACCATTTTACATTTAACGATAATGCCGCCCCTACAGGGCTTGACGATCATATTCAATGATATAGTTACAATAATATCGCTCCTCCGGAGCTGGAGAAGTTAAGATAGGTTACAAGTTATCGAAAACGATAGCATCACATTAATTCTTTTAATAGCTCGCTTTTACTAAATCCAAGACTAAATCCCCGTAGAGGCTAAATATTAGTAGCAACGGATGCAAAAAGTGTTCTTATTCCGCTTTGCATACCACTATTTTTGAAAGCCCTTTGATATTTCTGGATCCACCTCTGATGTCCTTCGTTGAAAGAACCAGAACACGGCTATCCAGGTCTTCGATTTTCTTTCCATCTAATTCCGTGACGATATAGAGGTTGTTACCAATCTCGGTATTATAAATCTCATTGAAGGAAAAAACAATTTTGTAATCATCCGCCGATACAAAGAGAAAGTAATAATGACCTAGGTCCCTTTTTTCAACATAATCGAATCTGACGCTGTCTAGCACGTTTTTCAGGAGCACAGCCTTTACTGACTTTGTTCTTTCCTCTTTTTTGGGCGTGCAGCTGGTATTGATATCATTGATGCTGATGGCAGGAAAATGACGTAGGTCAGAGAGTGTTACCGTCCTTTCGGTTTTAACCTTACCGGTAATTATAAATTCATTGGTAACGGCTTTATCATTCTGTGCATAAATGCTTTGAGATATCAGTAGAATCAGCAGCAGGTATAATTTATTCATTGAGGGGTAATTTGATTATATTTTACATTTCTTTTCAATGGTTAAAAATAATTGCTTTGGAGATAATAATAAGAAGTTTATAGAAAAAACTACTTGCAGGTTGGCTGAATACTTTCAATCAAAATATTGAAAAAGTATTATAATCTGGCGAAAAAATTATCGTTGTTGACATAGATAATTTTTATGTTTTTATTGAAGGCAAGTTTACTGTTTTCCTGTACCGTGCGAATCAGTCTTTTGCTTTGTCTGCCCATAAAAAGTGACCAGTAAACAATAATCGTAGTATCAAATGGTCCTGCGCTAATTTTGGTTTTATTGGCCAAGGGTCGTAGAAACTGAAGATGCCTTGCAAGCGGGAGAATGCTGTCAATGGGTGCCTGAACAGCCGGTGGAAATACAGACATGATATGATTGCGTTTCCATCTGAGGTTAGGAATGCCACCCGCGTAACAGTTGATCTGATAGGAGCACAGTTGACCGGATTGGTCATAGTAAAGCGCCTGTAAGGGCTGGTAGTGATTTTTAATTTGTTCCTGGTAGCGCAAAGAATCCAGTGAATGCAGGAAGGTAACGTAGCTTGAGTCTAAGACGTAGCTGTCAGCAAGAGGTATTTTGTATTTGTCAGAATATTTTATAATTGTAAGTGTATTGGTAGTCCTTATTTTACGAACACCATACACACGTGTCATTATGGATGAGCAGCTTGTGAGTGATAGTAATACGAAAATACACCATCCTCGTGTTAGTTTAGATGACTTCACTTTGAATAAATATTATAGTGGCTTTACCAAGTGGCTATTTCAGTAAGGTTGTTTAATCCCGTCCAATAGCAAGGTACTGTAAAATTTCACAGGAGTAGAAAATTATTCTAAACTGATCCTAATTGCTTTGTTTGCACAACCTGTAAAAGGTAATTCCCTTGCGGGATTTGGCGACCTGGCCATGATGGCTAAATTTCCAGACATCGTGAAATTTCTTAATATTGGCCTTATCCTTTAATACGACATGTTTTCCTTTTAAAGTCCATGTACCACTCCTGACTATTTTGTGTTCCGGATTTGAATAATCCTGATAGTAAAAAGTGTGGTCACTTTGAATGGTCAAACGAATGTCTGAAGGGTCAAGTTCTGAGACACCATAGGTTCCTAAAAATTGCTCGGGCTCCCCGGGTGTAAACGAGCATAATAAAATGGATGTTATGATCGTAAGCGATAGTTTCGTTGGTAAGTTCATTTTATTGATTCTAAGATTAAAGACTAATTTCAAGAAAATAGTTGCAAGTAGTAATATTCCGGGAAGTGTAATATTTAGCATCATATAGCCCCTTTCAACGTAATTGCTCAATCATTTATTGTTGAAGAGATTAGCGTAGGGTATTCTTCAGAGACTTGTCTATGGTATAGTCTGTGAATTCCTAAAGCGTAGCGTAATTTGGATGTCCGGTCTAAAATCCTTTTCATAAACTTTATTCATAAAATGATGATTGGAACGACTTACTAAACATGTTAAGTGTTATCATATCATTGAGAAATAATAATTGATATATTGAAAATTACTGTATTAAAAAGCTGATTGTATTAAATACGTATTTAAAATATTAATGCGGCAGGTTTCGCAACTGTGTCAGGTTGACCGAATTATCTTTGCCTGCGTTTTTTAAAGAACATAAACCCTCAGTATGCAATTGGATCAATCCGCACTATGGAACACAGAATCCGCCCTCTGGCGGCTTCAGGAAGAAGCCCAGCGTCCCATCTATGAGGCAATTCTGGAAAGCCTGGGAAGTCCAGGACAGCGATCGCTCATTGATATTGGATGTGGTACAGGGTATTTTCTGCAACTGGCCAGTGAAAGGGGGTTCAGTTGTAGCGGTGCAGACATCGCACAGAATCAGATCGACTATGCCAGGTCTGTCTGCAAAAATGTAGCGTTTGAAGTTGGTTCAATGGAATCACTTCATTATCCTGACGAGTCTTTTCATGTAGCGGTTTGCAATAATTCATTGCAATTCTCTGCGGATCCACTCATTTCGCTGCAGCGAATCTGGCGAATGATCAAGCCCGGCGGACATCTCGTCGTAACGCTTTGGACGGATCCCCGCGACAGTGACGCCTTCGGGTATTTCAAAGTACTATACCGTATCACAGGACAGCCTGAGTTATGGTCTTTGCCCTTCAATCTGTCTCGTCCCGGACAACTTGAAGAACTCATGGTGGCTTGCAATTTCACTGTGGTCTCAAGAGAGACGGTTCGATGTCCTCGTGTGTATCATGATATGGATACGGCTTTAAGCGGACTCATGTCAAGCGGTCCCGCAAGAATGGCCATCAATCAATCTTCGACAGAACAAGTGCGTGAAGGTATAGCGCAGGCAATTCTTCCTTTTAGGAATGACGCAGGAGAAATTTGTATGGTCAATTCTTTTTCCTATTGTATTGCCCGGAAGCATAATTGATCCCGAGCGATTGAATTTGTGACGGCCACCTTATCTTTGGATTCGAATCACCATTATGGCACAAAAGAAAATATCGGCACAAGCAAAGAAGGAGCTCATTGATGTACTTCGTAAGCGTTTTGAAAAAAACATGCACCGGCATCCCGGAATTTCCTGGGACAATGTCCTTAAAGCAATAGAAAAAAATCCTACTGCACTTTGGTCGCTGGATCAAATGGAAAGCAGCGGTGGCGAACCGGATGTGGTCTCTTTTGGAGGAAAAAAGAATGAGATTGTATTCGCAGACTGCAGTGCCGAAAGCCCCAAGGAGCGAAGGAGTCTCTGCTATGACCGAAGTGCCTGGGAGTCGCGCAAGGAAAATAAACCTTCCGGCGATGCGGTGTCGCTGGCAGAAGAAATGGGAATCAGCCTGTTAAGTGAAGCTGAATACCGGCAATTGCAGCAACTTGGGGAGTTCGACCTCAAGACCTCCAGCTGGATACAGACACCGGAGAAAATCCGCAAACTGGGCGGGGCCCTGTTTTGTGACCGGAGATTTGATACAGTATTTGTATATCACAATGGTGCTGAATCATACTATGCAGCCAGAGGGTTTCGCGGTTTGCTGAAAATTTAAATCGGATTTTGTGAATGGAAACAAATCAAAATTTGTTTGCCACTTCATTCTTCGCATCACTTTTATTTCATAAGTTCGCAATTTCTACATGTGGAATTTAACATATCCCATAAAAAAGGTCTATGATTGTCTATCCATCAAGGCAAAAAAATGAACATTTAAATCTTGTTCGCTCCTGATACGAAGACTGCTTTTATAATGCTGTGTTTTATTTTCTTATTTCTAAGGCAATGAATTTGTTGAAAGATATAATTATTATTTCATTTTGCTAATTTGATAATATCAATACAGGACCGTTAAATCTTCATTTTCAAGGGATTGCAACATCTTCGATTTTATCGAAATTTGAATTCTATGGCGATAAGATTTTTCTTATTGTATTACTTGGTACAACTTATTTCTAATAACTTGAATATCAAACTACAACAGACATAATCCCATTAATTTAAAAAATTGACATATATTTATCAAGTTTATTGCACTTCGTAATTAGCATGAGATTAAACTTTTCTTTGATTGTTTTTGTCACTTTTGTGCTGGCTTCCTGCAATCAGGAAACCGGGCTAGATTCCGGAGGCTGGACCCGCAAGATTCTGTTTCCGGAATTTAATTGGAACAGTGTGTCCGTCATAAATAATAAGACGTTATGGGTGATGGGTTCGAGACTCAATGAGAAAGACCAAAACCTGAGTGCATTGTACAAATTATTAAAATCCTACGACGCTGGAAATACATGGTCTAGTATTTATGACAATGCGGACATATGGCAAAAAGGAGGATGGAACAGTATGCAATTCGCCAATTCAAAAAATGGTTATATCACTGGATACAGAACTTTATTTAAAACACATGATGGCGGAAGCCATTGGGATACGATGTATTTAGGCGATGATGATTTTAGCAAAGTATTCTCTCTAGATTCTTTAAAATTATTTGGCTATGGATTGAGCGGTTTTTATCGCAGTTGCGATGCAGGCAGAAGCTGGCAAAAAGATGATCAGTTCAATAATATCAAGGCAATTGATTTTATCAATGAATCTGTAGGGTTTATGGTTGGTATACAAGGCTCCTTTAAAACAATCGATAGTGGTAAAACATGGACCGCAAATAGTACGTATATCGCTGATTTTACGAAACTGGATTTTCTGGATGAGCATCACGCTGTTGCGCTGATCAACGAAAAACATAGTCGTGATGAATACCCGGTGACTTACTTTATGATTACGGTCGATGGGGGAGAGACCTGGAATAAATACCTGCCGCTCAATGTTGCGCTGGAGGCTTCTTCAAGTTTATTGTATCAAAGTGTTGACAAAATCTATTTAGGAGGAGTAGAAGGCGTTTATTCCTCTTCTGATCATGGAGAGAAATGGAAACTGGAATGCCGGGGTGAATGGATAAGAGATATAAAGAGGGTGGGTGATCATATTATCGCAGTTGGAAATGGCGGCCTGATTCTAATGAAATAATAAGGTAACGCAGATCAAAGAAGTATTGTTAAAGTTTGAATTGCTCATTCACTTTCATTACTTGTAATACTGCCCTAATTCATAACCCTGCATTGTCAAATCATTCCACTAATTTATCATTACAGTCATGGCTTCCCTTCGTGGCAAAGATGGATAAAGGAAAATACAAAATATATACAGTTATTTAAAATTTATTAAATTTTAAATAACCGGTAGTATGGTTCTTGTTCATAAGTATGGCAAAATAAATGCCGACGGGTAAAAAGCCAATATCGGTTTTTTCCAACGGGCCCGATTCAGTGAAGACCACCTGTCCGATCGCGTTTATAATGAGCATCATGGCTGGTTTTTCTACAGCCGTTAAAATCAGAGAATGTTCGGAAGGATGATAAAACCAGTCACTGTAATGTTTCGGCGCTTCCTGCACACCGGAGTTTATCAATGCACAGTCTTCGTTAACTATTGAGTATGATCCTATGATAGCGTCGGAGTAGCATCGTAACAATCCTCAGTCTGCCGGATCGCATTGCGGATCATCGCTCACAAAGGATCCTGGGTGCCCAATGCGTTGTAGGACAGGACCTCCTAAAGTTTCACCATTGATATATAGCCCTTTTAGAAGAAAGCCATTAATATTCAAGTAGACAACGGAATCTACAACATTCTTGCCCCATCTCTGCCCTGCAACTAAGTTGAAATTATAAAGTGTATCAAATCGAAGGTTTTTCTGATCATATCGATATACAATTTCATTTTCACAATGCAGGTATTCAAACTGAGGTGAGCAAAATGAAATTGTTTTAGAAATTTTGGCGCATCTTTTTCCATGTATAATAACAGAAGTATCCACCACGGTTAATTGATTAATATCCGTTCCTCCCAGGTAAGTGTGCGTGTAATACCAAGTTGCTCCAAGTGGTGCAAAACACTGTGAAGAAATGTAGTGAACGAACATGACCAAGAACAATGTCAGAAGCAATCCTTCTTTCATATTGAGTTTATCACAATGTAAAGGATTTCAATTTCTCAACGCTTTGGTCTTATGCAGATAACAATGCGGCGATATCAAATTTCTGCATTTTCAGAAAGGCTGCTGTTACCCTGGGCGCTCTTGCCGGATCACTCATCAACTCGCCGAGAATAGCGGGTACGATTTGCCAGCTTACGCCATAACGGTCTTGTAGCCATCCGCATTGACTGTAATGCCCCCCTTCACCCAGCTTTTGCCAGTATTGGTCTATTTCTTCCTGATCGCTGCATTCAAGTACAAATGAAGCCGCAGGTGTAAATTCAAAATGGTGTTCGCCGGGGCCGTCCATCGCCATGAAAATGCAATGGCGTAACGTAAATTGAGCATGCAGAACCTTGCCTTCGTTGGCTCCGCTTCCTTCAGGATAATGCATTATACCATCAAGGACAGAATGATCTATGGTATTGCAATAGTATTCAATCGCTTCCTGAGCAAGTCCAAACCGTGCGTCGGTAAAAAGTAAACAAGGAACTATTTTTTGTGGTGTAGCTTTTGTTGAACCCTGGTATATCTGCCAGCTAACACTAAAACGGTCATTGCACCAGCCATAACAGGGACTCCAGTCATAACGCCCGATATCCATCATGACCGATCCACCCTGGGAGACCAACGACCATAATTTCCTGACTTCCGATTCTTGTTCGCAGGTAACAAACAGACTGATAGACGGGTTATGCCTGTATTGAGGACCGCCGTTGAGTAACATGAGCCGATGTCCGTCAACTTCGATCTGTGAAACAATAGGATTCTCAGACAGGATTTTTGCATTCTCAAACCACGAAATGTAAGTACGTGCAGCCTCAGCTGCATTGCCATCATACCAAAGACAAGGATATACAGGATTATTCATAACGAAAGTAAAATCGTGAAATGTTAAAATCTTTTTGACATAATTAGGCCGTGTATTCACCCCTTAACAGGTTGAATCGAATGATACAATTCATTCTGCGCCGTGTTGCTGGGGATAATCATAATTGACCATCCAGTGGATCATAAATTTGTCAATGAACATGCCATAATATGCACCCCAGAAAGTGTCCTGCAAGGGCATCGTAATTGTTCCGCCCGAAGATAGACCATTGAACAGGCGGTCCGCTTCTTCTTTACTGTCTGCTGTGATGGAGATGGAGAAATTGTTTCCTACAAACACGGATTGTCCCCAGCCACCGACTACATCAGAGCCATACAAAGAAGTCTCATGGCTGATTGGCAGCACCACATGCATGATACGGTTTGCCTCTTCTTCGCTCAGCGGCGGGGCACCTTCCTGTGGAGGCATCTCGCTGAACCGGCCGATATAACCGAATGTACCGCCAAAAACCGAGCGATAAAATTCAAAAGCCGCTTCACACTGGCCTTCAAAAGTAAGGTAAATATTAATTTTTGCCATACAGATTGATTAAGTGATAAAGGTAAACATCCTGGTCGGAAATCCTGATGATTTCCAATTGAAGCGGTTCAGAAAACTGCCCTTATCATCGTGGCAGAAGGCATGCCGAAAATGCCGACGACGGATTTCCTGTTTATTGTACTGTGTATTAAACTTTTTGTATTTTTAATAGTCTAACCGGCTTTCCATCTTTATGTATAAAAGGATCATCTTCATTGTCACGTTGGTATTATTCCAGCGAATTTCATACGCGCAGACACTCCTATATTTTCCTCCGGTCAACAACAATCTTCCCTGGGATACCATCTCACCTTCAAGCCTGGGATGGTGCGAAGAAAAAATACCTGATCTTCTGCGCTTTCTGGAAGGAGAGAACTCCAAGGCGCTGATTGTGCTCAAAGACGGACGCATCGCCATCGAAAAATACTTTGGCAGCTTCACGAAAGACAGCCTCTGGTATTGGGCCTCAGCAGGCAAGACACTGACTTCATTTCTGGTCGGCAAGGCCCAGGAGGAAAAGTTTCTCAGCATCACCCAGCCTTCCTCTGATTTTTTGGGTAAAGGCTGGACTACATGTACCCCTCAGCAGGAATCTGCCATTACGATTCGTCACCAGATCACAATGACCAGCGGCCTTGATGATGGTGTGACGGATAATCATTGCACGAGTCCGTCTTGTCTGCTTTTCAAAGCCGCGGCGGGTACAAGATGGGCCTATCATAACGCACCGTATACCTTGTTGGAGAAGGTCATCGAGAATAGTACAGGTATGAACATCAACACCTACACCCAAGGGCGACTGCGTACCTCAACAGGTATTACCGGCTTATGGCTGACGGTTGATGAAGACAATGTGTTTTTCAGCAAAGCAAGAAGCATGGCGCGATTTGGTGTACTGATTCGAAACCATTGTGTCTGGAACCTTGATACATTGCTACACGATACAGCGTATGTCCGGCAAATGACCAATACGTCCCAAGGCCTCAATGAATCTTACGGTTACTTATGGTGGCTGAATGGAAAAAGCAGTTACATGCTGCCGACTACACAATTTGTTTTTAAAGGATCCTATGCACCAGCTGCTCCTGCCGATATGTATTCCGCGCTGGGCAAGAACGGCCAGATCCTGAGCATTTCACCATTAAAGGGCATTATCATCGTGCGTATGGGTGATCAGCCTAATTCACCGGCATCCGAAGTGGCTACGGTGTTGTGTAACCAGATATGGTCATACCTCAACGATATCATGTGTGCGCCCAATGATGTTGAGGATCATCCATTGCAGTTGGATTATAATATCTTTCCTAATCCTGCATGTCAGTTCATCAATGTGGAAGGTAAAAATGGTGTACCATCGCAACTTCGACTGGTGGATCTGAACGGAAGAGCATGGGCGAAAGCAAGGGCCTGCAGTGGTCTGAACGTCAATGGTGTGCCTCAGGGTGTTTATATACTGGAAATCACCGATCATCATACAAAGTTTTTCAAAAAGGTGATCATTCAGCCTGAATAGGGATTGGTCAGACTTTCTTTCAATATCTTATAAAGGATCTTCGGCATTGATAAAAGGGTAATGCACTTTCAAATGATGCAAAGCATTGGATGAGATCTTGGGCTATTGATCGATAGATTCTCCGAAAGTTACAAATCAAAAGGAAATATTTACAAGGATACCGGATTGGGGTGCCGGTAGTTTTGCAGTATTATTTATTCACTCAAAAATTAATTATGCAAAACAGATTCAAATTGATCATTCCGCTGGTGGCCATGACCTATATGGTCCAGGCGCAGACACAGGCCGTTCATCCCGCTCACACTGAAGAAAAGGCGGCCAAGATTAACTTTTTAAAGCCGGAAGACACCAGGACATTCCCATTGGGAAAGGTGGATTTATGCAGCATTGGCGGAGCCATGATCGGCAAGGCAGTGTTTGAACCCGGATGGAGATGGTCCACTTCAGTTAAGCCATTGGTCAAGACGGAAAGTTGCCTGGCACCTCATTTTCAATACCATGTGTCCGGAACTCTCAGGGTACAAATGGATGACGGAACCATCATTGATTGCGTTGCGGGTGATGTTTCTTTTCTTCCTCAGGGACACGATGCCTGGGTAATTGGCAATGAGCCGGTGGTAGTGATCGATTTTCAGGGAATGGTGGATTATGCCAAGAAAAGTGCTATGAAATAATTGTGCTTCCCACAGGATCAATGTGGTGGACAAGATTATATCAAAGTCATCACTCCCAATCGATGCTCCGTATTCGAAAATTAATCTTGCAGAATTAATCTGATTCTTTGCAGAATCTTAATTCGAGTGATAGTCCGTCGGCGCACTTGTGACGACGGGCTTTCATTTTTGGTTTACAATGGTAAGCCAGCATGAAATATAAAATTGCAACTTGATAGGAATTACAATCATTCCGGATAAAAGATATTTGAATTTGAGGCCCAACATTTTTATCTTTGTCAAGGAGGTATGCCGATCCTGGGAGAATTGTATGGCTTATTGCAAACCAATGAACTTCGACTTGCAACTGATCATATTAGTTCTATCCCCTGAATGATCAATTAGAAAATCATAATTGCAAATCGATAATATTTTATTTTATACTGGGACGAGATCAAATATAAAAAATAGCGCAAATGAAAGTGAAGTCTGTCGATCACAAAAAGGAAATAATGAATATTGAAACGCTCGAAATGTTTGAGCGTTTGATCAACCGTGATGTGACACCCTATAATATTGACATGATGGTCATGCCTGGAACGCTGGAAGACAAGCACAAGAATTGCGACTGCATTCCGGCGCTTAGAAGGCAGTTTAATCTGATTTATTTGTTGCTCGAAGGAGAGCATGATGTGAAGCTTGGGGCAGATCACCTTCAACTCAGTCCCAATGACCTGGTGATCGTTCCGGAAAGTACATTGTACGCAAGCGATCACATCAGGAATTGCAAAGGTTACTGCATTCATTTCAAATCAGAGTTTCTCAAATCGGTTCTCGGCAGACCACTTTTTGAAGAATTTCCATTTTTTCATTTTGATGCCCAGCATATTGTTAATCTGAATGATTCTGAAAGCCTTTTGATACAAAATGCTTTTCGGGATATTATAGAAGAATACAGGCGCTTTTCACCGGAGAAGGATCACTTGTTATCCAATTTTATTTTGATTCTTCTTTTGAGAATTCGTGAAATATATCGTTCAAGGGCATCCGGGGTAGTCAAGGGTTCAAACAGACGTGAGCAGGTCGCCAATAGTTTTAAGCTGATGGTGGAAAAAAATTTTATTGAGAAAAGGACCGTCAATGAATACGCAGAACAACTTCATGTTACGCCCAAGTATCTGTCGGAGGTGGTCAGTGAGACCTATGGCAGGTCACCTTTGAATATTATTCACGATATCCTTTTGCTTGAAGCCAAAGTAATGCTTTATTCGACAAACCAGTCGATTGCTGAAATCGCGTACAATCTGCAATTTGAAGATCAGTCACACTTCACCCATTTTGTTAAAAAGAAAACTGGTAAATCGCCACTTGAATTCCGTAAAGTTCAATAGTTACTGACCTTTGCTTTGTGATATCAGAATGCACTCGTCAGACTGACCGGGCCAAATATGTGCCAATCGATGTAATATACAGCGTATTATATATTATAAATAAGACTAATTTTATTTAGTTGTTCATTTATTACATTGAATTGTTCAAAACTTTATAAATTTTTTTTTATATATTTGAGCAGCAGGTCTTTGGCTTGCGTAGGCTACAAAAATATGTAACAAATTTATTCACCATTAAAACCAAAATTATGGACAAAAAAGTTGTATTCGGAACACTGGCGGGAGCCGTCACCCTTTTTGTGCTTGGAGGAGCCGTATTCGGCTTCCTGTTGAAAGATTCCATGAACGAATGGATAACAGCATTTGGTGATGTTGCCTATAAAATGGAAGAGGCACCATGGATGACCATCGTGGGTGCGAATATTCTGTTGGCTTTGTTGCTATCCCTGCTTTTTAGCAAATTGGGAATCAGTACATTCCAGGGTGGATTGATGAATGGACTATGGATCTTATTCATCTTGTATCTCTGGTTCGATATGTGGATGTTTGCAACATTCAAGCCATTCACGACCAATATGATGCTGATTGATGTCACAAGCAATACGGTCGTCGGATCTATCGCTGCAGGCGTGATTGGATGGATCAATGGTATGGTTAAGTAAACTTCAATTCTTCTTAGTCATCCCTCAATCCATTATTGGCAAAGTCAATGAAGCGAACTGGTGCTGTTGGATTGGATTTTATTATGTGAAAGTGTAAAATGCAGATTGGGGGATGACTTTATAAAATGATCCTGCTCAGTTTACTATTCATCTTAAAGGACGTCTCATTTCTATTTCAAGGAGGGGGCAAAATTGTTGGCGAAGATTTTTTGAATTGATCCAAGTTGTTGAAAACGATGATTCCAATTGCATTTTAACTTCCGATAATTTCTACTCAAATACCACCATTGAATGTGTGAGCTATTGTCCGTCAATTCTCGCAAATTCCCATCCAAGAATGGCTGCTTTTCTGTCCAATCCCCAGTGGTATCCTCCCAGTATGCCTTCTGCGCGGATGACACGGTGACATGGAATAAGAAATG
This sequence comes from Saprospiraceae bacterium, assembly GCA_019694255.1. Lineage (GTDB taxonomy): Bacteria > Bacteroidota > Bacteroidia > Chitinophagales > Saprospiraceae > Vicinibacter. Next base: position 54,629 of record JAIBCI010000005.1, read on the forward strand.
CAACAGGATTAAGTCCTATCGCGGTGCCAACCGCCCTGGAGGCAGTTGGTTGTTGAATATTTGCAGCGATCTGCCCATAAGTCGCCAAAGCTCCGGCCGGAATTTTAAGTAATGCGTCCCATACTTTGAGTTGAAACGGTGTTGCTTTGAGGTGTAATCGAATGGCTTGCAATTGCTGCCAGTCCTGGTTAAAAATTTGCCTGGCATTGCGTTGATGCGTGTCATGAAGATTGTGGAACTCTGCTGAAGGAAAATTACTTTTTAATAAATTCAATTCGGCATCTTCATCGTCTGCAAAAGTCATATGACAAATACCTTTGTCCGTGCTTGCGACCAGTATTTTGCCAAAGGGACTTTGCACAAATCCGTAATTGATTCTCAGATTTGCTCCGCCATTTTTGTATTCTCCGGGCGTCATGCCTTCAATATTAACAAACAAGTCATGGAGTCTTCCCGTACCGGAAAGACCTGTTTCGTAAGCCACATCGAAGAGTGTAGATTTCGAATTCTTTAAAATCATTTTGGCGTACTCAACACTTAAATACTGTACAAATTTCTTAGGGCTTACGCCTGCCCATTCAGTAAATACCCGTTGAAAATGAAATGGGCTCATGTGGACATGAAGCGCCATTTCTTCGAGGCTAGGCTGCTCCCTGAAGCGACTCCGGATATAGCCGATGGCTTGAGCGATCTGATCATATTGTATCGATTCCTTTTGACGCATGCGGATAATTGAGACATCAAAAGTACTTTAACCGTCCCCAGTTGAAAACCCGAATCTTGCGAAAATTGAGTTAATTGAATAATTAGACCAGTTGAAAGCGTGATGAATTCTGTAATTCGCTTAATACCTGGATTGGGTTGAATAATCAAATATAATTGTCGTTGAAAAAACCAAATATCCTGGGTTAATTTAATAGCTTGTAATGTGGTATATTCTTGAAATACTAATTCAACTCAAATAGTTTTTAATTACGGAAAAATGAACCCCGTCCATCTGCACGGGGTTCAAATTTTTGTATCTTAAGCACACTAAAATCGATAGCGTAGTGCGCCAATGAAATTTCTGCCCGGAGCATTGATTCCACTTGCAAAGAGTCTGTACTGTGTGTCCAGGATATTGTCTATCCCCAAAGTTACCTCAGCAGAAGACCAGAAATTATATGTTGCCCGAATATTGAGTGTAAACCACGCGGGCGTCCCTTCAGGCGTAGCATATTGTTCGTTGTCTTCACCGCCGAGATAGTAATTTTTCAATCGTTTCCAGCCGTTAAATTGTGAAAAGAAACTTGCTTTCCATTTCTTTGTCAAATAATCTGCTCTTACGATTCCGGTAACTGGCGGAATGTGATCCAGTGGCGTAGAAGACTCCGTGCTTGTGATTCTACCGTATGTATAGTTGATATTGCCCGTAACGATGAAAGATTTATTGAGATAACATTTTAATTGTGAAGAAGCTCCGGCGATAAACGCGGTACGGGCATTTTGATTCGCCATTACACCGCTCAATCGACCGTTGTACATTATGGAGTCCTGACCATTGTACGCAAAAGGTAATGTGACAATGGCATTGTAAAAACCGGTATAGTATAAATTATTTTCCCATTCGATCCTTCCAAATAATCTGTGCGTTGCGGTCAATTCGAAATTTAAGGTTTGCTCAGGTCTTAGGTTTTGATTGGGTACAATGATTGTTCCATTTCCGGATTCAAAGACCTTGCTCAAATCATCAACATTGGGTATTCTGAAACCTGAGGAGATCAAAAATACGTAGCGCTGCATGGCCCCTGGTGAATAATTGATTCCAGCACTGGCACTGTAGATTACATTTTTTTGATTGATCTCATTAAATGGAAAGTGAAAGAAGGTTGTATCAACCAATGTTGAGTTAAGATCACCATACCCGAGTCTTAACCCTTCGTTGATGGACCATTTAGAATTCCATTGATAGCGATGAGATGCGTACAAGGCCGCTGTCTTCATACTATTGTCACCATCCGGATATCTCGTATCCAAGGTACTTTGTGCCTGGGTATTGATATTGGTAGCGTGGGCGATCGATTTTAACTGATTGTATTGCAAGTCCAGCCCGGCATACATGAAGTGTCTTCCAGATGACCTTACTGCATCCAGATTCAGTCCAATCACATCAACTTTTTCAATACGGCTCTGCAGACTGGAATTATTAAATCTTCTGGAATGCCGACTTTCTTCAATATTTTGATAGTTCGCCAGAATCTGGAATTGTTGAAAATAGCAATTTTCATTTTTGTATTGGAGAGAATAGGCTGCCATCAACCTTTTCTGCGGTCCATAGTACCATTCAGCAAAACGTAGACCGCTCCCGGCGGGATCGGTGAGCCGGTCGTACCTCGGAATATCTCCGGATGTTGAATACTGAACATTCAGAATATGAAGACTGTGTTGATTTGGTTTGTAACCCAATTTCTGAACGATGTCAAATTGCTGATAGGCGCTTTGAACCTGTGCGTACGGATTGTCGTTTGGAATCAGTGAATCCCTGCCATTCATTCGCTGTACGTAATAAGGTCTTTCACCAAAAGATTTTCCATAGATCGGATTAATCATCTTACCCATGGTTATATCGCCAAATTTCGAAGCGGTTAGTGATGTCAGCATGGACCATTTTTTGCTGCCAAGCTTAAAATCGGTGTGAATGGTTCGTTCTTTCTCTGCGCTACTGATTCGGCCAAATGCGTTCAATCGAAGAATTGCTGACTTTTCGTCGCCAGCGAATTCCAGTGACTTCGTCGTCATGTGGATGACACCACCCAGTGCATCGCTACCATACATTGTGGACGAAGGTCCGAAGAGGATTTCAACTCTTTCCAAAGATTGGTTGTCCAGCGTAATGATATTCTGTAAATGTCCGCCACGGTAGATCAGGTTATTCAATCGGACACCATCCACAACGAGCAGGCAGCGGTTTGCTTCAAATCCTCTCAAGACTGGACTTCCGCCTCCAGCCTGTGATTTTTGGACAAAAACCTGGCCAGTCATAGAAAGTACTTCAGCCATACTTTTGGCTTGACTTTCTTCAATGGTGGATTGTTTGAGAAGCAATATTTGCGGACTGACACTTCTCCGAACGTCTTTGTTTCTGTTGGCTGAAAAAACCAATTCGTCCAATGTTGATTGAAATCGGGTGGTGTCGCTTATAGTTTGGGTAAAAATATCCTGGTGTAATAATGCCAATATGGCAATAATGACTCCTTGTTTGAGCTTATTCATAAGTAATAAATTAAGTTAGAAATAAAAAATAGAAGGAAAAACTCAACTCAACCCAATTCAGGAGGCTTTATCAGTTTGCTGAAGAATGCGTAACTTGCTGGGAGTGTGAATAAGGGTTTAGATTTTTGATATCGCGGTATCTGCAGCCCTAACTTATGGTGTACCTGAAAGGTGTAAACAAGTAGTTCCGGCAAGAGATTTTTAGATAAGTTTAATTTTCGATGTTGAAGGGACTGGTTTGCCTCTGGTAATGTATTCAATAGATCTTGCAGAAGCCTTTCTTCCTGGTCCTCCAACACCCAAACCCTGACCGAATCTTTTATTGATTCAACACGTAAAAGGTCATAATAGGTATGCTTTATAGAAATTTCAAAGAGGTTGATTTTGGATCTCTCAAATGCTGCTCTACTCAGCATGATTGGTCTTGTCTCCGCCTTGCCGATACTTATTCTTAGCAATTGCTCTGACTTGTGATAGAGTATCATGAATTGGTTTGTCAGCGGGAGGCCGGTCAGCACCAAAGCACACAGGAATGCAAGTATTTGTCTTTGCGTGTGTGTGCGGTTCGTTGAGCCTGAGATCTTGATTTTCATCGGTCCTTCTGGCGACAAGATAGGAAATTACATGAAACCAAAAGAGCGGTAATGACCTCATAATAAGGCGGCCATTTGAAACGATTCGAATTGGATGGAAAGGTCATCCGGGTTAACGACTTATTTTTTTCTTACGGCCGGAGCAGGCTCCTTAATGCTGATGGCGGCTCCTCCGCCAGGCGCAAGCTTAACACGTAGCACATCACCTTTGCTGACGAGTTGTTTTGTAATCACATACTTTTCGGGATTATGATCCCAGTGTGCATCCGGTGCATCCGCATAGATTGTGGCTTCATATTTTTTTCCGGAAGGAATAAAATCCAGTGTCGCCACAGCTTCTCTTGGATTTTCGTCAGTGATCGCACCGATAAAGAATTCATTCTTGCCTTTTGCTTTGCGTGCCGTGGTGATAAAATCTCCGGGTTCAGCTTCTAATACCCAGGTATTGTCCCAGTCCACTGCGACATCCTTGATAAATTGAAAAGCATCCATTTTGGATTCATAATTTTCAATCAGGTCCGCAGCCATTTGGAGCGGGGAGTACATGGTGACATACAAGGCAAGTTGTTTGCACAAGGTGGTGTGCATTTTATTGGTGGATCCGGGTCTGTATGTATCCAGTTTGATTTTGAAAATACCTGGTGTGTAGTCCATCGGTCCTCCCATGATCCGTGTAAAAGGCAGTATGGTCTCATGTTCCGGGGGACTTCCTTCGCTCCAGGCATTGAACTCATTGCCCCTTGCCGCTTCGCAGGCCAGCCAATTGGGATAAGTGCGATGTACGCCGGTTGGTCTCACCGGCTCATGGCTGTCGACCATAATTTCGTAATCTTTGGCCTTATCAACGACGCGTACATAATGGTTGACCATCCATTGTCCGTCATGATGTTCGCCACGCGGAATGATGCGTCCTACATAACCTGTCTTGACGGAATTGTATCCATTCTCTTTCATAAAACGAAAAGCCGTATCCATTCTTCTTTCGTAATTGGTAGCTGATGCGGATGTCTCATGGTGCATAATAATTCTTACGTTGTGGTCGCGCGCGTATTTACTTAGTTCTTTTACGTTAAAGTCCGGATAAGGTGTGACGAAATCAAAGACATCTTCCTTCATCATCCCGAACCAGTCTTCCCAGCCTATGTTCCAGCCTTCGACGAGCACGCCGTCGAACCCGTTGCGGGAGGCAAAATCAATAAGCTTTTTTGTTCTTGCGGTGGTTGCACCGTGTTTGCCGTTGGCTTTGAGTGAAGACCATTTGGCGTCTTTCAGTTTGAGGTTCGTTGTATCGGAATAATTCCATGTTGATTTGCCAACGTGCATGTCCCACCAGATACCGATGAATTTCTGTGGTTTGATCCAACTGGTCGATTTGAATTTACAGGGTTCGTTGAGATTCAGGATCATACGTGACATAAGGATTCTTCGTGCATCATCCGATACGATAATCGTTCTCCATGGTGTATTGCAAGGTGTCTGAAGGTGTGCTTTGACATTGAGCGGATCTGGCACCAGCATTGCATTGAGAATGAGTCTGTCTTTCTCTGCGCGAAGCTGCATCGCAGAATAGTCTACCAGACCTGCTTCGTGTATGTTTATATAGATTCCATTATCCGATTTCATCATCAATGGTGTCTGGACCACATCATTCCCAATTGGTGAGCGGGCGAATATTTCCTGTGCGTTTGTTTTTTCGGATGCGTTGATGGTGCTAATACGTGTATTGGTGTATGAATATTCATTTGTATCGTAGTCACCAGGTATCCACCAGACTTTGTGGTCTCCTGCCAAAGCAAACTGTGTCAGTTCATCCATCACGTCAAAATAGGCCAGCGAATGTTGTCGCGGAAATTCATAACGGAATCCCAGACCGTCGTTGAACAACCGAAAACGAATGATCATTTCGATTGGTTGATCACCGGAGCGACGTAATTTCCATTCGAGTTCGTTATATTGGTTTTGTATTGACTTTTCTTCTCCCCAGACGGGTGTCCAGTTTTCTTTTTTTGAATTCTTGTTGTTACTGACCATCTCGAATCCCTTATCCAAAGAAGGCTCCTTACTGAGCTTAAGTCCCAGACGGCCTGCTTTGAGGATGTCCTGTTCTTTGTACCGCAAAGAATAGAATGGAATACCCTGATCATTCAAGGAGACAGTTAACTGGAAGTTGTTGTCCGGTGAATTCAGATCCTGAGCGGACAGACCGCTCATCAAAACAAGACTTACGAACAGCAAAATGAATTGTTTCATATCCTGGAGATTATTATTTAGATTTTTATGGTGTGACAATATTTAAAAGACGTGAGAAGCTTCCTTGGGCAGTGATGACGGTAACAATAAATTGCCCTGCCGGTAAAGCAAGTGATAATTCAATTTGATCAACAGAAATATTCGACCGATGAAAGACTAATTTACCCTCAAGATCGGTGATTCGGACCTGCAGTATTTCATCTTCTGCGACAATTGTTATTCTTTCACTGGTCGGGTTAGGGAAAATGCGAAGGCCTGATTTTTGAACATTGTTGACAGCTACAGGCAGTGTGATTTGTCTGTCGGTCCACACATGGTATTCTCCTGCCTCCAGGTTCATGTTGACAATACTATTGTTGACACTTACGCTATCTCCAGTAAAATATTCATACCATTTGCCCGTATGCGGAAACTGAATAGATAAGTTTTTTGAAGAGACATCCCCGTTGGCGGCTGCAACAATACTTAGACTTGTTGATTCCAGACTGAATTGCTTGATGCTGCTTTCCTGCACTTGTGCATTCAGTGTGCCGGAATGCACAACATCATAATTGTTTCTCAGATAAATCAGTTTTCGGATCAGCTGATATAACTTTTGCCGGTCGGGGTTCTGGAAATAATCCCAGCGTATGGGTTTGGGATCAAGTCTGCAATTCTGATTGGTGCTTCCGCCAATACATGTATTGATAGAATAATCGTAACCTAATTCACCAAATTGCCAGATCATCTTAGGCCCTGGAAGCAGCCAGAAAAAAACATTTGCCATCTCCGTACGCTTCAGCGCCGTGTTGAGTTCTTTGATTTTATAATTCCCTGAAGCGTTGCCGTATAGCAGGTTTTTGTACATTAATCTTTCTTCATCGTGACTTTCCATATAGCCAATGAGCAGATTGCTTTTCCATCCCCGTTTGGAGGCGAGTACGCCTTCAACATTATTGTTGCTGAACCCCATGGTCCACTGATTGTAATTGTAATTCATGTTGCCCCAAAGCAGCATACCGTAAGCGGAGAGCTCTAATTCTTCGGAATTTTCTGCAAAGTGTTCAAGGATAACGTAGGCATTGCGTTTGACACTCCAGATTTGATTGGCATAATTTTTTAAAATATTGATTCTGGCTGCGTCGTATCGACTCCAGCGGTCCACATCATTGCCGTAATCTGTCTGTGTGAAGCCTTTGGAAAGGTCAAAGCGAAATCCGTCGATCTGGTATTCCGTAAGCAGGTAGCTTAAAATCTGATTTACATAGCGCTTCGTGAATGCGCTTTCGTGATTGATGTCATAACCGACGTTGTAGGGATGCCTGGCAACAGGATTCAAATAAGGTGAATTTGACTCCGGTCGGTTGTTGACTGCGTCCCAGTACATTCTCGCGAGTGGTGATTGTCCAAAAGCATGGTTGAAGACGACATCCATGATCACTGCCATTCCCCGAATATGGCATTGATCGACGAGTGTCTTCAAAGCGGTGGCCGTTCCGTAATATTTATCCAGTGATTGGTGTATGGCTGGGTTATAACCCCAGCTGTTATTACCTTCGAATTCATTGACGGGCATCAGTTCTATGGCGTTGATGCCCAGCTCCTGAAGGTAGTCCAATCGTGAAGTGATGGCATCAAAACTGTGGGCCTGATCAAAATCACGGATCAGAATTTCGTAAATATTGAGTCTGGTCTTGTCCGGCGGAATGAATAATTTCTTTGACCATGCAAATCCTTTTCTTTCATTGCTTGTAACACTGATGAACCCATTGATTTGCGTCTTGCGGATGACCGGGATATCCGGAAAAACGGTACTCGGAACAGAAGCATCATTGCGCGTGTCCAGCACCAGCTCACTCAGGGGATCCGCAATAAAAATAGATCCGTCGATCAGATATTGATAATATACAGGTTCGCCATAAACGAGCGGTCTGATATCGGTCCAGAAGGAGTAACCATCTGTACTGAGGTGCATCAGTTGAGGTTGAAAATCATTGGTGCTTGCGAGCAGGTACACCGATTTTTTCATTGGCGCCGCCAGCACAAATCGGATTGATGAATCCGGTAAAATGTTGGCACCCATTTTATAACCTGCCGGCAGCGCAGAAACCGGTGAATTCTGTAAATTCAGGCAAGCGTATCGCAGTATCTTCTTTTCAATGCCGTTATTTACTTCTGCGCGAAATTCAAATTGTGATGTAGAAGGTAGGGTGTAAGTGCATTTCAATTTGTCTGTATGGGAAGTCCGGATCAGCTGGTCATTGACAAATATGCTGATATCCGCTACACTGGATGCAATTACAGAACAATCCGTGACATCCCCTGCCTTACAATATGCAAAAGTACCTGAAAGGCTTTCCCATCGTGTTTGTAAATTCTGAGACGTGTCTCTAAGATCATAGTAGATATCGAGACCCTGAGGATCCCTGCCAACAATCGAACCATCCGCATTGCGAAATACAAAAGCCATCTGAAGAACGCGCTCATTCGAGTTGATGCGGTAAAAACTGCGCATATGATATTTCAGCTGATAAAGATTATTTCCCAGCGAGCTCAGCATCACGCGGCTGTCCGGCGTCCCCCAGATTCCCTGGACATATTTCCAGTCTGTAGAGGTAACTGAGTGTTCGGTAATCAAACCAGCATGTGCGTAGACCGCTGTGTTTTTATCCTTCAGTGCACCATTTCCCAATGCAGCATTGTAGATGATGGTCACCGTATCATCCATGGTTGGAAACGTTGGGGTTACGGTTAGTATCTGGGCACTCGACAACAGGCAAGTCGAGGACAACAGGATGCCATGAAGAACAAATTTTAATGAAAAATCCATAGCGGTAACAGTTTCAAAGATACGTTAAGATGACTGAACCGTCATCCCTTGGGAAGCGCTGGGTTGTGCTCATCTCATCCCAAATCTACTTCCAGGGAGGACAGAAATTACATGGAATGGGGGCAAAAAAAAACGCGGGACTGGGCCCCGCGTTCTATTTTTTCCAGGGCTTTATACCCTGCAAAAGTCAGATTTTTAGTTGATGCTTCCGGTATTGGTCTTGAAGTTAAGAACCACGGAGTGCATGCCAGCGGTCAGATTGACGCGGGCCTGGTCATTGCCAGTACCGCGGTATTCGATTTTTCCATTGAGTACCATGAATTCGGCTTGCCACCAGTCGCATTTGAGCGTAGAAGCAGCTACGTGAAGACGAAGATCACCGGCACTGAAGGCTCTGGTTTTCTCGACCGTTGTAGCTGTGACATCCAGAATGTTTTCAGGTTTGGCTGGATCATATCCGCCAACGCAGTCTCCGATGAAATAAACTGCTGCAGGCGTGACTTCAACCGTGTTGTTTTTCAGATCAACGACAACAAGATACATGCCAGCCGTGCCCGGTACCGGGACATTGTCTGTACCTTTCTGGTAGACGCCGTTGGTGGCGGTACCCGTTATTCCGAAATCACCTTTCCATTCTTTGCCAGGAGCGAATTTGAATCCACCGGTGGCTTTACATTCTACGATTTTCCAGAACAACTCAGGATGACTGTGTACCGGTACCATTGGAAGATCGGTAACCGTCCAGTCCCAAGTGTCTACGCCATCGCCGATCATGTACAGCTTTTCAGGATATTCTGCAAGAGGTGGGCCATCGGCTGTCTTTTCTGCCGTAATGGTGAAACCTTTACCCAGTTCGTATGTCAGTACAAATTTGTAAACGCCGTAAACAGTATTCGAAATATTGGCGCCTCCGGCATCTGGAGCAGCTAGGCTTCCGCCGAGGTTGGTGTTAACCTTAACGCCTTTTTTACCTCCTCCGAGATCCAGATTAGCATCCAGAATAATCTTCCAGCCATCTGAATATCTGAACTTGTAATCATTCTTCAACATCAGCACATCCGTTGCGGTGAATACCATTTTGTTCAGATCGAAGGTCGTATTCATCGGAGTGTTGGTGCTCCAACCTCCCGGTGTGGCTCCACCGATGATGCCCCAGTTGGCACGTGCAATGCTGACTTTGTTAAGTTCAACATCGATTACCACATGATAAAGACCATCCTCAGGTACCGTAAAAGGTGTTGAAGACACGGTCAGTGCGCCTTTCCACAATCCTGCTTTCGGCTCATCTACATCGAGTTCGGTGTCAGCCAGTTTTTTGAAATCTGCACCCGGTCCATAGACAGTTCTGGTGGTGCCTGCAACCTTCACGATATTGAATCCTGCTGCACCTGCCTTCACAGGAATGTAAAGTTCCATCAGTGCTGCGCGGTCCGTCTGAAGGATCTCATTTTTAGTGACCTTAAACAAGGCCTTTGTGTTGAAATCGGCGAAAGCGGTGCCCGCACCTTTGACATAAATACCGTCTTCAACAACGGGATTATTGTTGGTGTCGTCATCATCCTTACAGCCCTGTATGCCTGCGAGGCCCAGTACTGCAAGAAGCATCAGCATCAGCTTACTCCAGTTTAATAACGCATTTTTCATTTTTAATATGTATTTAAGTTAATCTTGAATCTTCATTATTTACCCAGGTTAGGGTTGGCATCGATTGCCCATTGAGGTATCGGAAATACTTTTCTGTCAGGTGTGCTGGCTTTCTTTTCCCACCAGGCGTCGTTGAATTTATTAAAGCGGATCAGATCCTGCCGACGATGTCCTTCGCAAAACATTTCCCTTCCTCTTTCTGCGAGTAACATTTCAAGCGTTATTTTGTTCCAATCACTCACACCCGCTCTGCGTCGAACTTCATTGACATAACTGTCTCCATTACGGTTCTGTCGTATGGCGCTTTCTGCTTTCATTAACAGTACATCTGCATAGCGAAAGATCGGGAAATCATTGTTCAGATTTTCGAGCGCTCCTTTTTCAACTTGATATTTGATTACTCTCGCACCGGACATTCGGATCTCCTTGTAAGTGTAAGAAGCGTCCATCACCAATGCCGGAATGTGGGGGTCAAACGAAAGTTCGGCATTGGCCGTCTGGTCAAATATTTTTTCACCTTTGCTGGTCAGCTGAGGCCCTACGAGAAAACCTTTTTTTCTAAGGTCCTTGTCTTCATAAGAATTGTAATGCGCTTCCGTGGCGGCAAAACCGTTCCACGGACCAACATTCATATCGAATGTCAAGTTGCTTTGATAATGCAGCGTGCGCATGTGTAATCTGAAACCTTTGAGATTCTGCGCATCGAATGGAATGGTAAAAATATTTTCTACTGAATTTTCATTGGCTGCAATAAATGGACCGAGCGGATTGGCTTCGAGACGATAGATCCCGAGGTTGATGACGCTGTCGCACATCGCTTCTGCTTCTGCCCAGCGTGGTGTGCCGGTATATACTTCAGCGTTGAGGTAAAGTTTGGCCAACAGGGTCAATGCCAGACCTTTGGAGACCGCATATTTGTTGGTGCTGACGGGAAGATATTGCAGGTTATCACGCAGTTCTTTAACCAGTGCGGCATGAATCTCGGCGCGCGGATTCTTTTTAGGTTGTTTTTCAGCTGTGAAAAATGAAGTAACGTAAGGGACATCACCGTAATTATCGATCAGCAAATAGTAATATAATGCACGCAATGTGGACAATTTGGCAATGTTTATTTTAGCGGCCGGTGATTCCTTGAATGGCAATAGTTCGTCGATCGCGCGGTTGGCTTCAAAAACACCATCGTACATTTGAGACCACATACTATTGACCGCATCAACATTATTATTCCATTCGTGTGTGTGCAGTACTTTCCATTTGCCTCCGTCCTCCCAGTCCGTGAGACGAACCGGGAATACGATTTCATCGCTGCTCACTTCCTGAGCCCAAAACCACCAGCCGGCGTCATCGATCAGATCCGATAATTCGCGGTAAGTTGGGATAATATTGAGGGCAGCCTGTGCTTCATTCTCCGGAAAATATTTTTCAGGAATTTTGTCGTAGACTTTTTCATCAAGTTTGGTGCAGGCTGCAATCCCGCAAACCATGAAAATGGAAATATATTTTTTCATGTCTGTTGATTTATTTATTCGAAAATGGCATTGATGCCAAAACTGATACTCCTTGTTTTGGGATAGACGTCATACTGGTCTCTACCAAATTCAATTCCCCCATAACTTAATTCAGGGTCTACACCTTTGTAGGCTGTCAGTGTGTAGAGGTTAAGTCCGCTCAATGAGAATCGTATGTTTTTAATATAATTAATACCTGTCTTTCGCAGGATGTAGCTCAGGCTGACATTGTCAACTTTGAGAAAGCTTGCATCCTCAAGGTAATAACTGCTGACGACCGGCGAACTTGTAAGTCCTCTGTCGTATTCACTCAGCGCTTCACGCAGAGTGTTAAGGGTTGGCAGGTCCGAAGGATTGGAGAAGACCATGCGTGTTACATTCAGCACATCGTACTTGAGTACAGCGCGAAGGCTGATACCCGCTTCAAAGTTTTTAAGAAAACTGAAATAATTAGACCATCCCAGCGTAAATCTGGGTTGTGCATGACCAACGACACGTCGCTGGGCCTTGGTTACATCGCGTGTAACACCCCCTTCTGCAGTGTAAAATAAGAATTTGCCGTCACTGGACAGTCCTGCGTATTGTGGTAAATAAAATGTTCCGATCTCTTCGCCTGGTTTGATGATCTGTGTGTAGTTTTCTCCTCCCACCAGTCCACGACCAGAAACGTAGAGTGTCTTGATTTGATCGAGGTCGTATTTGTCGTTGGTCAGGCGAACCGTATTCTGGCGGTTGGCTGCAAACACAAAATTGCTGCGCCAGTCGAAGTTACGATGGTCAATCAGGAAGGCCTGAAGACTCAATTCAACCCCTTTATTGACGATTTCTCCGGCATTCGCAAAGATGTATCTGTTCTTGTTAGGCGGAACAGGCAGTTCGTAATTGTAGATGAGGTCGGAGGTCTTCTTGTTGTACAGTTCCAGTGAACCGTTTAATCTGTTGTTCCACACGCCAAAATCTATACCAATATTCAGTTCCTTATTTTCTTCCCATTTGAGATCAGGATTTGGGTTGACGCCACCTGCATTTTGGAAAGAAATGACTTTGACTCCGGTCTCCGGGTTAATCGCAGTTCCTGCCGGCGCAAAATAAATCGCATCGACGTTGGTTGGGATATTCTGATTACCGGTGATCCCGTAACCAACGCGCAGTTTAAGATCATTGAATATTTTCTGCTTATGCATAAAAGATTCTGAGGTCAGGTTCCAGGCTGCACTGACGGCAGGAAACCAACCCCACTCGTTGTTTTTTCCGAATTTGGATGAGCCGTCACGGCGAAGGCTTGCGGTCAGATAATATTTGCGGTGGTATTGCCAACTTGCTCGTCCGAAGAATGAAGCCAGTAACGCTTCATTCTTATAAGAACTGATACTGCCCGGTTCAAGCAGCAACAAAGAGGCCAGGTTATTGGAGGTCAGATAATTGGATTGCGCATCCTTGCCTTGTGCGGCAAATCCATCATAAGCGTCGATCTGGTAGGAGTGTCCACCGAGGAGATCCAGCGTCTGCTGGTGACCCAATTCCAATTTGTATTTCAATGTGGATTCAATGACGCCCGATTGATAATTATTGTATGCTCTTCTTGCAAACCCTTTGGTGGTATTGGAGGCTGTGGTGCTGGGCTCAAAATAGAAGCTTTCGTCGTCATTGCGAATATATCCCAGATTAATTGCTCCCTTTAGGTTGTGGAGGATATTGACTTCTGTTCTGAGATTACCATAATATCTTTTGGCGTCGCGCTGGTTTTGTATATCCTTTATAATGGCTACAGGATTAAAATACTGGAAGCTACGGTCTGTTTCAAAAAAACTTCCGTCCGCTCTATAAATGGGATCGGTAGGGCTGCGTCTGATGGCCTGGTAGATCAGATTATTCGGTGCAATGCCGTTGCCGTAATCCACATAATCATTATGTTCGATGGTGCCGGACAGTCTCGCTTCGACATTGACCTTATGATCCAGAAGACTCTGTGCAAAATTGACGCGTCCCGTTGAACGACTTTTAGCAGAACCAAGGATCACGCCAGCGAGATTCATATGGGATAGTGAAGTCCTGAAAGAAGAGTTTTCATCAGCCTTGGTGAAAGCCAGATTGTGTTCGTTGCTAATACCGGTCCGGTAAATGGCATCCTGCCAGTCTGTATTGGCGCCATTATCGATATACGTTCTTCCTGTCTTTAGGGCAAACTGTCTGATGTCATTTGAATTGAGCAGGTCAAGTCTTTTCGATACCTGATCAGTACTGATTTGACCTGAGTATTCGATCTGATTGATTTTTGATTTTCCTACACTGGCATTTTTGGTGGTGATGAGAATAACCCCATTGGATCCTCGTGCGCCATAAATAGAAGTCGATGCGGCATCTTTAAGAATGTCAAAAGAGGCAATATCCTGTGAAGAAATTGCGGTGGGATCCGCACCCGGCACGCCGTCTATCACAAAGAGTGGGCCAGTACCGGATGTGAATGCGGCCGCGCCCCTGATATTGACCGCAAATCCTGCGTTGGGGTCTCCGCCCTGCTTCGAAATGGTGACGCCCGCTGTCTTGCCCTGCAGACCCTGTATGGGATCAGAGAGCGCTCCTGTATTCAGTTCTGTATTTTTAACCTGTGTGACCGCACCCGTTTTTTCAGCTTTATTCTGAGAACCGTATCCAATTAGCACGACTTCTTCCAGGAGTTCGCCCGATTTGAGCGTGGCATTGTAGACAGATTCACTGCCAATTCGTAGCGTGACTTTGTTATATCCAGTATAGCTGAATTCAAGTTGAAGTCCCTGATTATCGGGAATTGTGAGTGTATAGTTGCCCCCGGCGTCTGTTGCGGTTCCGGTCCCAGTCCCCAATAACAGCACATTCGCGCCAATCAGAGGGTTTTGTTGTTCGTCGGTGACCGTACCGGTGATAATTCTTTGCGCATGCAGCGAAATAGAGAACATTGCAAGGATGCTCAAAAGTGTGCATCTCGGCAGCTGGCCATAAAAGTTCGGTTTCGTTTTCATCTGACTTCTACAATTGAATGAACAAAGATAAAAATTCTTTGGCTGTTGATTTGTTCAATGATCCCGGCTAAATTAGCCTTATTTTCAGGATGATCGATCAATTGAATAATCAACATAAAATAATTACATCCTAATCTTTTATTCTTTATTTGTTCATTTATTCATTGATTGTTAGACATCTCTTATGAATACTTTCTTCGCCTCATTGGGAAAGTGGAGAATTGTTCGCATCAAATATTCTTGTATGATTTGATATCCGGATGATTAGCGTTTTAAGAATAAAACTTAACGCCTCAAGAAAATAATTAGGATTACTTTGTCACGTCAGTGACGAAGTCAAAATACGATAGGTCAATATTGCGCGAAACTTCCTATCTTACAAAAAATTACTGCATGAAAAATCCGGTATTCATTTTTTTGTTTTTCGTCATTATTTGTTCCGTGGGCTGGGGGCAAAAAGTAAATCCTGTGAATGAAAAAAAATTCATCGCAGAGATCAGGTTGGTCGAACAGAATTTTGGCCAAGATCTTAGGGCAAAGGGCGTAGCTTACGCCTTTGAACATTATGCTGCTGAAGAAGCGGTGATCCGAAGAGGCAATGACAGTCTGATCATCGGGCGCAAAGGCATTCACCACTTTTATAATCAGGAGCAGTACCGTGAAGCAAAGGCCTGGTGGACTCCGGATCATATCGATGTATCGCGGGATGGAACGCTGGCTTCAAGTTACGGTCGCTACCGATGGGAGTTCAAGGAGCCGGACAGTAGTATCAAGGAATATAGCGGCATTTTTCATACCATCTGGAAACGGCAAAAGGACGGAAGCTGGAAGTATATTTGGGACTGAACAAGGGTCAAGGGTCAATAGGCAATAGTCAATGGACAATGGTGAGTAGTCAATAGTCAAGTTCAGTTCATTGCAATAGGTCTTGTCGCAATAAAAATCCGGAGACTTTTAAGCAATTTCGGATGCTTATACTAATTGGATAATTACAGAATTTTTTAATAAAATGATCCGTAGCAGATTTACGCAACTTCTATTGAATACGTATTGCAATAAAGTGCGTTTTAAACGCATGCGCTTCACAAATGCATTAAGTAGCAGCAGAAGTTAATTTATCGTATATTTAAGTATATTTTTAATAATATGAAATATCTGTTGTTGATTTTTGTCGGGTGGATGATCTTCGGTGTAGAAGCGATTTCTCAGAAGTCGAAAAGTGAACACGCAGACAGCACATGGATTGTTGAAACCAAGGACGGCAATACTTATACCGGTATGCTTAAAGTTCTGCAGACGGGAGTCCTTTATGAAATCACCACCAGTATTGGGGTTCTTACACTTCGCGAGGAAAACATTAGTTTTATAAAAAAAGTGGAAGCTAACCGCATCCACGGAAATGATTACTGGCCCGATAATCCGCATTCCAGCAGGTACTTTTTTGCACCGAGCGGTTACGGCTTGCGTAAAGGTGAAGGCTACTATACGAACGCATGGATCTTCTTCAATCAGCTTTCTTACGGATTCACCAATTGGTTGACCTTGGGTGCGGGATGTGTCCCGACATTTCTGTTTGGAGCTAGGGAATTCATACCGTATTGGGTGACTCCGAAATTGAATTTTGATCTCAAGAACGGAAAAGGCGCGATTGGTCTGGGTACAATTTATTTGAATGTTACGGGACTAGATGAAGGTTCTAATGGTGTTGGACTGGTATATGGTTCTTACACCTTAGGCAGCAGGGAAAAGCAATTAACCTTTGGTGCCGGGCTGGGATATTCCGGCGGGAGTTTCAGCAGTACACCCGCATTCTCCCTATCAGGTCTAAGGCGCACATCGAAAAAGTGGGCCCTAATGACCGAAAATTACTTTGTGTTTAATGGTAGCGATGGTTTCTTTTTAATGAGCGGTGGAGCAAGGTATATGGCCCGCCGCCTGGCAATTGATTTTGGTGGCTTTATTCCCGGTGGTTCGTCGGTTGGAGCGATCATCATTCTTCCGTGGTTATCCCTGAATGTGCCTTTTGGCCGGCGGTATTAATTTCTCAAAGCATGAAAGTTATTGATATTCCGATCTTGTCATTCTGTTTTAACCTGTGTTCTTCGTTTGATGGACCGGAGCTGTAACTTTGATCGAATTCAGGCGGACATTTGATCAGAATTCTTTGAGGCACGGTGGTTCCAATTACAACATAATACAAATCAGAACAAGAATGTGAATAAGAAGCATAGATACAGAGCGTAATGATCAGAAATACTGACTAACTGTATTTTCAAGTCATGAACGCTTTTTCATTTCATGCCTCAAGTAAAATATGCCGGCCTTTTTCGGATTGCATTCCACGAATTTTATGGAATAGCAAAACCAGTTAAGTGGCCGGCATGATTGGATACCATGAAGATACTAATTATTATGCCTGAGTCTCTCTGGTGAGCTTGAGTATCTCGTTGATTACGATCTCTGAGATGTATCTTGTCTGCCCGTTCTTGTCTTCATAGGAGCGGTTGGAGATCTTGCCCTGTACCAGGACTTCGTTGCCTTTGTCGAGATGCTTCTCGATGTAATCAGCCTTGGCATCCCAGGCGACCAGATTATGCCAGGTGGTATTCGTGACCTTGTCACCTTTGGCGGAGACATAGTTTTCATTGGTCGCGATGCTGAATCGTGCGATGCGCTTGCCTTTTTCAAGTTGCGTGATCTCGGGTGCTTTGCCCAGGTGGCCAATGAGCTGAACAGAATTCTTTAAGTTTTTCATAGATTAAAAATTAAACGTGAAACAAAAAATCCGGAACATTCCGGTTAACGAGACAAAGATGAGGCGGGCTGTCCGGTACAGGCGTAAGTTAAACGCTTATATCCGTTTACTTCCGTATGTAAACGTTTACCAACGGCTAGAAGTATTATTTATTGAGATTTATTGGACTAAATAAATGATTTATTTTATTATTTCCAATATATCTGGATCGTTTTTTAGACGTTATGCACAAGGCCTTAAAAAAAATGACCCTATAAATTAAATTGCATATATTCGCAATATGAAACAGAGAGTATATGTTGATACCTCGGTATTTGGAGGATATTTTGATTCGGAATTTGATATTATTACCAAACCTTTTTTTAATAGAATATTTGCTGAAGAATTAATATTGTTATTTTCTGGAACAACTCAAGAAGAATTATTAAAGGCTCCTGAAGAAGTAAAAAGTTTGGTTCGACAAATAAAATCATCGAATACGGAATAATTGGATTTAAATATTGATATAATTCAATTGGCAAATGAATATATTTCAAACGAAGTTGTAGGAAAAACAAGTTTTGCTGATTGTCTTCATATTGCGACGGCAAGCTATTATCATGCTGATTATTTAGTCAGTTGGAACTTTAAACATATTGTAAATGTTAATAGGATAATTGGTTACAATTCAATAAACATTCGCAACGGTTATAAGCCTTTAGAAATAAGATCTCCAAGAGAATTTATATATTATGGAAACGAAGAATAAAAAAACAACTCAAGAAAATAAGCACTCAAAACAAAAATTCAATGCTGTTGAATTTATGAGGGAGCAACGTGACAAGATTAGCAAATCAATTGCTGATTTGACTCCAGATGAAATCTTAAAACACTTTGCAGAAATAAAAACCACGACAAACATTAGGCCCAGTGCATAACAATGTTTAAGACGATACTTCGGTTGCCGCCTCGCATCGCTTATACTTGGACGATCTGAGAAATTTGTAGAAAATCACATTTCGATCAATTTCGAGTCTTAAATCAATTCAATAAAATGAGAAATTCCACCCGAAAATGACGACCAAATATTGTAATCATCCGTAATTTAATCAAGTGTATGATTGCATTAGCGATCAGACCAGCTTGTTCAGCGTATCAAAGTAATTTGTCAAAACTGTATGGGATCAAATGCACTGCGTAAGACTGCACCCATTCATTTTGTTTGAGTAAGTAGTGGACAAAGCCTGCGCTCTCAATTATCTTTGCCTGATGTCCTCCATTCATTCTTTTTTTAGTCAGATAACCGGGATTCGAATTGCCCATCGCAGCAACTATTCCTATTTGCAGGGCGATAAGATCCTGATGACGCTTCAAAGATTACATCGCAGAATTGAAGAAAGATTTCCCTCTTCCGGTCTCGGTTCAGTCTGTAATGAGGCAATTGATTCTGCCGGTGAAGTGGAGGCGATGCTGCAGCGGGTGGAAAGGCCGGTATGGCTCCTGCGCATCGCTGCGTGGATTGTCATGATCTTCCTGATCGTCGTGATGATCATGCTGATCGGTTATATGATGCAGCTGTCCGCAGGGATCACCAGCTGGGTGGATCTGTTGCAGACCAGCGAGGCGGGCGTCAATGATCTGATCTTCCTGTCCATTGCCCTTTGGTCCGTATTGGGTATCGAATCCAGGATAAAGCGCCGCGTGTTACTGAACTCACTGCACCGTATACGCAGCATGATGCACGTCGTCGATATGCATCAGCTCACGAAAGACCCTGCGCAGTGGCAATTTAGCGAAGGGGGCAAATATGATGACACCACGTCTTCACCTCAACGAAACATGAGTGTTTTTGAATTGTCGCGTTATCTCGATTACTGTTCAGAACTGCTATCCCTGCTGAGTAAATTGGCGGCGTTGCACGCGCAGAAGGAAAATGACCAGGTCGTACTTGAAGCGGTCAATGATCTTGAGCAACTGGCCGGAAGTCTCAGCCATAAGATCTGGCAAAAGCTTGGTATGCTGGAGCGTAAGTAGGGCGGATGCCGAGTATCTGCAATTGGTGGTGTATGTATCTAAAGTTAAAGCGTTGAATAAGGTGAAGGTAAACTTTTATTGTTTAAAATCTTGTTGGCTGTCAGGTCAGGTCGCGGTTATTGGATCTCAATCCGGTATTTTTATTTTTCAACGAGGGGCTGATGCCACTATCCCCGGTAAGGCAGGATTGAAAACCCTCAGGAAGGCTAAAGCATAAACTAACCCGAAGGAAATTCCATCTCCAAGAGTATGAAAAAAGCAAAAGTTAATATAGATTTGTGTCGGAGATAAGCAAGTTAGTCACAAGCAATATTATGGTCAAATAAAATGAATGATAAAAACAAATATTTAGAGTTAGTTGCAATTATGTGTATAGCGATTGGAGTAATAATTGGATTAATATTTTGTATCCGATTGGGTTGTTATTATAAACCACTTAATGGACCAATAGATATGCAAATTACAGGACAAGTTGGTGATTTTATAGGTGGAATAATCGGTACACTCTTTGGCCTATCTGGTACTATATTAATTTATATAGCATATCGCAACCAGAAAGAAGAGCTTTCAACAACTCAAAATCTATTAAAAAATCAAGAATTGAATCAGTTTTTTGATTTATGGATATCAATTTACCTGCAATTTTCAAGTGAAGCTGTAATGAAGATGAAAGATAAAACAGAAGTTAAAAGTATATTAAACATTACCTACGAATTTAAAAAACTGAATCAAGTTAACGCGGACTTTTATGCAAGAACAATTACCGATAAGGATGAATTAGCTTCGCTTATAACAAATTCCTATGTAGAAGCAATTAAGAATTCATATGAATATCATCCTTTGCTTAAAAAATGGATTTACTTATTAAATTCTGCAATTAAAAGAATACTACATGCTGAAAAGCAGAAAATAAATATTGATTCATACTTTGAAATATTATGTTCACTTATAACTTGGGATGAAATGGAACTTTTAAGAAATTTCGCAAAGGTTCAAAGAGCATCGCATGAAGCACATATAAGCGAAGAAGTAAAAGAAACATTTAATTATTTCTCAAACAAATACAATGAAATTACAAGGCCACCAGTGTTCGCATATTAAGTTGCCTGTGACTAACATAGTACTTGCGAATATGCCACCAAAAAATTCAATTTTCAATTTTGGCTGATAATGGAAGAACTATTTTTTACTTTTGGCAGCCGAACAATTGTCGGCACGTCGCAAGTACTTTCACTTTACCAGCAAGCGTTAAGACGACATGACACCAACAAACAGACGACTAAAAACGAGAAAAAAGTAAACCATTTTGACAGGTGAACACGGACATAGAAACGAAACAACAAACAGACAACGAGTAAGCCGACACTCATTGCCCGACCCTATGTTTTTTATTTTTTTCCCACCCGCATTTTTTAAAAACAATTTTAAGCCAGCCAGCAAGCGCACAACAGACAAACGATTACCTTAATAACATGCTTAATTTTGCTATTTTGAGCAACTAATATTTGAAACAGAGAATGGAAAGACACAACGAAATATCGGAATTCATTTGGAGTATAAAAGAGCACATTCGTGACGAATACAAGGAAAAAGACTATGAAGATGTAATCCTGCCTTTTACCTTGCTCAGACGTATTGACTGCGTTTTAGAGAAAACTCATGAACAGGTTCAAAAGGTTTACCAGCAATACAAAGACAAGGCGACACCAGACGTTTTAGACCGACTTTTAAAGCAAGCATCAGGACAGAATTTCTATAATATTTCATCTTACACTTTGCTTGGACTTACCAAAGACAAAGACAATATCGGTGAAAACTTCAAGGCTTACTTAGACGGTTTTAGCGACAACATCAAAGACATTCTTTTAAACTTTAGCGGTGGACCTGAAAAGGGCTTGTCTCCTATTTACGAAACACTTTACCGTAAGGAACTGCTTTATATCGTGACGTTTGAGTTCACAAAACTTGACTTACACCCTTACGACAAGGTGACCAACCCAACGGGTATCAGCAACCACGACATGGGAACCATCTTTGAAATTCTTATCAGAAAATCAAAGGAAGCCAGCAACGAAAAAGCGGGACAGTTTTATACCCCCAGAGAAATAGTTCGCTTAATGGTAAATCTTGTGTTTGCTCATGACACAGAAGAACTGAAAAGGCCCGGTAAGATTATCAGCATTTATGACCCTTGTTGTGGAACTGGCGGCATGCTGACCACAGCCAAAGACTATTTATTGGAAAGCTTAAACAAAGACTTAACGGTTTACACTTTCGGACAAGAAATAAACGAACAGACTTATGCGATTGCAAAATCAGACTTGTTGATAAAAGGCGAAGATGCCGAAAACATTAAGCAGGGCAACACTATTACCAAAGACCAACTGAAAGGAAAAACTTTCAACTACATGCTGACCAATCCACCTTTTGGTGACGATTGGAAAAACATGGCAGAGTTTGTAAAAGAAGAACACGAGTTAGGGGCAAGTGGGCGGTTTGGTGCAGGCTTACCAGATGTAAGCGATGGTTCGTTTTTATTTCTGCAACACATGATTAGCAAAATGAACCCACAAGGCAGCATCATAGGCATTGTGTTTAATGGTTCTCCCTTGTTCAATGGTGATGCAGGTGGCGGATGGAGCAATATCAGAGGTTGGATTTTAGATGACCCAAATGATTATTTAGATGCAATTGTAGCTATGCCAAAAGACTTGTTCTATGGCACAGGCATTGGCACATACGTTTGGATTTTGAACAATAAGAAACCTGCCAACCGAAAAGGCAAAGTGCAACTCATTAACGCTTGCCACCAAAATCCGAAATTCACTAAGAAAATAAAAAGCCTTGGTAAAAAGCAATACGAAATAAGTGATGAAGGCATAAAACTGATTACTGCCATGTATAAAGCCTACCGACCACACAGCATTGAAGTGGAAGAAGATGGCAAAAAACGACCAATTGATGTAAGCAAGATTTATGAAGTAACCGACTTTAAATACACCAAAGTAACCGTTGAAAAACCGTTGCGATTGGCTTACGAAATAACCGATGAAAAAATTGAAGCACTGAAAGAGCACAGCAAGTTTAAAGAGTTTGCCACCAGCAAAAAGAAAGACAAAGCAGCAGCCGAAGCCGACATCAAAAAAGGAAAAGCCATACAGGATAAAATTTTAAAAGCGGTAGAAAGTTTTAAAGGCGAAGCAAGGCAAATGAATGATGCACAATTTTTCAAAGACCTTGAAGCAGCATTAGGAAGCAAACCCAACAAAGGATTGATTAAAATGTATCGTGACAGCTTGGGTGAAAAAGACGAAGAAGCGGAAGTAGTTTATGCCGACCCTTATGATGTGCCTAAACAAACAGGAGCCATACATACATGGGCTGAAAAGCCATTGGCTGATACCGATTTGAGAGACAGCGAAAACATACCTTGGAAACAGGATATTGACCAATACTTTGAAGCCGAAGTATTGCCTTTTGCTCCTGATGCTTGGATGGACAGAGAAAAAGACAAAATTGGTTACGAGATACCATTTACCAAATACTACTACGAATACAAACCGCTGCGAGACTTGAGTTTGATAATGAAAGACATTTATGAATTAGAAGAACAAACCGAAGCCTTGTTGAAAGAAATCAAAGACGAGAAATAATGAAACTAACTGATTACAATAAATTCAGCACCATCATAAAGCATGTTCCCAAAGGATGGCATTCGCTGAAAATCAAATGGGCGTTATCAACATTAGAAAGTGGAGGCAGACAAACAGGTGGTGGAGAGCAGTTTTCAGATGGAGTTTTTAGCGTGGGTGGTGAACATATTACGTGGAGTGGAAAATTGGACTATTCAAATCCCAAGTATATCGAGGAGGCGTATTATGACAAAATGAATAAAGGTAAGGTGTACCTTAATGATATTTTACTTGTAAAAGATGGAGCGACTATTGGAAAGTGTGCTTTTGTTGATGTACTGCCTTTCGAGAAAGTTGCCATTAATGAACATGTTTACATTTTAAGGTCCAACTATTTATCATCAAATAAATATCTCTTTTACTTTATTCAATCCTATGAAGGGCAAGAGCAAATTAAGTTGGAAATAAGAGGTTCTGCACAGGGGGGGCTGTCGAATGGAATTAAAAATGAAATTTTATTACCACTTCCAACTATTGAAGAACAAACCCAAATCGTAAAATACCTTGACTACAAAACTGGCTTGATTGATGATTTTATTGCCAGCAGGAAAAAGCAAATTGAATTGTTGAGGGAGCAGAAAACTTCAATTATCAATAAAGCTGTAACAAAAGGTATTGACCCTGATGTAAAAATGAAACCGAGTGGAATTGAGTGGATTGGCGAGACCCCAGAACATTGGGAAATAAAAAAAATTAAACATATAAAAGCACGGATTAAAAACGCTTTTGTAGATGGACCATTTGGTTCAAATTTAAAAAGCGAACATTTTGTCCAAGAAGGCACTGTCCTTGTCATTGAAAGTGGCTTTATTACTTCAGGTGAGTTTATCTTTTCTGATTTCAAGAAAATTACAAAAGAACATTTTGAGACAATTAAAAGAAGTGAAGCTATAGCAGGTGATATAATAATCGCAAAAATTGGTTTTAACTATGGAATGTCTGGAATTTTACCAGAATTAGGAGCACTATCGGTTGTTTCGGGAAACTCTCTTAAGCTTACGGTTAACGAAAAGGAAAACATCTCTAAATATATTCATTACCTATTTCTTTATCTTAAAAAGGAAGGAGCCTTTGAATTAATAGTAAACGAAACGGCTCAACCAGCATTATCGCTTACAAGACTTAATAATGTTTCAATCGCAATACCAGATAGGGAAGAACAGCAACAAATACTTGATTACCTAAAGATTGAAACTTCAAAGTTAGAGGACTTAATTACTAAATATCAAAAGCAAATAGAATTGATGCAAGAATACAGAACAGCAATTATCAGCCAAGCCGTAACAGGCAAGATTGATGTTCGGGAATGGCAACCTAAAGCAAAAGAATTA
>JAIBCI010000076.1 GCA_019694255.1 Saprospiraceae bacterium
AATATTTTCTTTTGCCAGCCGCACAATTGGCCCAACTTGTCTCGACCAGACGGGATTAGAGGCGCCCTACACACCACCTCTCCCGCTTCAGCGGGAAGCCGACCCTTCGGCAAAAGCAAAAGAGCCACATTTTAGCCAACCCGCAATGACAAACTTTAGCTATAGAAATATACCTTTACGAACTGAAGTTTAGGATTGAACATGACGCAAAAACAATTAGAAGATTACCTCTGGGGTGCAGCCAACATTCTGCGCGGAATGATTGATGCGGCTGACTTCAAACAATATATTTTCCCTTTGCTGTTTTTTAAACGGGTGAGCGACCTGTATGATGAAGAATTTCAATTGGCTTTGGAAGAAAGCGATGGCGATTTGGACTATGCTTCTTTTGCCGAAAACCACCGTTTTCAGATACCGATAGGTTGCCATTGGGAAGACGTAAGAAAGAAAACCGTTAACGTAGGCGAAGCCTTGGTAAAAGCCTTTAACGGCATAGAAAAAGCCAATTTTGAACTGCTGCACGATGTGTTTGGCGATGCCCAATGGACCAACAAACGCCGGATGAGTGACGAAAAAATGCTTGACCTCATTGAGCATTTTAGCAAAATGAATTTGAGTGTTGCCAATGTGCCCCACGACATTATGGGCGAAGGCTACGAATACCTGATTAAGAAATTTGCAGATGACAGTGGACATACCGCAGCCGAGTTTTATACCAACCGAACGGTGGTAAAACTAATGACCCAAATTACCGACCCTAAAAGCAACGAAAGCATTTACTACCCTACCTGCGGCAGTGGCGGTATTTTATTGAGTGCCGCTTTGCACCTGAAAGAGCAAGGCAAAGAATACCGAACACTGAAACTTTACGGACAGGAACTGAACCTGATTACCTCTGCCATTGCCCGCATTAATATGTTTATGCACAATGTAGATGAGTTTTTGATTGTGCAGGGCGACACTTTAGACAGCCCGCAGATATTGGAGAATGACGAACTGAAAAAGTTTGATGTAATCATGGCTAATCCGCCATACAGTGTAAAAAAGTGGAGCCAAAGCAAGTGGATGAATGACCCCTTTGGACGCAATATTTGGGGAACCCCACCGCAGGGTTGTGCTGACTATGCTTTTCAGCAGCACATTATGAAAAGCCTGAACCCCGAAACAGGCCGTTGTGTGGTGCTTTGGCCGCATGGCGTATTGTTTAGAGACAGCGAAGCCGATATACGCAAACGCATGATTGAAGAAGATTATGTAGATGCCGTGATTGGCTTGGGCAAAAATCTGTTTTACAACAGCAGCATGGAAAGCTGTTTGTTGGTATGCCGCGTGAAAAAGCCAAAAGAAAGAAAAGGAAAAATTATTTTTATTGATGCCAAAGAAGAACTACGCATAGAACGCACCAATGCATGGTTGGAACCCCAGCACATAAAAACCATAAGCGAAGCCTACTGGAAGTATAAAGATGCAGAAGGTTTTGCCAAAGTAGCTAACAACAAAGAAGTATTAGACAATAACGGTAACCTAAGCATACAATTGTATGTGAAACAAACCGCGAATACCATTGAACACAATACCGAAGAATTGATTGCAGAAGTAAAAGCCGGGCAACAACAAATCAATGCTTCATTGGAGAACTTATTTACTCAACTGAAATATATTGGGATTGAAGCATGAAGTTGAGAAAAGATAAGTGGGAGTTTGTAAAACTTGGTGATGTATGTGAAAAAGCCAAGTCTGTTAATATCCGTAAACAACACGGCAGCTTTAGTTACATTGATATTGGCTCTGTAAATTCTGAACTGAAACGAGTTTCAGAAATTCAAGAATTAGATTGGAGTATTGCGTCTTCAAGGGCAAGACAAATTGTAAGAAAAGGAGATACTCTATTTTCAACGGTTCGGGTTAATTTAGAACGAGTAGCTTTTATTGAAAACGAACAAAATAACCTGATTGCTTCAACTGGTTTTACAGTCGTAAGGGCAAATGACAAAAGCGATGGTCAATATCTTTTCTACACAGTTAGCTCACCTCAATTTATTGACAAACTATCAAAACTTCAAAAAGGAACCGCATATCCTGCTGTAACGGACAAAATTGTTTTTAACGAAGAAATCCCCCTTCCCCCACTCGAAGAGCAAAAACAAATAGCCGCCCTTTTTCATTCCATAGAAACGGCTATGGAACAGGTGGATGGGCAGGAGAAGAATTTAAAAGCACTGCAAAAGAATTTGGTAAATGGTTTGGTAAGCACGGAACCAGTTTTCGGTAATTTACTCCTCAGCAAAAATTGCACACTAACCCACATTGGATCCATAGCGGAATGCGATAAGAAATATCCCGAACATGAAAAGGAAGTAGAACGATTTGTTGGCTTAGAATGGATGGAAGCAGACAATTTTAAGTTACAAGGTTTTGGCTTGGTAGAAAACGGAACCACCTTTACTAAACGTTTTGCAAAAGGAGATGTGCTGTTTGGCAAACGCAGAGCTTATCTTAAAAAAGTTGCTGTTGCCGATTTTGATGGCATTTGTTCAGGCGACATTTTGGTGATAAGAGCCAAGGCAAGAAATTTGTTGCAAGGTTTATTGCCTTACTATATTTCATCAGAAGCTTTTATAAACCATGCTATAAGCACATCAGCAGGTTCCCTTTCACCAAGAACCAAATGGAAAGATTTGCAAACCTTTGAAATCGCTATTCCTGATTTAAAAACGCAGGAAAAAATATTAGATGTCTTGAAGCAGTTTGACACAACCATCATACAACTCAAACAGCAAAAAGCAACCTTGAAGTTATTGAAACAAAAATTATTAAATGAAATTTTAGGGCAATGCGTAAATTTGTAAATTAGAAAATGCCAATTGATATAGATAAAATTTGGGTCTTTAGAATACTTCCTATTCAAAACTTGGAATACATTCTTAGTGATGGTCTACATTGTAAGAATTCTGGCAAGAAGGATAAAGGATTTGTTACTATTGGCAGCAAAGAAATCATCACTCAAAGGGATAC
Source organism: Saprospiraceae bacterium (assembly GCA_019694255.1). Classification (GTDB taxonomy): domain Bacteria; phylum Bacteroidota; class Bacteroidia; order Chitinophagales; family Saprospiraceae; genus Vicinibacter. The sequence goes on from JAIBCI010000076.1 coordinate 3,016, forward strand.
TAGAATTGTGAAATGCTACCCGGGTACTGTTGTAAATGATTATGTCCCATTTTATTTTTCGGTGCGTACCCCAATGCTTTTCAACATAATATCAGGACACGGAGTACCAGCCAGCCCTCAAAAGGATATTATTTATCTTTGCTGTAAATTGAGTGAATTAGCAACGGATGATTTTCAATGGTGCTATACCAACGGTAACGCAGCAACTGCAATATCTAAATTCTATAAAGAATTAGATGATATTGAAAATAATGTTGATTGGCGGTCTATTAGGACAACTGATTTTCGTGATGAAAATGCCGATGGTGACGAAGATAGAATAAGAAAAAAGCATGCAGAGTTTTTAGTTAAGGACAAGGTTCCAGTTGATTATATTAAAGTGATAGCTGTGCTTAATCAAACAATTAAAGAACAAGTCGAAGCCATACTCGAAGACTTCGATTTAACAATAGACATTATTATAAAACCAGAATTTTACTTCTAATGAAATATATAACAGGAAATATGCTCGAAGCCGAAACAGAAGCTTTGGTAAACACTGTAAACACTGTTGGTGTAATGGGGAAAGGAATTGCATTGCAATTCAAAGAACGGTTTCCAGTAAATTTTAAAATCTATGCTGATGCCTGTAAAAAAGGAGAAATGAAGGTAGGTAAAATGTTAGTGGTTAAAGAAAACACCTTAAATGGTGAAAAACTTATCATCAATTTCCCAACAAAAACAGAGTGGTTTAAAAAATCGCAATACAGCTATATTGAAGTTGGGCTAAAAGACTTGGTGAGAGTAATTGAAGAATATAAAATTAAAAGCATTGCTATTCCACCATTGGGATGTGGTAATGGCGGATTGAAGTGGGAAAAGGTAAAAGCTATGATGGATAAGTACCTGGGGCAGCTACCTAATATTGCGATTCAGATATATGAACCAAATGAGGCTGTAAAAGAAATTCTTCAGAAAGAAGAAGTTAAGAAGGAAGTTGGATTAACTGCTCCAAGAGCCATGTTGCTTTATGCACTATTCAAATATGAAAAATTGGGAGAAGTGGCCACCATTTTTTCCGCAAACAAACTAGCCTACTTTCTGCAAAAAAGTGGCGAACCAATGCGATTGCAATTTGTGCCCTATAAATACGGCCCTTACGCACAAGCTATTGAAAAAGTATTGTATGCCTTAAATGGTAAATATCTTTCCGGAATGGAACAAATGCAAGCGAGAGCATTTGAGCCTTTGCAATTGAATTATAAAAAATATGATGAGGTTGAAATGTTTGTAAATACTAATTTATCCTCAGATCAAAAGCAAAGATTGGAAAGTGTATTTACCATCATTGATGGTTTCGAAACAACTTTATCGCTAGAAATTTTATCTTCTGCACATTTCCTGATAAGCGAAAATCCAAGTTTAACAGAAGACCAATTGTTTGAGAAAATTCAAGATTGGAATGAGAGAAAGAAAAGTCTTGTAACCAAAGAATACATCACTATTGCTTTAGAGCATCTAAACAATTACGGAAACAAGTTGAATTTTGCATAATATCCTTCATGGCATTTAACGAACAAAATACAGTAGAACATTTTATCATTCACCAACTCACAGGGGTGAATCTGAATGCTGTACAAGGCAATATCGTAAAAGAAGATGCCGCTGAATATGAAGGTGCCATAAAATGGAAATATTTTCAAGCCGATTTATTGCAACGGGATATTACCGAAGTATTTGTAGAAAAGGAATTGAAAGAAGCCCTTTGCCGGCTCAACCCTGCTATTGCTGACAACCCTGACAAAGCCGAAGAGGTCATTCATAAACTCAGAGCCATTTTGATTACGGTAACCAACGTGGGTCTGGTAAGAGCCAACGAAGAATTTGCCAAATGGTTACGAAATGAAGTTTCATTGCCCATTGGTAAAAATAATGAACATATCGCAATTCGACTGATTGACTTTAAGGATTTGAAGAATAACAGCTTTGTGCTTTGTAACCAGTTTAAATTGAGGGCTAGGGAAACCAGAATTCCAGATATTGTCATGTTTGTCAATGGGATCCCATTGGTGGTTGGAGAAGCCAAGACTCCCGTTCGCCCTGCTGTTACTTGGTTTGATGGTGCACATGATATCAATGTGGTTTATGAAAACTCCATTCCGCAACTGTTTGTCCCTAATGTGTTTTCGTTCGCTACCGAAGGCAAAGCAATATTTATTGGCGGGGTAAGAACTCCTTTAGAATTTTGGGCACCCTGGCGTTTGGAGAATGAAAAAGACGAGCTAAGTCAATTCATCTGCTTACAGGATGTTGCAAAGCAACTAAACCATTTATTGAAGCCTTCAACTTTACTGGACATCTTACAGTATTACACCATTTACGCAACTAATAGTAAGAAGAAGAAGATAAAAGTTGTTTGCCGCTATCAGCAATATGAAGGTGCAAACGCTATTGTTGAGCGGGTGAAAGAGGGACGGATAAAAAAGGGGTTGATATGGCATTTTCAGGGTTCCGGTAAGTCATTACTGATGTTGTTTGCTGCTCAGAAGTTGAGAAAACAACAAGACCTGCACAACCCAACAGTAATGATTGTTGTGGACAGAGTGGACCTGGATACCCAAATTACTGCCACTTTCAACACTGCCGAAGTGACCAATATGATAACCACTGATAGCATCAAAGAATTACACAAGCTATTAGAACAGGACACCCGAAAAATCATCATTACCATGGTGCATAAGTTCAAAGATGCCTATCCTGATATGAACAAGCGGGACAACATCATTGTGATGGTGGACGAAGCACACAGAACGCAAGAAGGTGATTTGGGTAGAAAAATGCGAAACGCTTTACCTAATGCATTTCTCTTTGGTTTAACAGGAACACCTATTAACAAAACAGATAAAAACACTTTTTGGGCATTTGGTGCCGAAGAAGATACCGAAGGCTACATGAGCCGATATACTTTTCAAGACAGTATCAGAGACAATGCAACTTTGCCTTTACACTTTGAGCCACGTTTGCCCAACTATCATATTGACAAGGAAGGTTTGGATGTGGCATTTAAAGAAATGGCAAACGACCTGAGCGAAGAAGACAGAAATAAGCTTAGCCAGAAAGCCGCTAACATGGCGGTATTTTTAAAATCGCCAGAACGGGTTAAAACCATTGTTGCCGATATAGTAGAACATTTCAAAGCACACGTAGAACCTGAAGGCTTAAAAGCCATGATTGTAACGCCTGACCGCTATGCATGTGTGCAATACAAAGAAGAATTAGACAAACTTATTAGCCCCGAAGCCAGCGAGGTTGTCATCAGTTCATCCGCCAATGATGATTTTGATTTCAAACAAAAGTGGGCAATGGATAAAGACAAGCAGGAAAAGGTGGTGGAGAAATTCAATGATGCTGATTCTTCATTAAAATTCCTGATTGTTACCGCAAAACTTTTGACAGGTTTTGATGCCCCAATTTTGCAAACCATGTATTTGGACAAATCCTTGAAAGACCACACACTTTTACAAGCCATTTGCAGAACGAATCGTCTTTTCCCAAATAAAACTTTAGGCAGAATTGTAGATTACTTTGGTGTGTTTGACGACACAGCAAGAGCCCTGGCATTTGATGAAGAAAGTGTAAAATTGGTTATTACCAACCTGCAAGAACTGAAAGACAAATTGCCTGAATGGATGGAGAAATGCTTGAACCATTTTGCAGGCGTTGACAGAACACTTTCCGGTTTTGAAGGACTTTCAGCAGCACAAGACTGTATCAACACCAATGATAAACGTGATGCTTTTGCGAAGGATTTCAGCAGCCTGACAAAGTTGTGGGAAGCATTATCACCTGACCCAGTTCTTAATCAATTTGAGAAAGATTACAGATGGTTGTCACAAGTTTATACTTCGGTAAAACCATCATCAGATGATAACGGTAGATTGTTGTGGCATGCTTTGGGTGCACAGACAACAGCGTTAATACACGAACACATACACGTTTCAGGAATCAATCACGACATGGACGAAATGATTTTGGATGCAGAAGTGATTGACGATTTAATGAACAAGAAAGACCCGAAACAAGCTGAGAAGGTTTTAAAAATATTAATTAGCCGACTGAATAAACACGGAAATAATCCAACTTTCAAACGACTAAGTGAAAGACTGGAAGCTATTCGTGACAAGGCAGAGAAAGGTCTTATCAATTCCATTGAATTCATTAAAGAACTTTGCCAATTAGCAAAAGAGACACTACAAGCAGAAAAAGGAGTTGAACCAGTTGAAGAACAGAAAAACGCAAAAGCGGCATTGACAGAATTGTTTTTAGAACTCAAAACAGACACGACACCTGCCATTGTTGAACGTATAGTTAACGACATTGACGAAATTGTGAGAGTAGTTCGCTTTGACGGTTGGCAAAACTCGACAGTTGGAGAAAGAGAAGTAAAACGGGAACTTAGAAAAGTGCTGTGGACAAAGTATCAAATTAAAGACGAAGATTTGTTTAACAGAGCGTATGACTACATTAAAGAATATTACTAAAAGCCAACACACAGGTGTAAGCACATTGGCAAGCCGCACAACTTGTCCCGCATCTGCGGGAAGCCAACGCGCAGACACATTTGGGGTCAATCAATGTTTGGTACTTCGCATGAACATTCATGGCACAAATCACTACCTTAGCCAACCCTTAAAACGTTAACACTCCTTTTAAAAACAACGCGATACAATCAAAACATACGTTATGAACGAAATAATTTGCCCTCATTGCAAGAAAGCATTTAAAGTGGACGAAGCCGGTTTTGCGGACATACTGAAGCAAGTTCGCGACCACCAGTTTGAGGAAGAAATTCTCCACCGACTGGCATTGGCAGAAAAAGAAAAGGAAAGTGCCGTAAAATTGGCAGAAGCACATATTAAGAATATGTTGCAGGAACAATTGGCTAAAAAAGACCGGGAATTAGCAGACCTCAAGGCCCACAAGGAAATTGAGTTATCGCAGAAATTATCGCAAAAGGAAAGTGAATTATTGCAACTCAAAGCCAAAATAGACCATGCAGAAACGGAAAAAAAGTTAGCCATCAGCGAAGCCACTAAAAAAATTGAAAAGGAACGCGACGAACTGACGAATTCATTAAAAATGAAAGAGACAGAACAAGCGCTGCTCAAAAAATCATTGACGGAGCATTATTTGAACGAGCTCAAAGAAAAGGATGCCATCATCCGACACAAAGACGAAGAAATTGCACTTCGAAAGGATATGAAGCAAAAACTATCCACCAAGATGATCGGCGAGACGCTCGAGCAACATTGTGAGACGGAATTTAATAAACTGCGCGCAACGGCATTCCAGAAAGCCTACTTCGAAAAAGACAACGACGCCAAGTCCGGAAGTAAGGGTGATTTTATCTACCGGGAAAATGACGATGCCGGCAATGAAATTATTTCGATCATGTTTGAAATGAAAAACGAAGGGGATGAAACGGCCACAAAAAAAAGAAATGAAGACTTTCTAAAAGAACTCGACAGAGATAGAACAGAGAAAAAATGTGAGTACGCTGTGCTTGTTTCGCTGTTGGAACTGGACAGTGAGTATTATAATTCCGGAATAGTGGATGTTGCACATAAGTATCCTAAAATGTATGTTGTACGGCCACAATTTTTTATTCCCATCATTACCTTGCTACGCAATGCGGCGATGAACTCCATGCAATACAAAGCAGAACTTGCCCTGGTCAAGAGTCAAAACATTGACATTACCCACTTTGAAGAGAAGATGAACCGGTTTAAAGAAGGCTTTGCCAGAAATTACGACTTAGCCAGTCGCAAGTTTAAAGAAGCCATTGACGGCATAGACAAGACCATCAAGGAACTGGAGAAGACCAAAGCCGCTTTGTTATCGTCCGAAAACAATCTTCGTCTGGCGAATGAAAAAACCGAAGACTTAACAATTAAAAAGCTGACGCACGGCAATCCGACCATGAAAGCCAAATTTGACGAATTGAACAATCCAGATCATGGACAGAAAAACGAGTTCTAACCGGAGTACTGCGTCAGGAGGGGTACTACCGCATGATGCGGGACAAGCTGCGGTGAACCAAACTTTTGTGTATTTAGTCAACATTTGTGGTCGATTGCATGTTTGTGCTTCGAATTCCCCCACTTCGCTAAGCCTAGGAATTGTCATCAACATGCTTGTCAAATCTTACATCTAAACAAAACATGAAAAATATAATCTTTACACTAATTGTAGCTTCGAATTTCTGTTTTTCACAGACGCAATCAAAAATGAATCAAGATGCCGACGCCAATTATAAGAAAGCCGACAAAGAATTAAATTTGGTCTACAATAAAATCCTTAATGACTATAAGGACGACAAAATCTTTATAGCCAAATTTAAAGCCGCACAAAACGCATGGATTAAATTCAGGGATGCTGAAATGAATGCCTTATTTCCGGAAGAAGACAAAAAAACCCAGTATGGTAGTGTTTTTCCTATGTGCTGGAGTAATGCGCTAACAGATTTAACCAAACAGCGAATCATGAAATTGAAAGTTTGGCTCAATGGAATTGAAGAAGGCGATGCGTGTGCCGGCTCTGTAAAAATAAAAGAATAATATAGCCGGCCATTTACCAGGGTTTTGCTTCAGATGAGCAGATAATAGTACTCGAGCGGGGCATGCTTTACCATCTTAAAGCTTTATGCTTCGATTCATGTTTAAGGAAGGATGATCCCGCAAATGTAGGATGCTCCAAAACCGTCCAGAACAGAATAAACCGAAACATTAGAAGAGAACCAAATAAATCTTAGTTTCGATGGAAAATATTGTACGTCACTTTGATCAGTACCTATCACTTAACGAGGAAGAAAGAGAAGCCTTGACCAGCCGTTTAACAGCACGTAAAATAAAACGAAGACAATTCCTTTTGCAAGAAGGTGACCTATGCAAACACTTTACTTATGTTGTCGAAGGCTGTTTTAAGATGTATGGCGTGGACAAATCAGGCAAGGAGCATAATTTGCTATTCGCTGCCGAGGACGACTGGATTGCCGACCTTGACAGCTTGCATAAGGAAAGACCTTCGAGCCTATTTATAGAAGCAATAGAACCTTGCTCCGTTCTCCAACTCTCAAAAGGCGATTTATGGTATCTATATACTAACTTCCCTAAGTTTGATAGAAATTTCCGTGTAATTGTAGAAGACAAATACATTGAATTACAAAACCGTCTGTTACAGACCTTTAGTTCGACCGCCTACGAACGATACGCGTTTTTTTTAGCTCAATACCCTCAATTATCCTTGCGCCTTCCGAATACTCAAATTGCTTCCTACCTTGGTATAACGCCAGAATTTCTAAGTAAAATCCGAAACGAAAGAACAGGTAAATAGTACTTACCCTTAATCTAGTTTAAGACTATTTCCTAAAGTAGCTTATAGGATGGGTCTGGATGTTCACTGCACCTTTGCACAGTCAATTTTGACATATAATTTTAAAAAAGGTAAAATGAAAAATTCAACACCAACAACAGTTTCTGTTATCGGACTTGGGAACGTTGGTAAAGCAATTGCAACAAATCTTGCATTAGGACAACATCCTGTAATTGTTGCCTCCAGAGATTTTAGAAAAGCAAAAGATTTTGCAGACACGATAAGTGAATCGGTCATTGCAAAAGAAATTACTGAAGCAATGAAAGAAGCTGATGTAATAATTCCTGCCATTGGTTTTAGTGACATCAAAGAATTTCTTACAGAATATGCCAGCGAACTTTCAGATAAAATTATTATTGATGTTTCAAATCCCATAGTCCCCGATGGAAAGGGAGGATTCAAAAAAGTGATTGGCGAGCATGAATCAGCTGCAAAAGTACTTTCTGGATTGATTCTTCATGGAGCAAAACTGGTCAAAGCATTCGGCACCTTAGGAGTTGGCACCTTAAAAAGTGCAGCGTTCGACCAATCGGAAAGAAAAACCCTGTTTTATGCTACGGATAGCACCAACAGCCAACCACAAATTGAAGAACTTATTTTAGACAGTGGTTTTGAACCACTACATATTGGAGGAATTGACCAGTCTATAAGAATTGAAGTGTTTGGCGACTTACACGAGTTTGGCAATCTTGGAAAAGCCGTTTCACTTGCGGAAGCAAAAATTGCAACAGCACAATCAAAACATCAAATCGCCAACGCATGAGAGCACTATTATTGACCACAGCTTTACTTACATTGCTCGTCGCGTGCAATAACAAAACTAAAGATAATTTACATCAATTCAACAAAAATACAATGAATTATCAATCAGAAAAATCAGCCATCGAGAAATTACTTTTCACTTACCGTGATGCGTTAAATGCCTCAGACGTAAACAAAGTATTACCACTGTACACCAGTGACGGAGTATTTATGCCGTCTAACGCGCCATCCGCAATAGGCCTGGAACAAGTAAAGACCGCTTACGAATTCGTTTTCAGATCTATTCAATTGAATATTGAGTTCTTTATAGATGAAATCGAAATCTCGGGCGATTTTGCCTTTGCCAGAACCAGCTCAAAAGGCACAACACTGATACATGCTAGCGGACAGACGGTGCCAGAAGAAAACCGCGAGTTGTTTGTTTTACAAAAAATAAACGGCGAATGGAAAATTGCGCGTTACATGTTTAATAAAATGAAGTAAAAAGGCAGCATTTTACAGCTGAACAGCGTCAGATGGGGATTCTTCCCGCGTCTGACGCTTTACATTTCGATATTATATTCGAACATTTGTACAAATATTGCAGTCCATCTGGAAAAACGTAAGATATTTATCGTAACCGCGCTCTACAAAGGATTGTGAATAATGCTTACTCACGATACCAATCTGAATGACACCTTAAAAAATAAACGGCAAACATAAACAAATTTATAGTACATTTGGATAAAGCAATAATGGCAAAGTTGACGGACGATGACATTTCCAATTATTAAAAAGTCCCAACTCAAAACCCTAAAGTCATGAGAAAATTGCAGTATATCTCCGCAATTATTTTAATGTTGCTCTCCGCCAAACATTCAACCGCCCAAAACGCAATGAGCAAGGTCAACATCTATGCTCAAATTGGGGCAATAGAAGCCACCTTAAATGTTGAAGTCCGCTTGTATAACGGAAGTAAAACAACGTGGTACGGGCGCGCAGGGGGTGGAATATCAGGTATATTTGGATTATTTGCCGGCTCTGGTGGTCTTGGGAGTATTACAATGTTAGCCGGTAAAAAAAATAATCATTTTTAGCTCAACGGAGGCTTGTTTTTTGGATATGAACCTTATTACAAAGAGAGGTTCGTTTTTCCCATTGCCGAAGTCGGATACCGTTACCAAAAACCCACTGGAGGATTTATATTTAAAGCCAATATCGGAATCTTCAAGCTGGGTCTCGGGCTAGGGTATGCATTTTGACCTAAGGGGATTTATTCGCCAAACGCACCAATATTAACGTCAGATTCCTAGTATAGGATTCATTTCAATTAACAAACAGCGAGCCCAAAAAGGTATGTAAAATATCCGTCATTCCCATATATTTGTAAAGTGCAACAAGGAATGAGGCAGTAATACCCTATCCTTTAGCGTTGAGGTTTAAGACGCAACCTAGAATCAAAAAATTGTAAACTCTAAAAATTTATTTATGATCATTGTACACGAAACATTTATCTGCAAGCCGGGAAATGCCTCTAAAGTAGCCAAACTCTTTCAGGAGGTGATGTCTGACATGCCCGAATTTATGCATGTCATGACTGATTTGACCGGAGAATTCAATAAAGTAATCATTCAAAGCAAATATGAGAACCTGACGGATTACGAGCAGCGCTTTGAAATGTACATGCAGAACACCGAAGAGGTCAAGAAAATGAAGGAGAAGATGCAAGGCTATCAGGATCTGTATCTGACAGGTTCCAGAGAAATCTATCGCGTCTGGTAGTGAAATGATTGAACAGAAAAAAAATTACGTTGGCTTCAAGTTTATTTACCTAACGTCTATTTAAGATTGACCGACTACCCGTAAATAGGTAGTCAGTGAAGTATGATTCATCCCACCCATGACCGAGACATTTAAAATATTTCAGGTTGATGTTACTGAAGCGAATAACATTGAAGCATCAGTTAATGATCCGCACAGCCACGACTACGAAGAACTCATTATTGGCATTGATGGAGCCCTCGAGCACTTTATTGATTTTAAGTCAACCATTTTTGAGGCGCCGTTTGTGAGCTTTGTCACCAAGGGTAAAGTGCACCGTGTGCAACCAAAACTCAGTAACGGCGAATGCAGCATGTGGGTGATCCGCTTCAAAAGCGAGTTCATTCCAGAGACGACTTTCCAGCTTTACGCGCTCTATCACGACAATGCCAACCTCACCATGAAATCAGGTGCATGTTTCGACAGACTCGTTTCGCTTTGCAAAATGATGTACAACGAAATGCAGCAGTCGCCACCCGACTATGCCGTCATCCGTCACTTGCTCAGCGCTTTGTTTACGATGATTGAATCGGAAAGACGGAAGCAGCAGCCCGAAGGCAATGCCAATCTGAAAACCCAAAGCATCACGTTTAAGAACTTCCTAAAAATTCTGGAAGAAAATTTCCGTAGGCCAGATGGTGTTGAATTTTACGCCGAGAAGCTCTTCATGTCCTCGAGAAACCTGAACCTGATCTGTCAGAATATTCTGCAGCAAAGTGTTTCTGAAATTATTGAAACGCGCAAATTGATCGAGGCCAAAAATCTATTGGCCAGCACCGACAAATCGGTCTCTGAAATCGGATTTGAATTGGGTTATCGTGAGAAAACGTATTTCAGCAGTGTGTTTAAAAAAAAGTCCGGCCAGACACCCACCGAATTCCGCACAGAAATGAAAAACCTGATGCTTTAAAATCCACTGCCATTCTACTGAAATCACAAACCCATTTGCGAAGACCAAGCATGCTAAATCTTTGTTAGATGAAGATTTAGCACCATCCTTATTATATCCTCCGTATGAGTGGATCCAAAGTTTGTAAATTTATTTCCAAATGAAGAAAGCACTTCGCATAACAGACAGAAGCATCAGTTATTTCTGCGGCAAGGATAACATAGCAATACTGCCAACCAATGCAAGACGGAGATTGACGCACGGAGGAATCAGATAACCTTGCTTTATTCCGACAACAAAGCAATGACCAGACACCTGGTCAATTTTGACGCGAGTGATTAGAATGTATTTCGCAAGTCGGAATAGACCTGCGTATTTGAAAGCCATACCAAAGAAGATCAATTTTACCATCCTGACGGACCTGTCACCAGGGTATTGAAAAGCATAATGCATATTTAAAAGACTTGTTTGTGTTCGCCCAAGATGCCAGCATAAAAGCGCATCTGATCTACTTTGTTATCGTGGTCAAGAACGCTGTCAAAGGCTTGTTCGAAAATAATTTTACCCAAGAGATGCCTTTTGTTTAAGGCAAAATCATTCATCCAAAATATTAAGCATTAAAAATGCCCCTTTGCACCGTAGGAATCCGTGAGATGAAGGTCTCAAAGCGAATAATATTTTTGTAAAGACAGTCAAACTTTTAGGAATCCGATTGGTTTAGGAAGGCAATAACTTAATTGATAACGATGCAGACACGAAAGCAAATAAAATTCGGACTTTGCCTCAAGAATCACAAGGTGCTTTCCGAAATCTTAAACACCTTTTCCGATTACTGTTACACCCCTGGACTGCCATCACAGCATTTTTGCGTCATCAATAGGAAAAATAATTTAAACAATTAAATAATAATGAATATGGAAAATTCAGTAGCAAACCAAACTACCACCAAATGGGTTCTCGACCCGTCACACAGTGAACTTACTTTTAGAGTCAAACACCTGATGATTTCGAACTTAAGGGGTGAATTCAGAAAATTTAACGCCGTGATAGAAGGAGAAGATTTCTCTACCTCTCCTGTTCATGTATCCATCGATGTGTCCTCAATCTACACAAATGACGATGCGCGGGACGGTCATCTGAAGTCCCCAGATTTCTTTGATGCAGACAATCACAGTACAATCGCATTTACTTCAACTTCATTCAAAAAAGTAGATGGAGACGAATACAAATTGCACGGCCAACTCACGATCAAAGGCATTACAAATCCTGTATCCCTGCATGTTGAATTTGGCGGTACGGGCAAAGACCCCTGGGGCAATGAGAAAGCCGCCTTCACCATCTCAGGGACAATCCATCGCAAAGACTGGGGACTCAACTGGAATGCCGCGCTGGAGACGGGTGGCATGCTGGTGAGTGATGAAGTTCGCATTCAGGCCGATGTGCAATTTGTGAAAAAAACGGCATAGCCATCGGGTGAGCTGGCAATCTTATGATGGATCGAAAGAAATTTTTAAAATCACTGGCAATCTTGCCTTTAGCAGGAGCCGCTATGAAACTGAATGAACTCAATAAAATGACAGCACCATTTGACAGCACGGACAAAATGCCCGTGCTGTTTTTGGGGCACGGAAGTCCGATGAATGCCATTGAAGAAAATGAATTTGTGCAGGGCTTTCGCAAGATAGGCAGTACCATTCCAAGACCCAGGGCAATCCTGTGTGTGAGTGCACATTGGGAGACCAGGGGAACTTTTGTAACGGCCATGGACAAACCAATGACCATTCACGACTTTGGCGGATTTCCGAAAGAACTTTTTGATGTGCAATATCCTGCACCCGGTAGTCCTGAACTTGCGCGGGAGACCAAGGCACTGGTAGCCAAAACGGAAGTTGGCCTCGACGACAAATGGGGACTGGACCACGGAGCATGGAGTGTTGTAAAGCATCTTTATCCCAAGGCGGATGTTCCAATCATTCAAATGAGCCTGGATTACGACCAGGCACCAAAGTATCATTATGAACTGGCGAAAGAAATAAAATCGCTGCGCGAAAAAGGTGTGCTCATCATCGGAAGCGGCAATATGGTTCATAATCTCGGAATGGTCGAATGGAGCAGACTGAAAGAATCCTATGGCTACGATTGGGCAATCGAAGCCAGTGAGAAAATGAAACAGTTTATCCTGAAAGACGACCATCAGTCCTTGATTGATTATTCGAGACAGGGAAAATCATTTCAACTTTCCATTCCTTCACCCGAGCATTTTCTGCCCTTACTTTATGTACTCGCCATGAAAGATAAAAACGAATCGGTCAGCTTCTACAATGACAAGCCCGTGGCAGGATCATTGACGATGACGAGTGTGAAGATTGACAAAGCATAAATGCGAATGAAATTATCTATAATTTTAGTGCTATCTTTTGTTGCAATGATTTCAACCGTACCCGACACCCCTGTTTTGAAATATCTGGTCCGAGAACCTGGTATAAAATCAGCCCATCCGCCGATGCTCATTTTGCTGCATGGCTATGGCAGCAATGAACAAGATTTATTTTCATTCGCCAATTCGCTTCCTGCAAAATACCTGATCATATCAGCCCGTGCGCCTATTACGCTGGAGGCAGACAGTTATGCCTGGTATCAGTTAGAATACGCTGCGGACAAGCCTGTTAGCAATATTGAACAGGAAGCAAAGAGCAGACAGCTCATCATCCAATTTATTGGACAGCTCCAAGAAAAATATGCTGTTGACGCCAGCGAAATCTATTTGTGCGGATTCAGCCAAGGAGCGATCATGAGTTACAGTATTGCGCTGACGCGGCCTGATCTGGTCAAAGGCATTGCCGCGATGAGCGGCAGACTTTTGGAAGAGGTAAAACCCCAAATTGCAGCGCCCGAAAAATTGAAAAAGCTTCAGATATTCATCTCGCACGGCACCTATGACAATACCCTGCCATTTCAATATTCAAAAAGCGCCGACAGTTATTTGCAATCCCGGGGTATCCGCCCGGTATTTAAACAATACCCTGCGGGGCATGAAATCAACGCTCAAATGCTGCATGACTTGGTCAATTGGTTGAAATAAAAGCGATGGCGCTGGAATGGATCATTGGAGTATTTTTTGAAAATAAATTCTAGTAATAATTTATTTAGATATCTATATTATACCCTATAAGGTATATTTAATATATTAATAAGGATATTTACACCCTATCTGGTATAATTAATATTCTTTAACTTATTTTTGTACCCGAAATGGTATAAAATGAACCTATCTCAATTTGTCAAGCAGAAAAGAAGTCTAGCCGGTCTCACCCAACCTGAGTTGGCGCAAAAGGCAGGGGTTGGATTACGTTTTTTAAGAGAAATTGAACAAGGTAAAAATTCACTCCGATTAGACAAAGTCAATCAGGTGCTTAGTCTCTTCGGATATGAAATGGGCCCAGTTAAGATCGATCGGGATAATAATTACATTGTAAGCATTGAATGAGAAAAGCAGAGATTTGGATGCATCATGAATTAGCCGGTTGGTTAACTGAGAATGAAGATGGCTACCATTTTCAATATTCATCTGAATATCTGAGCATAAATAACGCTCAACCAGTCAGCCTTACTATGCCTTTACAGGAACATAAGTTTACAAGCAATGTGCTGTTCCCGTTTTTTGATGGCCTGATACCTGAAGGTTGGCTCTTAAAAATCGCTGAAATGAACTGGAAACTTAACCCAAGAGACAGAATGGGATTGTTATTGGCATGCTGCAATGATTGCATAGGCGCTGTAAGTGTCCGTCCAATCTATGAAAATGAAGAAGAATGAAACGCTGCTTATCGTGTTATAACACAATTGACGGAAGTGAAATTGATTTTCATTGGAAGTGTAGTAAAAAAATATTTGGCGTAACTCCTCCACCCGAACTGCCATTCTCAGAAGACAATCTCCAGGAGCTGGCAACTCAGATCATCCAATCTCAGGTTACCGTTACTGGTGTACAACCCAAAATATCCCTGCATTTGCCATCAACCGAACACAATAGTCAGGTTAAGAGATTCACAGTAGTAGGCATGTGGGGTGGTTTTATTTTAAAGCCACCCTCACTGCATTATCCCCAGTTGCCTGAACTGGAAGATCTCAGTATGCATCTTGCAAACATTGCCCGAATAAATACAGTGCCCCACAGTCTCATCCGGTTGCAATCTGGCAATCTGGCCTATATCACCAGACGAATAGACCGTTTGAAGAAATCAAAGATTCATATGGAAGATATGTGTCAGCTTACTGGCCGGCTGACAGAAAATAAATACAGAGGGTCTTATGAACAGTTGGCAAAAGCATTAATGAAATATTCTGCAAATCCCGGACTGGATGTAGTCAATTTTTCAGAGATCATTTTGTTTTCATTTCTCACCGGCAACGCCGATATGCACTTCAAAAATTTTTCATTGATTCATCACCCGGTTGCAGGTCCAATATTATCACCGTTTTATGACCTGTTAGCCACCGTATTGGTTAATCCTGAAGATGATGAAGAGCTTGCACTTACACTCAACGGTAAGAAAAGAAAAATAAATCGAAACGACTTTGTAACTTTTTTTTCTTCGTTTGGATTAGAACGCAAACAACAAGAGAATATATTCAGCAAAATGGTAAATTCGAAATCAGCCTGGTTTGAATTTATAAATAGAAGTTTCCTAAGTGAGGTGATGAAAGATGATTATAAAAATTTAATTCAAAGCAGAATGGATAAAATCTACCCTCCAGCTGTCGCTTTACATAATTAGACCAATTTAGTTCGCGTAAGAAAGATCACGATTGCACATCGTCCCTTGAAAATCAAAATCTGCATAAGACCAAAAAGCAATTACTACATCTTGTTACAGCATTTCTATTCATATTCCGGGACCAAGTGCAAATTGTAATATATTTGGTGTACAAGCCTTCACCATGATCCCTTCGAAGCTCGATCAGAAATTTCACCATCTGTGGCATCTCATTGGCAACACGCCCATGTTGGAAATAAATTATCGATATCGCGGCAAGCTCAGAAAAGTCTTTGTCAAGTGCGAACATTACAACCTGACCGGCAGCATCAAAGACCGGATGGCACTGTATGTACTTCAACAGGCCTACAAGAACCAGGAAATACATCCCGGAGATATCATCGTCGAGGCGACCAGCGGCAACACCGGTATTGCCATTGCAGCCATCGGACGTGCACTCGGCCATAAGGTACGGATTATTATGCCGGACTGGCTCAGCCGCGAACGCAAGGATATCATCCTGAGCATGGGGGCAGATGTTATTCCTGTTTCCAAACAAGAAGGAGGATTCCTGGGCAGCATCGAACTTAGCCGCAGAATGGCCGCAGAGGATCCGCACGTATTCCTGACACGACAGTTTGAAAATCCAGCTAACGCAGATGCACACGAGAAGACCACCGCCAAAGAGATATGGGTACAGATGCAGCACGTCGACTTGATCCCTGACGCCTTTGTCGCCGGCGTAGGCACCGGTGGTACCATCATGGGTGTGGGCCATTACCTCAAAGGCAAAAACCCCAACATCAGAGTTCATCCACTGGAGCCCGCCGAATCGCCAACCCTTTCAGTCGGACACAAAGTAGGCAGTCACCGTATTCAAGGTATCAGTGACGAGTTCATTCCTGCCATCGTCCGTCTCGAAGATCTCGACGCGATCGTACAGGCATCGGACGGAGACGCCATCATCATGGCGCAGATGCTCGCCAGGCAGCTCGGACTCGCAGTAGGCATTTCATCCGGTGCCAACCTGATCGGCGCCATCAAGATACAGGAAGAAATGGGCGATGACGCCTGCGTGACCACCGTATTTTGTGATAGCAACAAGAAATATCTCAGCACAGATCTGATGAAGGAAGAACCTGTACGGAAGCATTATATCAGTCCGGAGGTTGAGCTGCTGGATTACACTCCGATACACAGGATATAAACAAACTTTGTCAGGTATCATGCAGGATATTGCAGGCAATTCATCAAAGTGGATTAACACAAATGGATTTTTGAAATCAAAATTTAGCTGGCAAGAAGGTTATGGCGCGTTTTCATACAGTAAGTTGCAAGTGCAGAATGTGATCAACGATATCAACAATCAAAAAGAGCATCATCTGAAGAAATCATTTACTGAAGAATATCGGGATATGATCCTATTATTTGAAGTGGATTATAATGATGCATACTTATTTAAACCGGTAGACTATGAAACGTAGAAAGAAAATATTGCGATATACATTTTGTCCCGTACGGGACAAAATGAGTTCTTTAGGTGGGTTTGTTACCAATATATGCCCTAGGGGCTTTGAGAGACGTAAACATCATTTCGAAAGAGATGGAAGCATTGATTCCCAACCAACACAATTGTTCAGCATAATATCGAACATATTCTTTGAGATCAATCAACCCTGTGTGCTTTATCTCCAACACATTGATCATCCCCGAAATTCAATCCATCTGCCACATGCTGCAGTTGCCTGAAATCGCTCACTGCCAATACTCAGACAAGTTCACCCATTCAGATCACCTACACCTAACGAACCGTTCGCAACATAATAAACGCACCTTACTAGCGGTATCAGGCTCCCTTCTACATTGGTGCAACCTTCAAACCATTACAAAACAAATACTGCCATCCCGAATGTAATCAATCACCTTTGAACCAATCAAAACATCCTCATTTATAGGGTGCAAAGATTGACATTGTGAGCATCAACGGTTCAGAACAGAAAAATGTATCCATTGCGGAAAGCTAAATTATCAAAAATATACATCATTCATTACCGGCCGCATTAATGATCCGACCGACCATTAAATTATTCAATGAACAAATAATCTTTCAGTACCTTGGTCGCGATTTTTACCGATGTCCGGAAATATCCCCAAAATATTATGAGTATTCTAAGCATCATTTTACTTGTGCCTGTTGCTGTGATCGCACTCCTTTTGATCCTTGCAATGTTTATGAAAAAGACCCATTACGTCCGACGCGAAATCACAATCAATGCGCCTGTGCGCAAGGTTTTTGAATTTATCAAATTGCTGAAAAACCAGGACAAGTTTAACAAATGGGCCCGCACGGATCCTGACCGAAATTGGACTTATAAAGGCACGGACGGCACCAAAGGTTTTATGATCGCCTGGAGCGGCAATAAGAGCGCCGGAGAAGGCGAAAAAGAGATCATGGAGCTCATCGAAAATAAACGCGTGGCAACACAGATTCGCTTTGTACGGCCTATGAAGATTTCCGCTGACGTGATCATGGAGACCCGGTCATTGTCACCCGACGAAACCAGCTTGGCCCTGATCAATACGGGCACAATGCCCTATCCCATGAACCTCTTTATTCCCATGGCCGAAAAAAAATATCCGGCAGACATGGACGAAAGCTTACAGTTGCTTAAAAAAATTCTGGAGCAACCGGTACCAGGCATTTAACTGGCCTGCTGCAAGATATCTCAGAATGCAGGCATTCCAACGGCGCAAATCGTAAGAGGATTCCCAGGAGTATTCCAAATCATTTTCCATAAATTATTATGCCTCAGGTACTAATTGTTTGTTGTAATAAACCAAATCCTAGAAATGATCCCTTACATGAATCAGTCCCTTCACATTTAAAATTCGAATATGATGCTCGCTTATCAATATCAATCCCTCTTCCCGTAAATCGGAAAGACATCGTATCAATGTCTCTTTTGAAATGCCAATATATCCCGCCAGGTCATCGCGATAGAGCGCCATGTCCGGCCTGATGTTGAGCAATTCTAGTAGTGCTGCAGCCACTCTGCTACGCACCGGATCAAAGGCCGTACGACATAGTCTGTCACGAAGATTAAGCACCCCGGAATGGGTTATCGCAATGAGTTCTGATTTTAGTGATTCCTGTTCCTCCATCAGCCGTACAAACCGTTCCGTCTCAACAAAAACAACAGCACTGTCTTCGACGGCAATCATACTGTATTCCTCTTTCGTATCAGCGAGCAAATGTTCAAAAGCACAAAAATCAGAGGCCGCATAAAATGAAACGATCAGCTCCCGCCCGTCCCTCGAATAGATGACACGCTTCAGCAGACCACTCAACACGAGCATCACATAGCGCGGTTGGTTTTCCATTTCCATAAGCACATCCTTTCTGTGGAAGTGCCTGGTCTCACCTATGGACTGAAGCATCTCCTTCCACTTCTTCGACGACGAGACCTCAAGCATTTCTGGAGTAGTAATTTCTGTTTCTCTTTCAGCCATCAAGAGCCTTAACTCAATGGCCTGCAATAATTCCGCATTGTCAAATGGTTTGGTGATGTAATCTGCTGCCCCGAGGCCCATCCCCTTCCGCAGGTCTTCTTGTGCTGACCTGGCTGTCAGAAAGATGAGCGGAATGGATGCGGTCTTGGGATTACTCCTCAGAATTTTGATGACACCATAACCGTCCAGTTGCGGCATCATGACATCACATAAAATAAGATCGGGCGCATTTGAAATTGCTTTTTCAACCGCTTCGCGCCCATCCGCAGCAGCGATACATTGATACCCAGCCAGTCCGAGCAGCTCAGCGATGTTTTCCCTGACCTGTAAGTGGTCCTCTGCAATGAGTATTTTCTTCATGCCTGTTTTGCGTGTTGATCAGGAACCAAGACCGTAAATAAAGCGCCCTCTCCCGGCTCGCTTTCTACGCTAACCTTACCGCCCAACAAATCGACATAAGACCTGACGATATTGAGGCCTATGCCTGTACCCGGAATGCTTACTGCGTTGGCTCCCCTGAAAAATTTGTCAAAGATATGAGGAAGGTCTTCCCTGCTGATTCCCTGACCCTGATCTTTTATGCTCAGTCGTACATAGCCCGGTATTTTCTCAATACCAAGCTGAATTTGACCATGATCACCTGAAAACTTGATGGCGTTTGAAAGTAGATTATTAATGATCATTGTCCATGCGTTGGTGTCTGAATCTGTCATGACATGTTCCGGTACGGAGTTTATCTGAATTGGCTGATGTACCTGCAACATACCGGAGAAATCCTGCACAAGGTCCTCTGCAAGTTGTGTCAGATCAAAGTGTGATACTTCCAGATGCAAATACTGATCCTCGATTTTTTTAACCACCAGAAATTCATCCAGAATATGATTGAGCGCCTGCACATTTGATTTGATGCGCGCTGCATGTCTGAGTCGCTGATCCTGCTGCGAGCTTTCTGTGTAATGCTCTATGAGTCCCGCAGAACTGAGAATGGCACTCAATGGTGTTCTAAATTCATGTGATGCCACCGTTATAAAATGGGATTTGAGTTCGTTGAGCTTTTTTTCTTTTTCCAGAGCCAGGGCGATCTCTTCCTTTCCAGCTTTCAATTGTTCTTCAATCTTATGACGTTCAAGAATTTCCTGTTCCAGGCGATGGGTGGATTCCAGCAAACGGTTGACGGAATCTTCCAGGGTCCTTGTCCTTTCAGCCACTTTGCGCTCCAGGATCAGATTGTGGTCATTGAGCAGGCTTGCCTGAGTCTTCAATTGGGCCGATTGTTCCCTGAGTTCGGTTTCATAATGTTTGCGCCTGGATATATCCGAGACAAATGCGATGATCCTCCCATTTTCCTGTTCGACACTCAGTCTGACTTCAACAGGAAGCACTTCACCGGTGCGGGTCTTGCCCGTCAAATCGATTCCATTGATCTGCCTGGTATCAGCAAATCCCATAGAACCGACGGTTTTCTGCCATTCTTCAATCAATGGCAACGTCCCTGGTATTAGATCATTCATCCTGAGTCCCTGAAGCTGATCAGGTGTGTAGTCCATGATCGCAGCCGCGCATTGATTGGCCTGTTCAATGACGCCCTTCTTGTCTGCAATGATGATCCCCACTGTGGCACTCCCAATGATGCGTTGAGCCCATTGCCTGGCCTTTCTGATCTTTCTCCAGTACCATCCGATGGTATAAAGGGCACCAAAGGCTGCCAGAACAACTAAGCTCAGATTAAAAAAATCGCCAAACAAGCCCATTCATTATTAACAAAGCAATATCGTGCAATTGTTCATCCTTCGGGTGGATTACTATGTCAAAAAGAAATCAGACACGATTACCACATATTAAGCCTGCTTTGGGTCAATTCTCAAGGTCATAATACATTTGCCGTAGGAAGGTGACCAAGATCATCTACTTCAGTGACCGCGGTCACTGGCTTCCTCAAGTCTGAATCCTATCTTTAGAACATAAACAGGAACATGAAAGAAGATATTATTCTCGATTCAGCATCCAAGCTCCGCAGGCAGGACATTTTATTTAAAATAAAAATTGCCGGCGTGGATCCGGACAAGAATATACGCTTTGAAGAAAGCCTCACCCAATTACTGACGGCACGTAACATTCCGTTTGAGATTGAGGTTGTCGATGAATTAAACGGCATACTAGATCTACATGTCCGCAAAACGCCTGTAGTGATGATCAATGATCAGGTGGCTTTTGAAGAAATACTACCGGATGCTAAAAAATTGAATGAAATCATTGATCATTTTCTTCAGATCGGTACATTCAGATTGAAAAAAATAGTTGTGCCCATTGACTTTTCTGAAAATGCAGAACATGCTTTGAAACTCGCTCTTCGCTGGACAGAAAAGTGGGACAGTGAAGTGAAACTCGTGCACGTTATTCCTCCTTATGTGGACGGTATGAATCCAGAATCCGCTTTGGTGATGGCAGAACAACAGAATATTCTGATGCAGGGCGCTGAAAAAAGTATGCAGGAATTTATAGCTCGCGCCGGTCAAAATGCTTCCCGTATCAAATCCGTTGTTCTTTTAGGTGACCCGGGGCTGACCATCTGTAGGGAGGCAGAAGAAGCCGATGCGGATATGATCATGATGGGCGCCACAGGGATTCATGGACTGCTGGACAAGTTGTTCGGTTCAGTCAGTTCGGTCGTTGCCACACATTCCAAGGTTCCGGTTCTCCTCATTCCTGGAAGGACAGAGGAAATTTCCTTGCGAAAGATTGTGTATGCCAGCGACTATAGTTCTGCATCGCTCGCCAATATTTTCTACATCATGCGGCTGGCGCATCAGTATGACGGACGCGTTGATTTTATTCACGTCAGCCACCGTTCACCCGAAGAGGAAAGTATTAAGGAAATAAAACTCAAACAATTGCTTGAAGAGATTCATCCGAGTGCGCGCTATCGATTCGATATCATCGACCGCCATGAAGTAGCGGATGCATTGTATGACTATGCGGCACAACAACAGGCAGATCTGGTGGTCACCGTCCATAAAAGCAGGGATTTCTGGCAGCGGATTGTTGAACGAAGTCTTAGTGGAAAGCTTGCATTCGAAGCGAAAATGCCGGTACTTGTTCTACAAAATTAAAATAAAACTTGATGAAAATTTCTAAAATACTTGTTCCCATTGACTTCACTGAAAGTTGCGTTCATGCCTTGCAGGCGGCCAAGATCATTGCAGACCGCAGCCAGTCGGAAATTCATTTAATACATTATTGCATATCACTTGCTTCCAAGGAACATGTGCCTTTGCAAACTGAAGAGACCGTTCGCAGCAAACGCCATGAAATGGAAAAATTCATCAAAGCGCATTGCGAATTGTATTCAAACAGGCTCGTGACGTCTTCAGGTTCTGTGGGGTTTGAATATGATGTTGTTTTTGGAATGGCAGGAGATGAAATTCCACAGTATGTAAATCAGAAAAATATAGATCTGATCATCATGGGACGGCGAAGCAAGCATGATGCCCTGGATAAATTTCTCGGTTCCGTTTCCAGTGCAGTGATTGAAAATGCCGCGTGCCCGATTTTGCTGATTCCGATGCCTTGTGATCTCCAGCAAGTGCGCAACATCGCCTTTTGCAGTCATGAAGATTCCATATCTGCGGATCATCTTCAATATGTCAGCTATTGGTCCGAGCTCTTCCGTTCCAGTATACATTACATTCACCTTGGCATGGAAGAAGATCGCGGTGAAAAATTATTCGAAAAAATTAGGGACAATCTACGGCATTCACAGCGTGTACCACTGGATTACCGGTTTGCCAATCTCAATAGTCAGGGAGAAGAAGAACTGAACCGATACGCAGCATCACACCAGATCGATTTGTTTGTAACGGTACATCATAAAAGGTCGTTATTCGAAAGTATTTTCCATAGAAGTTTTACACTAAGACTTTCACACGTGGTACACTCGCCTTTATTGGTTATTCATTAATTCACCTTAAAAATAAATTATTATGTCAATCATTAAATTGAATACACGAGGAGATTTATTCCCTTCCATCGAAGATTTCTGGCCGTCCAACTGGATGAGCGAATTCAGAAAAGACCCGTTGCCCGCAGTCAATATCCATGAAAGTCCGGATGCTTATGAGTTTGAAGTTGCAGTACCCGGAATGGACAAAGGAGATATGAAAGTATCGATCAACGACAGCGTATTGCACATATCGGGCGAAAAGAAATCCGAAAAAGAAGAAAACAAGGACAAGAAGGTCACACGGAGGGAATTCAGTTACCGTTCCTTTGATCGTTACTTCGAACTGCCGGATAATGCCAACGATGATCAGATGAATGCACAATATGAAAATGGCATTCTGAAGATCAGAATTGCCAAGAAAAGTGAAACCCCGGTCAACAAATCAAAAACAATAAGCATACAATAATGGAAAATTTCACATTCTCGTCTTCACAGACGCTACAGGAAGCAAAGGATGGCTTTCATGAATTATTTCACTTTCTCAAAGTGGAATTCTTCACCAAGACCCATCAGGATAAAGCTGCTTCCTGGTCGAGGTTTCAAATCAGCGATTTGCAACAGCAAATCGGTGCACTCGGGGCGAAGAACAAGAACGGAATTCTGGTGGTCAACAGCCGAATGAAGGTCTCTGAACTGGAACAGGAGTTTCAGGAGATATTTGGATTCGGGATACAGGTCTTTCGCAAATCAAAGGAGATCTGGCTTGAGACAACCCAGACTGACAGCTGGAATCTCGAGACGCAAAACCATCACGGTCGTGAGTCGATGGAATCCTTCGGCACCATGATCTATGATCCCCGTGAGGAGTCTTAACCAGGTCTGTGCGGAGGAAAATAATGCTTCGGCGATCCATCATGATCGGTTAGAACACCACGGGCGGTATGTTATGTTATCAGGCAACATACCGCCTGTTTTTTTTACCTGCAATAAAGTAGAACACGGTAATTCTTCTGAATTTCTACTTCATTCAAATTCCATCATGATTCAGGTGACGTACAATTTGCGCAAGCGCCGTACCGAGTACCGTGAGCAGCACCACATAGCGAAAGAGCTTTTCGCTGGTGTACTTCAGAATCCATCTGCCCAGCCATGTTCCTGCGAAACTGATCACTATAAGCAAGGGAATCAGCGAAACATACTGCATCGAAAAATACTGATTATAGATGTACACAAAACTTCGGCCCAGATCAACGCCAAGATCAATCAGTGCCGAGTTGGCAATAAAAATATCCTTTGGCAAATTGAAAGCTGCCAGTGTCAGGCCTCGGATAGCACCGCCTGTTCCGGCGAGGCCTGCCAAAAATCCAGAGACTGCACCCCCGAGATAGAGGTTCCGATCCGATTGCTCAAATTTCCTGTTGAATGAGATCATCATAAAAACGGCCAGCGCCATGAGCAGGATGTTCATCAGTAACTCAAGACTGCCGATGGCTATAAAGCGTGTGAGCCACGCCCCAAGAATCACCATCAGTACTGCGCTGATCCCCATTTTCAGGGTGATGTTGCGGACGATTCCGTTCCGAAATAGAAACATCTTCGACAGATTGCTGAACACATGGAATACGGCCGTGATCGCCAGCACATTTTTAAAATCAAAAAAAAGAGAAGCCAGCGGAATGAGCAGTATCGATGATCCAAAGCCGGACAGCGTGCCAATAATTTCGGAGAACAGCGCAAGCAATAAAAAGACCTGATAGTTATCCGGCATTGCGTAAAGTTAACAGCAATAAAAACTACATGTATATAGAAAATCGAAAGCAGCAGTACTTGTCGATGATAAACAACATTTTGCGCTGTATTTAATTTTCATCAAAGGCAATTACTCGCCCGTCATGCGGATCTCTTCAGGACCGTCGAAAAACTTGTAACTGATCATGCCAATATCCTGATTCTCGCGCAGGGTCACCCGCTTATGGTATTTGAAATACCACCGCCAGGGGTAATTGTATATTCCTTTTTTCAAAAAAGCAATCACGAATGGATGGGCCTCCAGGAAAATTCGCGAAACAGGCCTTGTCCGTATAATGAATTCCAGTTGACTTTCGATGGTATCTACCAACAAAACGGTCGGATTTACCTTTCCGGTACCGCGACAAGTTGGACATGCCTCAGCCGAATCAATGGTCATTTCCTGACGCGCACGCTGACGTGTAATTTGCATCAGTCCGAATTTAGAAAGCGGAAGGATGGTGTGCTGAGAGCGATCTCCGGACATATATTCCTTCATACTCTGATAAAGCATGAGTTTATTGTCCGTATTTTTCATGTCGATGAAATCAATGACGATGAGTCCACCGATATCCCGTAATCTGATCTGACGGGCAATTTCTTCTGCGGCTTCGAGGTTGACCTGCAAGGATGCCGTCTCCTGGTCCATGCGCTGCACTTTCGGACCTGAATTGACGTCGATGACATGCATCGCCTCAGTCTTCTCAATGACGATATAGGCGCCACTGCCAAGGGTGGAAGTATGCCCGAATGATGATTTGATCTGACGTTTGACACCCAGCTGATCAAAGATTTGTCGATTGCCCTGATGCAATTGAAGGATTCCAGCTTTTTCGGGCAAGTTGACCATCAGGTAATCCCTGATGCTGTGATACATTTCCTTGCTGTCTACATGAATAGCATTGAAGCTGCTGTTGAGAATATCACGTATGAGACTGGAGGCCTTATCGAGTTCACTGAGCAACTTGACCGGTGGTTTGGCCTTGACAAGACGTGCATGCATACCTTTCCAGCGCTCCATCAGGATATTCATTTCTTCATGGAGTTCAGCAACCTTTTTGTTTTCTGCGGCAGTCCTGACCACAACACCAAAATTCTTCGGACGAATCGATTCGATAAGCTTGAATAGTCTTTCGCGTTCTTCCGTAGAACCAATTTTTTTGGAAATGGCAATGGTGTTATTAAATGGTGTCAGCACAATAAACCTTCCCGGGACGGTGATTTCACACGAGAGCCGGTGTCCTTTGGTTGAGATGGGCTCCTTGACGATCTGTACGAGAAGCAAATGTTTCTTCTCAAGGACCTGGGAAACCTTCCCGTTTTTATTGATTTCTTCCTGAATCTCAAACTGATCGAGGAAAGGGCTGGTCTGAACTCCGCTGACTGAGTCTTTGCAGAATTTCTTGTTGTTGTTGAGAAGAGGCCCCATGTCAGTATAATGCAGAAATGCCTCTTTGGAGTGACCGATATCCACAAAAGCTGCATTGAGTCCGGGCATAAGTTTTCTCACTTGTCCAAGGAATACATCCCCGACATTGTACACCGACTCTGATTTTTGTTTGTGAAGCTCAACGAGCTTCCGGTTTTCCAGCAAAGCAATCTCTGTAGTCCCGCCTAGGGAAGAGATAACGAGCTCTTTGTCCATTCACCTGTATTTAGATGCGGATCTATGGCACACCACTGTAAGCGTAGCCAGGCAAATTATCGAAAAACAGAATCCTGAAAGGATCTGTCTTAACGCGGGCAATCCAGGCGGTTCTTGGTAAATATAAAATTGTCCGTCCTAAGATCAGCACAAGAAGTCAGGATTCCGGCAGCTGTCGCCAAGCGCAGCGGCTTGCCGGCTGGGTGAGGGTCATGCCACTCTACCGCAGGAAACAATCTACCTGTTCTTCTTCTTGTGCCTGTTTTTTCTCAATCGCTTCTTCCTTTTATGGGTCGCGATCTTATGTCTTTTTCTTTTTTTACCGCAAGGCATGATTAATATTTTAAATATATCTTTTTATTCATTCAATGTCCACAAATCTTTTCCAACGCTGCCGTTGGTTCATTCTTTCCGGTCTGACGGATCAGTTGGATCATCAGACAGTTGAGATCTTTGTCTTCCGGATACTTCACCAGATTACGTTTGACCCTGTCATATGCTTTGTCCAGTTGTCCAGTCTGTATCGCCAGTTGACTCAATGTCAGCTGTACAGGAAGATAGTCAGGATGCTGTTGATCCAGCTCGCGGAGCATCATGATCCCCTCCATCGGATTTTCACCAGGCATTCGAACGAGGCATAGCGCCTTGTTCATTCGATGCTGCGGGTTTTCCGGATTGAGCCTGATGGCTTCATCAAAACTAACGAGCGCTTTTTCTTTGCACATCGCCGCATCCGGCACTTCGGGATCAATACCCTGTAGATATGAAGTCCCTGCAATACCCCAGGCGTATGCCCTCTTACTTATTCATGCAACCATGCTGGCGTAAGCCCCCGCTAATTCATATCGGCC
>JAIBCI010000097.1 GCA_019694255.1 Saprospiraceae bacterium
TAAAAATATATATAATTATTTTTTATATGAAAACAGTGCATTTGAGCCAATTTCGGACTAATTCGTGCATAAAAAGATCATGACCAATTAAATATATATTTGATTGATTACTAGCTATATATAATAAAAAAAGGCGACACACGGTCGCCTAATAACTATTTACTTGATAATTTTTGTATTCTATTATTCTGCTGATTCAGTTTCCTGAGAGGTTTCCTCAGGCGTTGTTGGAGTTCCTGCCGTTTTAGATTTTCTTGACCCCCTTCTGGTCTTTTTACCAGCTGTAGCCGGCGTTGCAGCCTGGGAAGCACTAACCATGGTTGCATTGAAATCCACCAGTTCAATCATTGCCATTTCTGCACCGTCACCGCGACGAAATCCTGTTCTGATTACTCTGGTATATCCTCCAGGTCTTGTACCAACCTTTTCAGCGACTGAACCAAACAATTCTGAGACAGCTTCTTTATTGTTAAGATAAGTAAAAACGATCCTTCTGGAGTGTGTCGTGTTATTTTTTGATTTTGTGATCAAAGGCTCAATATACGCCCTCAAGGCTTTGGCCTTGGCAAGTGTGGTGATAATCCGTTTATGACGAATCAGTGACCCTGAGAGATTTCTCAGCAACGCGGTGCGGTGCCCCTTCTTTCTACCCAGGTGATTAAATGCTTTTCCATGTCTCATGACTTCCCGATTGTAAGATTGTAAAAATTATTCTTCGTCCAGTTTATATCGTGTCAAGTCCATTCCAAAACTTAGATTCTTGGTTTGGAGCAGTTCTTCTATTTCGACAAGCGATTTCTTACCGAAATTCCTGAATTTTAAGAGTTCGTGTGTATCGTATTTGACCAATTCTCCAAGCGTATTGATTTTGGCCGCCTTTAGGCAGTTATAGGCTCTCACTGATAGGTCAAGATCTTCCAGATTAGTCTTAAGCAGCTTGCGCATGTGAAGAACATGCTCATCTACGATGGTATCCTCCTTTCTAACGGCATCTTCAAAAGTGATATTCTCATCCGTGATGAGTAGAAAATGATGTATCAATATTCTGGCTGCTTCCTTAACTGCCTGCTCAGGATGAATTGTACCATCAGTTTTTATTTCCAACAGAAGTCTCTCATAGTCTGTTTTCTGTCCCACCCTAACGTTGGATACACTGTATGCCACTTTTTTAATTGGTGTGTAAATCGCGTCAACCGGAATCACCCCAATCGGAAGATCCTTGCTTGCATTCTCATCAGCAGGAACATAACCCCGACCTTTGGCAACGGATAGTTCTATTTCGAGATTGACAAAAGGCTCAAGGTGACAAATTACCTGATCTGGATTACTAATTTCAAATACATTCGTGAACTTTTCGATTTCGCCAGCCTTGAAAACGTCTTTGCCACTAATTGTCAGGTACAACTTTTCCTCACGCACCTCTTCGTGATTCGGTCTGATTTTGAATCTTACCTGCTTGAGGTTGAGTATGATTTCGACCACATCTTCAATCACCCCTTTAATGGTTGAGAATTCGTGTTCAACACCTGCAATCCGGACCGAAGTAATGGCAAAGCCTTCCAGGGAGGAGAGCAATACTCTTCTCAGTGCATTACCGAGTGTCTGACCGAAACCAATCTCCAGCGGCTTAAACTCGAATGAGCCTTCGAAGTCGTCAGCTTTTTGAAGAATAATTTTGTCTGGTTTCTGAAAATTAAGTATACTCATATCGAGGATTGTAAAAAATGATAATTATTTCGAATAAAGTTCGACGATAAGCTGTTCATTAATATTTTCCGGAATCAGATCACGCGTTGGATAGGCAAGAAATTTTCCTTCCATTTTATCCGCATTCCATTCAAGCCATGTGAATTTTCGTACATCAGATTTCTGGCTGACTTTATGGGTAATCATCTCAAGCGATTGTGAATTGCCTTTCACCCCAACAACATCACCTGGCTTAAGCCTATAGGATGGAATATTCACGATTTTACCATTGACTACAATGTGACGATGGCTTACGAGTTGTCTTGACCCATTTCTTGTAGAGGAAAGTCCCAATCTGAAAACTGTATTATCAAGCCTGGATTCAAGTAACTGGAAAAGTATTTCACCTGTCTTACCAGATTTTCTGTGTGCATCATGGAAAATATTGCGAAACTGACGTTCGAGTACACCGTAAGTGTATTTGGCCTTTTGCTTCTCCATCAACTGTAATGCATAATCTGATTTCTGCTTACGTCTTTTTGATGGTCCGTGCTGACCCGGAGGATAATTCTTCTTTTCAAAATATTTGTCGTACCCGGTCAGTGATTGACCCAGCGCTCTTGATTTCTTCGTTACTGGTCCTGTATATCTAGCCATATTGCTCTATTCAAAAAATTATATACGTCTTTGTTTTGGCGGCCTGCAACCATTATGCGGTATCGGCGTCAAGTCAGTTATTTTAAGCACCTTAATGCCCCTTGCGTCAATCGCTCTAATGGCTGATTCTCTTCCCGCACCAGGACCACGCACAAAAACCTCAGTCGTCCGCATTCCTGCCTCAAAAGCCACTCCTGCAGCGTCTGAAGCTGCCATTTGGGCAGCATAAGGTGTATT
>JAIBCI010000054.1 GCA_019694255.1 Saprospiraceae bacterium
AATCACCGGTACCAACTTTGTCTACAACCCTGAGTTCAAATCCTCCTGCTGCACCATAGCTGGTACCGCTGGTGGAGGGAAAAATTCAATATTGGCACCTTTGATATCTTTTGATTTCTCCTCAAGGTCTTTCATCACCTCGGAAATGGTTCTTTTTCTTTCAGACCAGTCCTTCAGATTGATAAGACAGCTACCGGAATTGGCCCCTGTTCCTTCAGAAAGAATTTCATAACCTGACATCGAAGAGACTGATTTAATTTCTGGAATCTTCGAAGCAATTTCCTGAAGTTGGAGGGCAACTTCATCGGTTCTCTCAAGAGTAGATCCAGGAGGTGTCAGAATGATCGCATAGAATACACCCTGATCTTCGTTGGGAATGAAGCCCGAAGGAACTTTCTTCGAGACAAACCAGGTTCCGATACAAAATAAAATCAACACCATGAAAGTCATTATTCTTCGGTTGACGATCTTTTCAACGAGGAGTTTATAACTTCCATTGACACGTGTGAACCAGTCATTGAAACCAGTTAAAATTCTATTTAGCCAGTTTTTCTTTGGAGGATGCTTATGCAGATCTTTAAGAATCATGGCACATAATGCAGGGGTAAAAGTTAAGGCAACTATACCCGACAGTATGATTGAGGTGGCCATTGTTACCGAAAACTGTCGGTAGAAAATGCCGACCGGCCCGCTCATGAATGCGACTGGAATAAAAACTGCTGCCATGACCAATGTGATCGCTACGATAGCGCCGCTGATTTCCTTTAAGGCTACTTTGGTAGCTTCCTGCGGCCCTAAATGTAATTGTTCCATTTTGGCATGAACTGCCTCTACGACGACAATCGCATCGTCAACGACGATACCGATGGCCAGTACCATGGCAAATAATGTAATTAAGTTGAGTGTGATGCCAAAGAGCTGCATGAAAAGGAAAGTACCGATCAGTGACACCGGCACTGCAATCGCCGGGATTAGCGTCGATCGCCAGTCTGCTAAGAATAGAAACACCACAAACGATACCAGCAAAAATGCTTCCAGCAGCGTATGAAGAACTTTGTCGATAGAAGCGTCAAGGAATGAGGATACATCGTAACCGATTTGATAGTCCATTCCTTTGGGAAAGGAACTTTTCTTGATTTCTTCCAGCTTTGCTTTGATATTTTTAATGACCTCGCTCGCATTACTTCCATAGGACTGCTTAATAACAATTGCCGCCGATGGCTTTCCATTTAACTTGGAGTATAAATCATAGTAGGCATTTCCAAATTCTATATCTGCAATATCTTTTAGCCTGAGTAATTCTCCGTCCGTGGTTGATTTGATTACAATATTTTCATATTGTTCCTTATTCGTAAATCGACCAGGATACTTTAATACATATTCGAATGCCTGTGATTTTTTTCCCGAACTCTCTCCTAACCTGCCCGGCGAGGCTTCGAAGCTTTGCTCTTCAAGTGAGGTCATCACTTCATCGGCAGAAATTTTATAGGCGAGCATCCGGTCAGGTTTTAACCAGATCCTCATGGAGTACTCGCGGTCTCCAAGCACGTCTGCAAATCCAACACCATTGACGCGTTTGATTTCAGAGAGCATATTGATATCAGCGAAATTGTAAAGGAAATTAACATCCAGAGTGCTGTCATTGCTAAATATGTTGACATACATCAGCATGTTGGATTCTTCCCTGGTAATTTTGACTCCTTCTCGAATAACAATCGGCGGAAGTTTATTGACAACTGCAGCTACCCGATTCTGAACATTCACAGATGCGATATTGGGATCAGTGCCAAGTTCAAATACAACCTGAATCGTGCACACCCCATCATTTCCTGCATCTGAATCAATATATTTCAGACCAGGAACGCCGTTGATCGCACGTTCCAGGGGGATAACCACCGCCTTGATCATGAGTTCTGCATTTGCGCCCGGGAATTCTGCATTGATATTGACCTTTGGCGGTGAGATGGACGGAAACTGTGTGACAGGTAGTTTAAGTAAGGACAGGAATCCCAAAAAAACAATGATCATAGAGATGACCATTGATAATACCGGCCTTTGTATAAATTTTGCAAACATTTATTTCAAATTGAAGTGAGAATAGAGAAGCAGTACACGTTATTATTTTTTCAATTTTTGCGGTCTTTGAAGTACCAGAATCTTCTGTTTATTTTATCAGCTGAAGGTTGTAGATGATATCTTTAGGTTCTATAAATTCTGCCTTTATTTCTTCGTCCTCTCTGGCTGATTGCAAGCCTTCGACAAGGATTCTTTCATTCTCATTCAAACCACGGTCAAGGATATAAAGATTGGAAAGCGCCTGCTTGACAATAATGTTTCTTGATTTAATTTTATTTTCATTGTCAACTACGTAAACGTAAACTTTATCCTGTAAGTCATAAGTAGCCTTTTGAGGGATAATTAAGGCATCCTTGAGCGGTATAGTCAGTCTGACTTTACCCGTTTCGCCGTGTTTCAACAAAAGGTCGGGATTAGGGAATTTTGCCCTGAATGCAATATTGCCGGTCTCATTGTTAAACTCTGCTTCGATGGTTTCAATTTCTCCGGTAAATTTGTGTTCCTGTCCATTCGCCAGAATCAGGGTAACTTTTTGGTTCTGATCTGTTTTGCGGTTTTTAAAGTCCAGATATTCAAGTTCGGTAACATTGAAATAAGCAAATACGAATTTGGTGCTGGAAAGCGTAGTCAGTAATCCATCTTCGTCAATCAGACTTCCTTTTTTAAATCTTATACGATCTACAATGCCATCGAAGGGGGCTTTAATTTCTGTCAGTGATAAATGAAGTTGCGCCAGTGCAAGTTCGGCTTTTGTCTGATCGAGTTTGGCTTGGGCGATAGCAAGCTCTGTTTTCGATACGATATTCTTATCTGCAAGTGTTTTTGTATTGAGTAACTCAAGTTCACTCTGTTTGACTTCAGCCTGTGCCTTCAAAACCTCTGCTTCGTACAATTTAGGCATGATCCGGAAAAGCAGTTGGCCTTCATGTACGTATTGACCTTCATCTATATAAATATCCTGAAGGTAGCCTTTTTCCTGAGCACGCAATTCAATGTTTCTGACAGCCTGAATTTGTGCCACGTAATCTTTGGTATATGAAGTGTCAAGCTTCAGGGGTGAAGTTGTCTTAAAATTACCTGTCTCTTCCTTTTCGACTTCCTTATGTTTGCACGAAATCGAAAGCAGAAATAAAAATATTGTGGCAGGTAAAGTGATCTGTTTGATCAGAATAGAATACATATGATTGCTTTTAAAAATTTATTGGATTTGGAAAAAGAATATTTTGTAACGGCCTATGGCGTTACTACCGGAAGTTAGTAATCCGGATACCTCTATTTTAGAATCTAGAGTCGCAGTGTACAGTAAAACAGCAAAGCGCTGGCAAATAAAAACAACCGGGTAGTCAACATGCCCGGTGATTCAATAGATTGGCTGAAAGGTATGCCGCATGATAATACTTCTTCAAGAAGCGTGTTATAATCTATTGATTGTTCTTTGGATTTCCTGCGGAACTGTTCATAATCGTCTTCTTCTGAATCATCAAAGAAAAGCGAAATTTCGGGACCGGTTGCGTATGGCTGATTTTGGGATGAAAGCAGTGAGGTGAATAACTTATCATTACATCGCAATGATTGAAACTTATCTCCTGGTTCTGACATACGATTCAATCCATGCACTGTCTGCACAAAGAAAGTAATCAAAATCAGAATATTCAAATAGCCTATTCTCATCGTCCGAAATGCAAAAATATATCGTTATGCACAGAGTCTGATGAATATAAACGATTTAATAAATTTTTAACGCGGTTAAAGATTGTATGGACGAATAAAGATTGTCAAGAATCAAAAAAATCGTATTCCGTAATGATCAAAATAATAGAGAATGATAACAATGAATCGTTAATATTAATCTGATTCAGTTAATATTATTTAAACACAAAGCTTAACATAAAAGTAAGTGTTCAATAAAATTGGTTGATATCAATATGCTTTTGCGATCACTTATGCATATCCGACATCAGGTATTTGGCAAAAATCGCACGCAGAAATTGCATCATTTCCATGGGACGCTGCGTTGAAATCAATACAGTAGCATCATTTCTGAGGATGAGTTCAAGTGCCCTGCAACCGCCAAACAGATAAGCTATCCCGTGACCTACAGACTTCAGTCGAACGCCCCATCCAGAAAATTCACGTATTGCGGAAAACCGCCGAATTCGGATGTGACGGATTAGTTCCCAGGGAAATACCTGCCATTCCGTTCGAAAAGGATAAAACCTCAGGGCCACACCGCGCGGTGTAATACTGAGTTCCATTTTACTGACATACATCAGCGTATTAATAATAATCAAAATCAGGGTGCCTATTCCGTAAAAGTCCTGGTCGAAGCGGTTGTCAAAATAAGTCAGGTGTAAAAAGGCCCTGTAGAGGAAACCAATAAAGAAATAGATGTCCAGAATGATTACCACCAGCCAGATCCACCATTGCCGGATCTGCTGTGTCTCATGAAATTCAAAAGCAGTGCGCCTTATTGGCATAAATTCATTTTAGGTTGGAAAAAATTTCGGGCAATAAATTTAGTTCATTCGCCTGGATGAAAACCCAAATGTAATAGAATTAGCAAGCAGTCTTTAGGATCATACTACCATTGACGCATTTTCTTCACCGAAGTGCCATAATCAAGAATCAGACATTCAGAACATTACTGTTTTTCTCAAGGACCTTTATAATGACATAAGCCAAGAGGCTTAAACAGAGAAGTCCAATCAAAATAAGATTCATAGCTTCCGCGGATCTGAGGTAATAACCGCCGACATCAAAGAGGCAGAATACGGCAAAGAGATTTACCGTAGTACTTTTTTCGCTCCGGAGGACTTTTCTCCAGTTAAACGGATGTTTGGGTGCTACAAACCTGGACCAGTCCGGAAAAAAGGCAGGTACCTTATCACCCCATTGCGTATACTGTTCACCGAATTTCCGGCGTAAGAACTGTTCTTCCGCATACATGATCCGCTCATAATAGAGTGCATAAAGCAGACAAAATATGACCACAAACCATACATTGGCCGTGAGCAGGCAGACGCCGAGCCACATGATAAAGTTGCCGACATAGAGTGGATGTCGCACGGCCGAGTAAATCCCCGTGGTATTGAGGCTGTCGGCGACCTGACCTTCGGAGGTGTTGCGTCCGGAGGTATTGACCGGGGCATGTGCCACGGTATACAGTCTTACCATCGAACCAACCAGACTGACTGCCAGGCAGGCCAGCTCAAATCCGGTTTGTCCCCGCTTTTCCTGAAGCCAGCGAAAGGCCTCTCCCGAGTCACCCCATAAATAGACAGTACCCCCAATGAGCAATATCACCAGCGGTAGAAAACTCCGGTATCGAAACAGCCAATTGCCCTGCGATTCAAGTTCTTCCTGTAACGGCATTAGAAAAGATTATAATGGCCAAATATAAAGAGGACCATGCATGCCCGGGACTTTTAAATAAAAATAAGTTTTATCTCAGTCAAGGGTTCGTATCGCTCTTTGCTTTTGGATTGCATTGCGACATAATAGCGATGGATCGCCATCCGGAAAAATAGAAAGTGGCGTAGCGACCGTCATGAAATGAAATTTGCCGGGTTTGAAACCAACTGATCAAAACCTGATACACCATTCGATAATTGAGACCAATGAAGTCAATGGGTATTATAGGTTTTGAAGTTTTTTTGCAATAATGCAATCAAAATAAATCCCCGGATACCTCAAAATGTATGTAACTACTTTATTTGCTCCTTTATCTCAATGACATTTTGAGTGTAATTGACGGACCAATTTGTGTTTAAGAGGCGATGAAAGACTCACGACTGCAGGCATTTTGTTAATGCCTACTGGAGACTGATCAACTTCTTACAGGCCAAAATAATATTACCCCGTTCAAACACAATGTAGTAAATACCCGAAGCAAGTCTCGGACTAATTAAAGTACTTCCAGACGGATCAAGCGCAAACTGTTCGATTAGTACACCTTCTATAGAAAATATTTTCGCACTGATGGTTGATGCTGATTGTGGTACATTGTGTTTTATAAACATTTTGTCCGTAACAGGATTGGGAATTATTTCGATGAAGAAATTCTCAGCAGAATAATCGCTAAGTGTCAGAAAACTGGTCGCTGCAACATTGGTGATAACCGGCGGATTCTGGTCAAAAAAAATTCCGGCGCGGTTATAGATCATTTCATTGGCTTTGACGCTGGCTCTTGGCTTAATAAGAAATTGCACAAATCCCTGCGAGCCAGTGTAATTTGTTGTGCTATCGGGCAATAAAATATTTTTAAAATGAAATTGCGCCAGATTCAAAGCATCCATTGTATACACACAAGGATGGCTAGTGTTAACTATTCGCAGGGTCTTTGGATCGAGAAGATGAGAAATGCTGTCTCTGATGATGATGTCATAGGCGGTATCATTGCCCGTATTCTGAAATCGGATGGTATAAAGCAGGTCGCCAATTAATGATTCAGAATTTGGATCCCTGATGATCTGAACCATTTTGTCATTCGGATCAAACGAATTTTTGATGATATCCGCAAAGATCATCTCATTATTGATGAGATTGCGATCCAGCGGCGTGGAAACTCGGGCTTTTAGATAAAATTTCTTGCCCGCGGGGATACCTCCCGGCAATGAAAAATAAACAATAAATTTTAAACCTGTGCCAATGGAACTTGAATTAAAATTCCATTCCATGTTGGGTGAAACAATTTTTCCAGATGGGACTGCCGATTGAATTTTCCAATCAGAAGGAAATTCAAGGCTCAGCAAGGCATTCTGCACATTCAATGCACCAAGATTATTGACGTCTATTGTTGCTTGCACGAGTCGGCCCGCCGTGGCCCTCCCAAGGTTAAGCACAACTTCAAGATCAATGGAATCCTGAATTTCTAATGCAAAATCATAATTTCCAGGTTGCTGATCCGAATTTATACTGGGAAAAATTGAATATGTCTTCGGTTTCAAAATATTTTTTGTGCCCGCAAAACCATATGCTTTAATGACATTAATGGAATTTGGAATCAGTTCAATGGCATACTTCCCGCTTGTACTTAGAGCGATGGCGGAGGACTGATCATTATCAATGAACACGCCATCCGCAGATTGGTCCACTTTGTCATCAAATGATCCGTTGTGATTGATATCATAGTAAACACGTCCCGATGCATAAATATTCTTTTTACAAGGCGGAATTGAGGATGGAATCTCGATGAAAGATTTGATTGAATCCTGAATACAACTTCCAATTTTGAATTCTGCAGTATATGTCCCGGTCCCGGTGATCAGGGTGTTTCCCCACATAAAAGGAAAGAGCGCTTCACACACTTTGGTATCCACCCCTTTGGCGGTAGAATTTCTGGTTACCCTGATTTGTTTGCAAATGAGAGAGGATTCATTGCAAATTTTTGTGTCAATGACTAAAAGGTGACTGAAGCAAAGATTAAACGTTCCTTCCGTAGGAAAATCAAGGTAGGTTCGGCATTCTGTAGAAGGAATGCGCTGACCATCAAGGTATGCTGCACACAGATTGCAATCATGAAGCTGCAGATCGGTAGTATAGATTATGTTTTCCGATCCCTGGCAAACATCGCTTGGGCCTATAATGGATTTGGGTGGATCGACGGCAGGCATATTACCGCCTGTTACGGATAAACTAAAATCACAAATATCACCATCGCAGCCATTCACAAAAAAATAGAGTATCCTGCAATAATCGTTATCAAAACACAACGTTTTGGAACCATTGGTCTGACAATTCAGATTACAGGCTACGTTTCTGTAACAGCATTCATCTTCATACACCCCGAATTGCATCCCTTTGTTATTGGCACAGGATATCGTCGTGACGGTAATACAAATCTGACCTTTGTAGCCAGCGAAGGCCCACCAACTTGTATTGATGGATACGCCTCCGCCTGAACACAGCGGTTGGCAACCGGTAGGGTTGCTGTACCCAACCGTCTGGCAGCTTAGTCCGTTCAGTTCTTGTGCAGAACACAGGACTTCAGCATCGGCGCATCGATCGGCACCTGCAGGACTGCATTGAGATTTCACCTGGATTATGACTCCAAGAAAAATGAAGATAATAAGAAACGCTTTCATTTAAGATTCTGTAAGACTAACAAGATCCCTCAAGATAATCAATCGATGCCCCTTACTGCAAAAAATATGAGTTAGAGACTCTCTGCCAATATTTTCAGTTGTCTCAGTACCGGATTTTCTTCGCCCTGTGGAGGTTCCTGAACAGCATTTGCTCTGTGGTCTTCCTGAATAATCTCAAGTCTGGTTTGTCCGTCCTCATCTGACAATTGGTAGTGCATGACAAAATAGTTTTCTGGTTTGTCTTCCAGTCCCGGCCTTGGTGCAAAGAGTGAATAACTGAGATTTTCGTGTGGGTTATAACTCAGGACCTTTCCCCATTGCTCAAATATTTGGCCTTCCCATTCTGAACTGAATGAAATTTCGTGACCTGTTACCCAATCGGTCAGAAGCTTACTTCCATACTGCCATTGTTTGACAAATTCAGGTCGGGTAATACAATCCCAGACTTTTTGCCTGGAATTGTCAATGAGCACCGTTGAAATGTTTTTTGGCATTGCGTAATATTTTTGTTTTGAGTGAATTGAATCTCAGAAAATATTCATTATCCAATAGCGAAGTTAGGATTACTATAATAGTAAGACAGACTGACAATTTGTAAATAGTAAAAGCGAATTCAATAGAACTAAATTTTGACATCAGGCGACAAAATATTAACTGTTGTGATTGCGTTGTTACAAAAACTAAATTGGGACAAAGTAATGCTGTTATCTCAAATTTCAGCTAATTTATTCGGGTAATAATGTTCCAGTGCCCTGCGCAATGCTTCTTCTTTTTGCGTGCCAATCAGTAATTTCTTTCCGTTCTTAAAGACCAGCTGAAGACCACGGTCACCACATACAATATAGGCAGTTCCTCTGCCAAAAAGACCCCAGCGCAAGCCCCAGCCGCCAAATTCTCGGATGGCGGAATATTTTCTCAATTGTACAGATGACACTTCGTTCCAGCTAATATTCTTATATTGGAAAAAGAAAGGAAAAAATCTGACCGCAATACCATCCTTGCTGATGCGGGTCTCCAGCCTCGTCAGCCAAAATAAAAGAAGTATTCCGCAAACTAACATTGTAAAGCAAATGAGCATCGCATTGCTCATAGGCCGGTCACCCCACGGCAGCCCAAAATAAAACTGTTGGATAAGTCCATAAATGAAAAGTGCGGCTATTCCAAGTAAAATAGTCCACAACCACCATTGCCTGAAAGACTGGCGCTCAAAGAACGAATTTGTATTGCTTCTGGTATCCATTTGAATAATAGCTTACACGAATCAATATTATAACAAATTGTCGGATTAGTCTATTACATCCGTGTTGTTACTACTGTTTTCTTCATGCGGCCGGAATGAATCACGGTCAATTCAACGCAACACCTACTACAAATCCAAGCCAGGGTTTGTTTTGGTAGATCCATTCATTTCGGTCGCGACCTGTCAGATGATCAATGCCAATTGAGAGGCCAAAACTGGCAAAGCTTGTCTCAGCAAATAGGGCAACGCCTCCTTGTAAACTCAAGCCACCGTATTCTTCTAGGACTCGTCCCAATGTAGAAAACGAATTGACGGAGGTAGTTCCAAGGCCAATGAAAGGTCCGGCGTCAACGCCCCAATGATAAAAGCCTAGCGTATTGCGATGTATGGGACTTTTGACAGAGGATATGCCAAATCGATCTTTTCGCCATCCTGCATAGATCGCCAGATTAAGGTCTGTGCTGATTTGTGCCGGCCTGCCTTGCCTGGCCATTCTGTATTTCATCAGGATCGATGTGAGGTCGACATCAAGTCCGGTCCTGTCAAACTGGAGATTTGGATTTAATTCAAATTTATCGTCATGGGTCTGTATGTCCATTATACTCTTTTCTGATATTCTCCCCTGATTGATTGAAAAAATGCTGATCTGATCCTGGTCAACCTGAACATATGTTTTCAATTTTGTCCCGTTATCTTTCAAACGGTAATAACCGCTGTGAAAATCATGCCTTGATGCATTCTCAAGGACCCGGCATGAGCAAAATCCAATAATTGTCACAACAACACAGAGTACCCGACGATATAATAGAAATGAAGGCATTTGATTAAATGATTTAATATTAATTAATTTTTGTCGAGGTGTTAGAATATATTCTATCAACATTTGAGAAATAATGGCTAAGCGCTTAAAAGAACAAATTTTATTAACAACAATAGCTATAAAAGTGTATCTAACGTAAATAGTCTAAGTATCTTCGATTACGCTCTATTCTAATACTATTATTACAGTACTGGAAGTAGGAAGATAGTTAATTTTCCAAGTTACCACATATGCATTGAATTAATACAAATGAGAAAAATTACAAATACGACACGCACGAAATATTTCTGAATAAAGCTCTGACAGCATAACCTCGAAATCGTTCATCGCAATAACAACATATTTAATTTTGCTCAACCCATAATTGCACGGCAAAGTTGATTTCTCCATCCTGATATGCTTTGAAATTGGTGTGCCAGAAATTGTTAAGAACGTAGAGAAAAAGATTGGGGGCGGTTGCTGCTTCTTGTTTCCAGACTTTGGCGCCGCGGATCTGTGACTCATCAATGATTCCATTGGTCTCAGCCAGGGCAAGACCTGAGGTCCGTATATGAATGGAATGGTCGTCTTGATGTATTCTGATAAAGCCTGGCGTACACACGAACTCGTAATTCGAACCCTGAAGCAGGGATTGTGGATACTGAAGCCAGGTGTCATCGCTTCCGTATTCGAGTTGATTGCACCTGAATGGTAGAGCGATGTGTAATGATTCTTTGTTGCGCTGAATGCTTTTATGAATATTGAACCGAGCGGTCAGCAAATTTATTTTTTTATCGAGAATGTAGCGAATCAGTACTTTCGGAAAGTAATCCATAGAGCCCATCACAATCCATTCCTTATGGAGCTCGTCTTCATGGACCAACTGTACATCTTGTATCTTTAGTCCGATGCGAAGAACCGAATTTGTGCCTTCGGAATAAATCAACTCAAAAGGTAGGTATTCGTTTCCGTTTGCTTCAAATGAATTTCCATCAGCAGAAAAAAGATGAATTCCGCCGTGCACTGAATCGATTTTCATTTCAAGCGGAATCGCGTTTTTTACCATTGAATTTTCAGTCTCATCGTCGTCAACAATAATTCCTTGCATAAGTCTCTTGTAGCGTACCTCAGCGCTGTCGAGAAAACTTTTTTTATACGCCCACTGCCTCGTTGTGAAAGGTATTTCGGGATCTGATATACTGCACCAGGATCCCCAGGTATGCTCATGGAACATGATTATGTCGCGATGTAGCGGATACCAGCTCGCAGAGTCATAGCGGCTGATTTTCCTCAGGCGACGTTCTGCTGAGATAATCTTGCGGCTGATTTCGCGATTGAGAATTTCTTCACGAGCGGTAGAATATGCCCCGTCTTCCCAGTATGGCGCAATCTCGCCACCGGAAATAACGGGTATTTTGACTCTGTACTTTCGGATGACTAAAACGTACAAACTGTCCAAATTCGAGATCTGGAGCTGTGGGCTGGAATACTTTTGATTCCACTTCTTAACAAAAATATCCAGTGTGGTGTCCACAGGTCCATTGTCCGCATTTTTAGTGTAGCGCAACTGAATATCCTCCATGGGATAGGATGCAGCAGATAATTCTGTCGCGTAATCGGATATCTTTTTTTCCCATCGAAACCCACGATCCTTATCAGGAATGTTATGGAAGTAAGAATAACCTTTGCCGGCCGTCCATACGAGGATTGAATCCGCAGCATCCGGTTGTGGTTTCCAAAAGAATAGATGATCTCCCGTCTCACGGATAATTCCACCCACGCGATCGCCATGGTCGGGCAAATTTTCAACATAATTAGGACCCAATGACAAGAAGGGAAGTTGTTGGGCGGTATAGGAACGAAGTGCCCAATAACTGACACCCGGAATATCTGTGATCATTGCGTTTCGAATCTTGCAACCGCTCATTTGCTCAATATATCGTGCATATTCGGTGGTCCAGCCATGTTCTTCTGGCTGACAGAGGCCGGTGAGAATATTCGCATAATTGGCGGACAATGAAATCTGGCCTTTGCGTATATGATCAAAAAATCTTTTTTTAGAGATTGAATCACAAACCGACAAAAAGTTTTCTACAGCCCATAATGATTCGATATGCCAATAGGCCCTGTTGCCACGTCGGGCGGCAGCTTCAATCCATGCCATGGCATCCATGATGTTTCGGGATTGAATTCTTGCCACTTCTTCTTGCAAATGCGAGTAGCCAATGTCATTGTGACTGTGATGGATGATATGAAATCGGTATGGCCGGACCGGATTGATGAGTATTGGAATGTGAACTGTTTTCCTTTGATTGACAAAAAACTGCAGGGTATCCTTGCCCTTGAAGTTTTCCGGATATAAAGCCAAATGAAAATTCTGATAGCCGTGCCTGAGTACATGATGCGTTATTCCTTTGCGCGAGCGGATGGTAAGTTTATCATGATCCGGGCCAGGATAATCGATGATCATCTGAACCATGCGGCGGTGATTCTGACGGAGCACGAGAGAAGTAGGCTGTACTTTTAACTTCCATCCTTCGCGATACATAAAGACCATCAGCCAATCACGACTTTCATGTTGTCGCCCCCGTATTCCGAATACCAGATCTCCAGCCGGTACTGTTTTTAAGTGAATCTCCAGAAATCCAAATGCATCCTTGTTGATATCCTGCGCCATGCATCGGAAGGAATAACTTGCGCCGGAAATTTTGTCTTCTCCCTGAATCATGGCACCGGTTGTCATTTGTGGAACGGTATGAAATACAAAGAGTGGTTGATCATTGAGCATGACGTCGAAGTCCCGCTCTCCGGAACTGGTTCCGGTACTGTGTCCTATCAGAAACCGGAAACAGGCGTTGTGCTTAATTGTTCCGGACTGATCAACTGCGAATCGAATCAGTGATTGGCCATTCGCACGGGTCAACAACGCGCTGTCTGCGAATTCATGCAGCGGTGACCAATATTTCAGTACTTCACCTTCCCTGGCACATACGAATTGAACGCATTGTGCAATCAGATGATTTATAGGTATAAGCATTGCAAGCTGTAGTGTGATGAACAGCAAAAGCTTTCTTCTAAGCATGACTCGGTTTGAGCTGCGCTTGGTTGTAGTTGACAATTTCCCGAAATTGTTATTCATCGCATTTCTATTCGACAAATATCCGAAATTAATCCTTCTTTCCGACTCAAGCCTATAAGGAATGTCTTTATTAAAACTCTTTTAATTCAATCTAAATATTATAATCATTGCGAGTTTATGCTTAATGTAATTCAAAATATGAGTCATTTCCAAACGCAGCAAATTATAAATGAATCTTTATAGACAATCGTAAATTTTTTATTATCAGTAAACTCTTATGAAATTAAATAATTGATATTTTTATGGATAACGTTCGGTAAAAGGTAATCAAAAAAACATTCTGTTTGGAGGCAATGCGGCACTTACTTGACATTGCTATAATTTAATCATATTCCCATTTTTACTTTTCACTACGTGTAATTATTTACTATTAATAGACCAAAATATTCGATACAAATCCCCGGGCATCCGTCAGTCCACAATAGGTCAGCGTCAGATAATGCTTGAAAATTCGTATTGAATAATCCAGGTCCTTCACCTTCGATTTTTGGGCTAGAAGATTACGGATTTGCTCTTCATGCTTGCAAAATTGATCAAACCAGCAGAGCAATGTCCTGGGATAAGAAAGCGCCGGAAGGTCATTTCGATCTACATGCTTGAAGTACTTTTTGAAGATGTTCAGATTACTGCGTATCTCAGGTGTTGATCCTCCGGGAAAAATATACTTCGAAAGGAAGGGATCTACTTTGTAAAACCATTCACTGTGAAAAATGGAATGAATTAATGCGCGCCCACCGGGTTTCAATATCTGTGCCAGTCTCCGGTACATGATGTCATAATCGCGAATATGTTCCATGACACCGATGCTGATCACATAATCGTAACGTCCTTCAGCCAGAAGAATATCGCCGACTTCTACGGTGACCAGGTGTTCCAAATGACGTCTGATGGCTTCATTTTTAACGTATTTGGCCTGAGCGGTGGAAAGTGTCAGGCCATGACAGCGAATA
This sequence comes from Saprospiraceae bacterium, assembly GCA_019694255.1. Taxonomy (GTDB): domain Bacteria; phylum Bacteroidota; class Bacteroidia; order Chitinophagales; family Saprospiraceae; genus Vicinibacter. Next base: position 14,288 of record JAIBCI010000054.1, read on the forward strand.
CCAAATTTTTCTGCCATATAAAACAAACAGCCTCCCCAGCCGCAACCCAGATCTGCCAGTATTCCCGGATCCCCATATTTAATTTGAAGACGCCGGGCGTAAAAACCTAATTTATTCTCCTGAGCTTCCTCAAGCTTTTGGGTGTCCTCATCCCATTTGCCACAACTGTACTGAATATAGCGGGCATCTAACCACTGCAGGTAAAATGCATTAGCATCCTCGTCCTGTTCAAACCAGTCGCTAAGACTATAGTGGGCATTGATATTTTCACTTCTGCTTAGACGATTGTAAAAATTCCTGTTAAACTTCGCTCTGAGAATAATAAAAATGTCCGCCAGTTTTAATTGCAGAAGTAATTTGAGATCATAGGTTGCCCTGACGAAAATATCCACAAAATGTCTGTAATACTGATCAGACACCTGTATCAACCCTTCGCAATAGGCTTCACCAAGTCCCAGTGAGCCTTCTTTGAATATCCTTTGTAAGACTTCTTCAGAACGCAGAATAAGTACCGGAATGATTTTTTCGCTTGCTCCAATCTGCGCAATTGATCCGTCCAGGTTGATTTCAAAGGAATATTCAGGAACGACCGACACATACGATCTTACCAGTCTCAAGAAGGTATTTGAAAACGAACCTCCCATCCCTTAATTGTATTTTCATCTTCAGTGTAAATATAATAAAAAATATCTTAAAGATGAAATTATTTCCAATCTTTCCCTTGTTTGCGATCTTCAGTTTTCGGAAAAAATTAATAGTGATAATTTTATATCAGATTTGTCAAATAGGTATTTTACTTAGAAAAAATAATTTTTTTAGAAAAGGACTTGGTTTCGGACTGGATAATTAAGAAAATTGTCCCGGACAATTCGCAATTGATTCTTACTTCATTTATACCCTTCCTCAGATTTCCCTTGAGAATCTCCCTACCGGTAAAGTCCGTCAAAAGATAATCAGCCTGCACAGGACTTTGGATAAACAATTCTCCGTTGGAAGGATTGGGCCAGGTTGAAAAAGCAAGACCTGTTTCCTGATGATCATTGAGAGAGCTGATTAACACGTTTCGATCTGGCATGGTGTCCAGCTGAAGTTTCCATCCATGGTTGCGACAACATCTTGCATAGGCTCCCCGGTAAGTCCAGGCATACGAATCTCCATTAAAGTCTTTTGTTGCATCCTTGTATTTCAAAGTAATAGTATCTGGTGTAAGGGTGCCGGTCAACTGGCCAGCCTTCGGAAATAAATCAAGATCAAGGATAGTATTCCTGGCAGCAAGAACATAGGATGAAGCGTTATTGTAAGTATCCTTGACGTTGTCAATTTCATTTGAGAAATTGCTAATAGGGTTTGGTGCAAAAACGGCATTGGCATAGCAATCTTGGACAAATCCCGGTGCGGGATTATACAGTCTTACGCCTCCGGAGGTATTTGCCGCCAACAGCGTGTTGTGAAAAAAGTGTATTGTTTGCGGATTGACGCCATTTTGCGGTGTGAAGTACACTGCCCTAATTCCTGCGGGATCAAAATGATTGACAAAAATGTTGTCATACATGATAATATTTCCCGTACCCTGGTACAATGCTTCAACCGGATTATTGTAAAAAAAATTACCATAGATCTCATAATAATCTTTCGCGCCCCAGCCGCTCGTTGGAAATCCTCCAGTCAATAAATTGGGTCTAGCATTACCTCCTCCGGATGAAGTGGAATCTTTAGTAAAAACGTTATAACGAATTGTTGTATGCGCATCGATCATGGTCTCCGGAAGAACATCCCTTGATCCATTAAATTGGTGTTTGATTTGCATATTGTAACCGACGGTAGAAGCGATATAATTGTATTCTATGATTCCATTTACAAATGGCATAGTTCCATCTGAATTGCCAAGATAAAGGCCAGTGCCAGCGCCAATGATTTTGTTCTTGCGGATTACCCAATTCCAGGAAGGGCATTTCGTGCTGATCCCAACGGCTTGCTGATCAATTCCATAGCCAACAATTGTTGTATACTGAATTGTAATATCATGGGTCCAGTTGCCGGCTGTACCTTCTGCCTTTACCGCATCGACAAATTGATTTTTTCCATCCAGCATGAAATGGCTAAGGACTAAAAAGGAGCATTTGGTTAGACTGACCGTATTGCAACAGGCATTTCCAATGAATATGGTGGATTGACCTGAACCCACAATTACAATGGGTTGACCGGGTTTGCCATTGATGTTTACCAGTTTCATATTATTGGCATAGGTGCCTGGCTCCAGTAAAAGTGTATCTCCGGGTTGTAGTACCCCAATTTTCTGAAGGTAATTACCTGTATTGCCTGAGATAGTATTGGCATTGCCGTGAATGGGCAGGCCTAGGAGTCCTATGAAATACAGGGCTAGTATTTGAATTGGAATAGCAATGAATTTATTCATACGTCCTGGGTTAACTTCAAAAATTAATCTAATTTTAATATAAGAGCTTGATGTATTGGATAAAATAATTTATTGTATTGTCTTTCGTACATCGTTGAGAACGCCATGGGGGTTTACGGGACGGAAAAATCTGGCCACAGAAATTCCAACAAATGCCACAGCGCTATTGGTTGTTTGTCCGCTGAAATAGTACTGTCCGAAATAAATATTAAAATGAATTTTGGGATTCATGCAATATTCAATGCCGGAGGTAAATTCGAGCATCAGGTATTGTGATGCATTCAATACGACACCCACACCTGGTGTAAAGGTATTGACAAATTTGCCGACTTGAAAAATATTGAGATTGGGCCTGAATTCAAGATACCATGCCGTATCCCTGGTTCTAACCTTCGCGCAATTGGTTCTACCGATATCCAGTGCCAGGGTAAATACTTCCTGCCACTGTTTGCCAATCTCGAAATCCGGACTGAATTTGGCTCCAAGACTCCCTGGGTTGTTGGTGATGGATGGGGCGAATGAACAATACCAAATGGAAGATTGATCCGATTGCTGAGAAAATGATACACCGTTATACAACGTAAGCAGTAAAATGAAAAAAATGGAGCGCGAAGTCACTTGATCAGTATATGCAACAATCTCACAATTTTTCATAAATAATGCTTCTTTATGATGCAAGATATTTCCCATTGCTATGCGGCACTTGGATCCTGCTGATGTAAGCCATGAATATTGTCATCGGGATCCTTAAAATAGCTGAGCCAGCCAACGCCCGGAATAGCTGTTTTTGGGACGACGATTGTTCCACCGGCTTTGACGACATTTTGCATGGCCTGATCAATTTGGATGACATTGATTGAATTGGTCATCGGTTGCATTGGATCCCTTTTTTTCATAATGGCTCCGTTAATCCCGGGCAGGGATGGATCACCTGTCATGGCGAGCCAGTAGGGCTCATTACCAAATTGCTGGAAATCCCATCCAAAGGCTTCCCTGAAAAATTGCACCGTACGCTCCGGCTCATTGCAGGGTATTTCGAAATGAACAACTCTGTTACTCATATTTCAGGTTTTTTACAAATTATACTTTCTATTATTATATGTTGACAAAGAACAAATATATCCAATTCACTTTTGGAAAACAAATTTTTAAAATCATATTTTTTTGAACTTGAATTGAGTCTTCAATTTGGCTGGAAAATTTTTCAATATAACTAAATTAAAAGACTAAAATAGTTTTTGCCTATGGCTTCCTCGCAATGTACAAGAAAGTCAAATCTGCAAGTCTTTAATGAATGGACGAGTATGTAGGCGGTAACTTTGAGAATGAGATGATGTCAAAAAGAATATAAAAAAAAATTTGTTAATATACAATCTTAAGCAGCTTTAGGAAATACTAATGGTCCAATCATCTCCTTCAATTCAAATTAGCGGTGCAAATTCTTTATGTATATGGATTTTTATGCAATAAGATCTTTTGTAAACCGTATTTGAATGTCAATGGTATACTGTGCGCTGAAAAGCACTTCAACGGGATGCATTTTCGACAAGTTATTTTAATGAACAATCCGGAAACTATCCGTTCATCCTTGTAAATGCTGCTTTCAGTCCATCCGGGCCCATTTGTGTCAGTGAATCGCTCATGCCAAAAGTAATTTCATTTTTGCCCGCGCGCAGTTGTTTGAACACTGCTTCCACAAATTCACTCACGGGTGGAAATGCATCGTGAAGTCCCTTGCCTCCAAGATCTGTATTGAGTGCCGGAGGGATGATTTCAATGACTTCAATATTATTTTCACTCAGCAAATGTCTGAGTGATAAGGTCAAAGAATGAATAAATGATTTTGTAGCACTGTACACAGGCACTTTAGCCATGGGGACAAAGGCAAGGCCTGATGAAACATTCACCAATGTATTTAACGAAGGAAGATTGAGAAACAGGTGACAAAGGTGCATAGGGGCGATGAGGTTGGTACTGATCTCTTCCATGGCCCTTGTATAAAAATTCTCATCGGTCACTTTCATCCATTGCTGAATGCCTGCATTGTTGATGAGTACATTCAGATCCGGATACTCAGTTGCCACCCATTGAAATAAAGAAATCCGCTCTTCCTCCTTCGACAGATCGCAGACTTTCGTTATAATTCCAGGAATATTTAGTTTGGCTGCTTCCAAGGCTTCGGGTCTTCTGCCACAGATTATAACCATATTGTTTTCACGGACAAATTGTTCGGCCAGGCCTAAGCCTATTCCGCTTGCTCCACCGGTAATCAGGATTTTGTTGCCAGATATTTTCATGAATTTATTTTTCTAATGTTATAGGTATTGGCAACAAAGGTAAATTAACAATCGACTCTAATTGGCCTTATGGCTTTTTAAGTTGCTGATCACGATACTTCAATAGCCTCCTGACTTGCGAAATGAATTATTTCAAATCTGAATGAGTTAAAGAATGTCGTATTGAGAATGCTTTTCGTATAAAATCGTTTTAGTTATTCTTTTTATTTTCAGCATTCAAAAGTCGGCTTGCCATAATTGTTGCGAGTACCTGGACGCAGCCCATTGTGATAAAAAGTACTTCAAACGACATAAAATGGGTAATCAACCCGCCGATACCGAACGATATACCCGTGACAATCTGGGATTGTCCGGTTGATAATCCCCAACCGTATGAATCGTGTTCTTCCGTTAAGTTTTTAGCGAACAAAGCATCCCATGCTGGCGTTCCAATGGCCTCGGCCACACCGAGTCCTGCTTGTACGAAAAACAATTGTATTGGAGAACGCACAAACAGATATCCAAAAGTAAATAAGGCATTTATCGCATAACCGATAACCATTACATGGGCCTTATAAGGCTTCTTATTCAAGAGCTTTCCAGTGATGATATAGACCAATCCGGTGACGACCAGATAGGTTGACCAGGCCCAGGTTATGTCGAGGATATCTCCACCGACCTTTTCTGCAAAGACTGCAAATAGCGGACCGAGCATTCCTTCTCCAAAGTACCAAATGTTGGCGCAAAGGAGCAATATTTTGGTAACGCGGGTTAATTTCATTCTGGGATTATCTATAATTGACTTTAATGCTTACAATAGATATAAGGTTGATGGGAAGAAGATTGTACCTGCCACATCATCCAGTCTTATGTGAAAGAGACATTTTATTTTTTTAGTACGTACCAATTGTTATTTGAACCATGCTCCATAAAACTTCCCAACCTGCTGAATCCAAGTTTGAGAAGAATGCGATTCGATGCTTCATTCTCAGGGTGCGCTGCGGCATATATTTCATTCAGATCGAGTTGCCTGAAACCATAATTCAGACTGGCCCTCGCGGCCTCCGTGGCATAACCTTTACCCCAATGTCGCCTGATCAAACGATATCCCAGATCATAATAAGGATTGGGATGGTGGGCCGCTTCGGCAATATATTTTAAACCACACCATCCTGCAAATTCACCGGTGATTTTTTCGGTAACTGCCCAACGCCCGATGCCAAATTCTTCATACTGACCAATCACATAGTCAATCACTTTCGCGAGAACCATGCGGTCTGTAACCGGCTCATTGCCAAGATACCGGTGCACCTCAGGATCAGAATCAAGTTCGTAAAAGCCTTCCAGATCCTCATGCGTAATATTTCGTAATATTAATCTTTCAGTTTCAATGAGGAAATTCATTTGTTTTTAGTTTAAGTACAATTATCCCTGGGGACTTGTTGATGAAATTCATTCTGATTTTGTTTATGAAAAAATTCTTTAGTTCAATAAAGTTAAAACTAGAAAATTTGCAACAAACAGAATACAAGTATGTGTCATGCCAAGTTAGACTTAGCTTTTCCAAATCTTTTTTGACAATCCGTTAGTTACCGCAATCACATTCACCTTCGGCGACAACGCCAAGCATGCAGGGTGCTTTGCCATTCTATTTGCCTTGACCATTACCTTTCTTGCGGCAATATTCCTGACAACCCTCGTCACAGGCATTGGCAGGTTGTGGTTCTATGGCACTTTTTGAATTACAGCTACAACACCTTGGAGACAGCGCGATCGCCCACAAAAGCTGGGATTCGATACCGGTAATTTGCGTATGTGCCAGAATGGAAATGGGCGAAGTCAGATTGACCTCCATTAGCCCGCAATTGATTGTAATATTAGAATGAGTCAAATATAAATCATTGTACCATTTTGACATTATTTTCCTTGATCTTACAATGTTGGATCTCATTTTGAGTAATGAATTTCAAAACGGCAAATCAGGCCTTTGTTCATTGTGCTCACACTTAAGTGTGATGCGAAGAATCCCGGCTGAAATAACCTTTGTGTTCGACCCGGTTGGAATAGACATTAATAAACAGCACTACATATACAAAAAAAATCACTGACTGAAAACTTACCATCATCTTTCCGGGTGCTGTTTCAGGATAGAAGTCTCCAAAGCCAAGTGAAGCTGAAGTGCTGAAGCTGAAATAAATGGGATCGTACCAGTGCCCGAATTCACGATTCAACCCACGTATGCTGGCATAGATCACTGCAAAATCGAGAACGATTTCAAAATAATTGATAATTACAAGCAACATGGAACGGCGGTAGGATCGCGGAGGCTTGAAGATATCTGAAGCAAAAATCAATGTCGGAACATACATGAGGGTCTCCAACATCAGCCAGATCAGAATCCAGAATACAATAGGGTTATCGTACCATCCGAAATAACAAATTGCAAAAGGAAAAACAAGCTTCGAGAGTACAAAGGCATCCGTGAAATTTTCCTGTTGACGGGTCGTAAATCCACTATACAACTGTTTAAGGTACATCCCCGGAAATACAAAATTGCTGCTGGCAAGGATCAGACGCATCAGTTTCTCTATCCCTGCATCATTCTGGTGGACGTTGTTCCATATCGCCTTGATGTTGTGCCAGCGATTCGATATCACAAGCCATCTGCCTTCAGCCATTGCAGTCAATTAAACGGCTAAATTACAATGGTTGGTGCCGTCGCACGGTGAATTACACTTTTTTAATACAATAAAAGATAAAATAATCTTATTATTGATGGAATTGTACTAAATTGAAGGCATAAATTAGAAATATGATCAAAAAAGTAAAAGGAGACATTTTATTATCAGGGGCTGAAGCCATAGCGCATGCCGTGGCGCCAATGGATCATTTTGAATCCGGTCTTGCCGCCGCGATCAGGCAGGATTATCCGGCACTATACAAGGATTTCAGGCATTATTGCCAGACTTTCCATCCGAAACCGGGAGATATATGGCTTTGGCAGGGTGTAGGTCAAGTCAAGATATTTAACCTGATGACACAGGAGCCGGCACCCAGCGCATCTGCGCATCCGGGTCGCGCCAGCTTATCCAATCTTCGGCATTGCCTTCGCAAACTGGCACATGAAGTGGAGGCGAGTGACATCAAAAGCCTGGCATTGCCCAGATTGTCAACGGGTGTTGGCGGACTTGACTGGAAGGAAGTTGAGCCTGTTATTGAAGAGTATTTCAAGAACGCCAGGACCGAAGTGCTGGTATATGATCAGTACGTGAAGGATGTTGGTGCTGCAGAATAGAATGGTTGTCATACCACCGAAATGCCTGCTACAAAACGATAAGAGACGTATTATTTAGATTTGTTTTTATCCGCAAGTTCATTCGTAACAGGGTGCATCGCATCATGATGTGATGGTATATCGCATCATGATGTGAATGTTCCTTTTTGGAAGAAGGGCAATGTCACGGATACTTTTGTAGGGAAATTTTTTATTTCATTTTTAAATCTATAGTTATGAAAAAAATTCTCCTTACTTTCCTGATGATTGCTCAAGTTGGTTCAATTTTCAGTTATTGCGTTGGTCAGTCACTGACTTGTCTGTCAAATGTAACCTTTGATATTGGTCATCAATGCAGCGCCAGCATTACACCGGACATGATTGGTGTATCATTGAATCATGATCCAGCATACACTTATACACTTTCACGCTCAGAATTTGACTGCTCGGATGTGGGTCACTCCTATGATGTTGTTCTTCAACTCAGGGATTCACGTACAGGAGTTTTGTTAAACTCATGTTTTAGTCGGGTGACGGTGGTCTGTAATGCCATGCCCAGCCCTTGCGAACAAGTTAGACTGTGGTATCATCCGGAGATTACGGTGACACTGAATGAGGATGGTTATGTTGTGCTCACTCCGGAAATGATAGCCTTCAGTCCACTGACCACGAATCCATACTTCCACTACATTGTCACTCCGAATGTGCTTGATTGTGATGATGTCGGTACGAATTCAGTCAGAATTAGCTTGGTAAGTGCCTGTTATCCTGCCCTGAATGGCACAGTAACCGTCAATGTAGTTGACCGCGGAGGATATGGGCCTACTTGCCATCATATCAGTACCGGTGGCATAAACTTTTTTCCAGCTCATCTGGATCAGGAACTGGTATTTCCGGGAAGTGAAATTTCTTATTTTACGCTTTTGAATTACCAGGGAGAGCTTCCAAACCTTCCAGCAGAATTCAGAATGTTCCTTTCACGGGACAATGTACCTGATTCCAAAGATTTTCTTATCGATAAAAAGCAGCTGATCATCAAAAAATCACCCAACGGAATTTCTGTGTCCGGCAAATTCATACTTCCAAGAAATCTGTTAGCGGGCAATTACTACCTGATCGCAGATTTGTTTGGTAAAAATAAAAAAGCGAGTATTGGATTTAAGACCATTGTGCAAGCGATCCACGTGGGCAAGTCCAACAAGTCTGGAGAAATCGTCTCCCGTGACAGGACTCTTTTGATTGATCAGGACGAGGATTTCGTTATTTATCCCAATCCCTTCACTTCAGTAATCTCGATCATGGCGCCTCCTTTCAGTGACGGACTACAAAGGGTGGAGATCTTCAATGCTGTAGGGTTTATGGTTAAAAATATTGAGCATCCATCCGGAGAAATAAATACTGAAGACCTTGTCAGTGGAATTTATATTATTCGTCTAACCGATAACCACAATCACACCCTGATGAGAAAGGTAATCAAGCAATAAACAGATCAATATTCTCGCACCACAGTTAGAAGCCCTGATTCATTGGGCTTGAACGATAACAAGACTGCCGGAATCCGGATAACGGAAGCCGGCTTTTTGATTGTACAAAATAGTTCTATAACAAAGGTTATATTGATTGATTAACTTCTGCGTGAGAGTTTTGTGATGATAATTTACAAAACCAAATTGAATACAAAATGAAGTTAACTTATAAAATGTCCAATAGATTTAAAGGAATATTTTATTCCACGAAACTATCTCGATTTGGATTCACTCTGGACCGATTTTGGTGTGAATGGATCAAGACATTCATGTTTTTTATTTATGCTGCTCACATATTGTGCGCACAGGGACAGCGCGGCGCAATTCCTTTACGCAGCCAGATTAAATCTCATGCGAATACTTACGCTTTTATTATTGGCATCAGTGATTATCGCAATGTGCCAGACCTGATGTATGCTGACAGGGATGCAATCTCATTCAGAAATTATCTTCTCAATAATGCTTCCGAAAAATGCGATAGCCAGAATATTCAGACTTTTCTCAACTGTGAGGCGACACATATTAATATAGCTGATGCGTTGTATGTTCTCCTTCGAAAGATAAAGCCGGGAGATCGGTTTTATTTTTATTTTGCAGGACATGGCGATGTAGAGGACCGATCGCAATCCGAAAACGGCCTCCTGCTATTACACAATGCGCCGACAAAAGATTATTTTGGAATGATTCATGATGTGCTCAAGCTCACTGAGCTGGCGGATTATTTTGGGGGAATGAGCAAAAATGATATTGATGTGATTTGTATTATTGATGCCTGTCATTCAGGCAAACTGTCCGGCGGGGCTAAAGGAAGAACGCATACGATTCGCGCGATGCAGGAACTTCTTTCTCCACGGACCACGCTGATGCTGTCGTGTCATGAAGAACAATTGTCATTGGAGGGTTCCGAATGGGGTGGCGGGCATGGCATTTTTTCATATTATCTGGAGTCAGGGCTCCTCGGACTGGCAGACATTGATCGTGATAATTTGATTAGCCTGGTTGAACTCGAAAACTATGTTCAGAAAAACACTTACCTGGAATCCGAAAAAAAGCAAACCCCGGTTTTTATGGGATTGCCGAATCGGGTTGTCAACAGGATCAGTGATGATCAATGGACTTTAATCAACAATCAATTTGCCAGCCGGTATACACCTTATTCTCAGATTAACTACAAAGGTGAAATTGCAATGTATCCGGAAGAGGGAGATTCTGCGTCATTTTTGCATGCCCATTTCCTTGAGCAGATGAAAAAGGGACAGATCATTGGTTCTACAACAAGTTCTGCGATTGAAACTTACAAGACACTCGTAGCACTGCGCCCCGACAGCGAATGTAACGATATACTCCGAAGAAAGATCATCACCCGGCTTAACGGTACTTTTGACAGCCTTATCCTTCCGTTGTTCAATAACCAAAAGCCTAAATGGCGCAAGGATAAACTTATGCAGGCAAGAGCGGAACTCACAGCAAGCCTGGATTTGATCAGTACAAGGCATTACCTCTACCCACATTTGCAGTCCCGCAAGTATTTTATTGATGCCGTTCTGAATTCCTATGTAATAAATATCAATAATTATACTCCTGCGGATGAGGATGCCATGCAACAATGCATCCTTAATTTGCACAAAGCCAGACAACTCGAACCGCAGGCGGCTTATATTCATTACTGGCTTGGACGGTCTTATCAGACCAAGATGATGTTCGATAGTTCAAAATTTTACCTGAGTCAATTTGCGGACCTGATTCCGTTTTCTCCGGTAGCGCATAATATGTTGGGAATATACTATTGTGATCATAATCAATACAGCGAGTCAATTACTTCATTAAAAAAAGCAGTGGCGCTGGATTCAACTTTTCAGGAGCCTGTGGCTAATCTGATTTATGTGTATTCGAAAATGAACCGATATGATTCAGCACTTTGTACGGCGCAAAAATTTCTGCGTGCATTCCCTGAATCCAAAGTAATTCTGGGCAACCTCGCTGAACTATACATAGGTTTGCATCGCTTCAAGGATGCGGAAAAGATCATTCATAAGGCACTGCAAAAAGACAGTGTAAGTTTAAGTTTCTTGTACCTTAAAGGACAATGGTTCTACAGACAATCGAAGTATGAAGAGGCAGAGCAGTTTTTTCGCCGTGCGCTTGCGATCAGACCAATGCATCGTATGTCAGGTTACAGCCTGAGCAAGGTGTTGCAGGCACAGCGAAAGTATCAGGAAGCCATCGAAGTGCTCTCGCGTATACTTCACAATGACAGTGCGGATATCAAAACTTACTATGAAATGGGCATCTGCTATGATCTTCTGGGCGATTCGGTCAACGCTGCAAATTGTTTCACGCAATTTGAACAAAAAGCCAAAGAAGAGGACGCTTATGCTGGAACAATGGGTGATCTGTACTATTTTTTCAGAAAGGATCCAGTTGTAGCTGAAAAATACTATTCAAGGGCGTATGCCAGAGATCGTTTTGAACTGAGTATTATTTCAGCTTTACATGTCACCCGGAGGATTCAGAATAAAGCATCTGACGCGGAAGAATTATTCAGAAACCTGAACAGTAATCCGGCTTGCAGCGCATACCGTCATTATTCGAATCTTGCCGATGAAGCAAAGTCAAACAATATTCAGAATATGGCGGAAATTGTCAAAGGGATTGTTCGAACGGATCCGGATCTGGCATGGAAAATTAAAAAGGATCCGGCCCACGCCGAATGGGTGCAAAGTCCGATCCTCAGGAAAATATTATAAGATAATGAAGGGTATCAAGCATGTCTGATTGAAGCCATATTTTATTGTACACGATGATAAATTGAAGAAGATATTGAAAGAAATATTTTGATTCTGCCTTTAGAAAGGCTATATTTGTCATCACACCAAAATTCCTCACAATGTCAGATAGCAATTCTACTACCATAGTAACCGAACGAAACATCCGCGACCGAAAAGCCGAACAGGGCAATTCGCTCGTGTGGTCGTACAAGACGCTGCGCAATTTCATTGGTTTTTGTGGTATCCTGTTGCCCTTAATCCTGTGGCTGTTTACCGGGCAATGTGGCAATGGCTACAGTATCGAACCTTCCATTAGTGATTACTACTATACCTGTGGTGGTGAGATTCTGGTGATGGTGCTCGCGGTGATGGGAAGTTTTTTAATTACCTACAATGGATACGGTTTGTGGACAGAGGTCCTCTTATATAAGGTGGCAGGGCTCTGTGCATTGGGCATAGCCTTCTTTCCCACAGCGGCTAATTCAGCCAATGTTGACAGCGTTCATGCAAGCGTGGCCGATGTGCCGGGTAAGTTTGATATTACCGAATTGCATTTGGTTGTAGCTACTACCTTTTTTGTATGTACCGCGATCATTTGTTTCTTCTTTTTTACGAGGGACGCCAATTACGGTCTTAAGCAGCCTACACATACCATCTCGGCCAACAAACACTGGCGCAACAGGATCTATTATTTTTGTGGTGCAATGATTGTATTGTCGCTGGTGATTCTGTTTATTCACTTCAGCTGCCCATCATGCTTTGGAAATCCTTCGAAAGATGCACCATTCGTTGCTTTGTGGGAGACCGTAGCACTCGAGGCTTTCGGTTTGGCCTGGCTGACCAAAGGTGAGACCTTATTTCCCGATGGTGAACACTACGCCATGAAGGGGCTGCATTCTGTCCAACGTATGTTCCAAAGTGTTGAAAAATAAATCGAAAGGCAGCGTATTTTAAAGGAAGATTTTTGTGGTTTTTTGATTGGCAAAATCCTGGATCAATTGTGATCAGCGGTTTCTTTTTTAACCAACCGGTTGGCAATTAATTACATCATGCGGCTTGTTCGTTGCGTGTGAACCATCTTGCTTATTGGTTATTTATTGTGCATCTTATCTTCTTTATAGAAAATGGTCTGCGCTCATTCATTCGATGTGATTCATATTTTTAATTGTTACTTTAATTTACATCAAACAGAAATTTTCATTTTACTAAATTTTGAAGCTGGTTTTGTACAAGACCGTGGCGATGCTCCAATCACTTACTGATGCTATCAGACAAAAAATTCTAATCGCATATTATGTCAATAACTCAGATGGAACACTTGATCCCGGATTAATCTTATAGAAGCGAAAGTTTTAAAAAATATCCACCGCCCCCCGCTCCGCAAAGTTTGTAAAATGTACGACGGGATGATATGCCCGCCATCCAGATTTGCCTCATTTGCTCCGGGATCATGTCGCGGAATACATCGAGCGAAAGACTGCTGATCACTTGCCAATGCTTAATAATTGCTTCATGATCATTGGTCAACAGGCCATTGATGGCTGCTTCATTCGCAGGTATCAGTTCTTTCGCGATCAGGTCTCTGTATTGTGGATCGTTGTCAGTCCGTGCGCGAAATTTCTCCACCAGGGCCCTCGTCTCTCGGGGACTTGCACTGTCGACCAATTCTATTTTAAAGCCTGGCCCGGCAAGCTTCGGAATCTCAGCCAATACTTCCAAATCATCCCTCCGGCTCACGATTGCTTTTTTCAGAAAACTCACGAGCGGATCCAGTCCGGAGCTGCGTCCATGAAAATAACCTTCCATGCCGGATAGCACTTTCCTCGTTTCTTCAAGATTTCGTTCCTTGCGATGGTATCGATCGAAAATAGCCGCACACAAAACGCCGCTGCTTCCGAGCCCCGATCCAAAGGGGATCGTAGATCTGAGCCTCCAGCCATCGGCGTAATCTGCAGCCAGGGCTTCCGTATCAATGGCTTTGGACAAGACCGCCTTACTGGCCAGAAAATCAATGAAAGCCCCGAATTCCGGTGCCGCCTGAGGGTCCTGTACCCATGCAGCACCGCACCCGAACCAGGGCAGACTTAACCCTGAGCCTCCCAGTAGAACGGTGTATTCACCGAACAATAGTATTTTGGCGGGATATGAGGGCTGGAAACTGGCCAATCAATGAATAATTTAGATTAATTTAAAATAAAAATTAGGATAAACTAAAATATTGAGTGCCCAATGATACAAAGCACTAAATTTGACACAAAAATAAACAATGGCTCTTGTAGATATTAAAGTTCCCTCAATCGGTGAATCGGTCACGGAAGTAACCCTGGCCAGATGGATGGTCCAGGAAGGGCAAAGTGTTGTCCTGGATCAGATCTTGTGCGAATTTGAATCCGATAAGGCAACTTTCGAATTGCCCGCAGAGGTGGCCGGTAAGATCAGCCTGCTGGCAGCCGAAAAGGATGATTTAAGTGTTGGCGCGATCGTTGCGCGAATCGATACCGATGCGGTGGGAGATGTGGCGGGAGATGCAGCGAAACCAGTGCAACCAATTCAGTCACATGCCTCGCCTTTGGTGACCATTACACCACCAAAAGTTTCGATTCAGTCAGCCCCAACACCTGAAATGAAGCTTCAGGCTACCAAAGCGCCACCAGAAGAGCGATTAAGTCTTGACGAAACGCGAGGCGATCGCCGCGAAAAAATGTCCCGGATGCGCAGGACAATTTCAAGGCGTCTGGTCTCGGCCAAAAATGAGACCGCCATGTTGACGACCTTCAATGAGATGGATATGACAGCCATCAATGAACTTCGCAAGACCTACAATGATCAGTTCGTCGCCAAATACGGTGTTAAACTCGGTTTCATGTCTTTGTTTTGCAAGGCTTGTTCAAAGATTCTGCTGGAAATGCCGGAAGTCAATGCATTTATTGACGGCGATGAGATCATCTACCATCCTTACACCGACATCTCGGTCGCCATATCTACCCCCAACGGACTTGTGGTGCCCCCGGTCCGCAATGTCCAGGATCTCAAATTGCACGAAATCGAGTTGCAGATCAAAGAACTTGCGGAGAAGGCGCGGAATGGCAGTCTGAGCATGCAGGACATGACAGGAGGAACTTTTACCATCACCAATGGCGGCGTATTTGGCTCGCTGATGAGTACGCCCATCCTCAACGAACCGCAATCAGCTATAATCGGCATGCACGCCATCAAGGACAGGCCGGTGGCCATCGATGGAAAAATAGAGATCCGCCCCATGATGTACCTCGCTTTGTCTTACGATCACCGAATCATCGATGGAAGTACTTCTGTTACGTTTTTAGTTCGGGTCAAAACACTGCTGGAAGAACCGATTCGATTACTTTTGGAATCTTAAAGGGAATTCTTATGACGGTGCAGGAGTTTTTTAATTATGTCCATGATCATCCGCAGCTGGCACTTTACTTTTACCTGGGTGTACCCGTGCTTGCATTGATAATCTCATGGGTCAGTGAACCCCGGGGCTATCAGGAACCATGGAATTACCTGTATTCAGTTCTTGTTTACGCAGCTTGTATTCCTGGAATTTTTGCAGTGACGCTCAATATTTATTTCTTCTTCTGGGAGCGAAGGTCTGTGATGGATTCTGAAATACTGATTCAATGGATGCCCATTATTTCAATGATTGCGACATTAATTATCATCAGGCGATATGTCAGCTTTGACGCGATTCCTGGATTTGACAAATTAAGTGGACTGATGACGATTATCGCGGTAATCTTGACGATGATGTGGATTCTGGATCGCACCCACATTTATGCTTTTACCTATATGCCAATCTGGATGGTATTGGTGATTGTTGTGGGAGGAATACTGCTGATACGCTGGTCGCTCCGCGGTATGATGCGCGCATGAAGATAATCATCGAACACCTGATGTCGGCTTCACGGAAGATTATACGTGAATGCCCATTGCAATTGGTGTTCTGCCTGTCGCTGATCCTGCCAGGTCAAACGACTGCAGCCATCAGAATTCCGTTTCGTTATGTGCAGAATTTTATTGTGCTTGATCTTAAACTCGAGCATGTTCTGCCGCTCAAAATGATTTTTGATACCGGTGCGGAACATCATTTGCTGTTTGATAAAAAACACACAGACCTCATCAGCAATGCTTACCTGCGCGAAGTCCGCGTGATGGGTTCTGATCTTCAACAGGAAATTCCCGCACTGCTGACCACATCTTTAGACCTGGGCTTAACGGACCGACAGCACCGCAATGCGCAATTTGTGGTCTTGCTGGAACAAATCGGTTCTGTCAGTGAAATGCTCGGCGAACAGATTGATGGCATCTTATCGGCATCCATTTTTGCGGACAATGTCTTCGAAATAAATTACAAGCATCATTACATCCAGATTTATGAGGGACTGCCGTCGCCTAAAAAGCTTTTGGGATTCGGTCGGTGCTCTTTGCAGATTTATAAGAATAAACCTTTTGTCAACAGCAATCTGACCATTGCCAGGGGAACGGATCCCGTCGCGCTCAACCTGCTCATCGACACAGGTGCAGGCATTTCTGTACTGTTGTATAAGTCAACACAGTCAACGCTTTCGCTGCCGGATAGCCTGATACCGGGCAAGTTGGGTTCGGGTCTGGGTGGCCTCCTCAATGGATTCCTGGCTCGCACCGAAAAACTGGACTTCTGCAATACATCCTTTGATAAAGTCATCACCAGCTTTCAGGAAATCAATACGGAGTACAGTGAACGAGAGAGCCGGTTCAAGCAGGGACTGATTGGCAACCAGGTGCTGGAGAAGTACACACTGATGCTGGATTATATGCACTCAACATTATACTGGAAGCAGAGTACGCCTGACCGTACAATCCGTACAGATCGCAGTGGAATGACGCTGGTCGCCGGCGGATATGAATTCAATCAGTTTACGGTCGCCCACATATTGCCCGGAAGTCCGGCCGACCGGATGGGTATAACAACCGGCGATCGTATTCTTTCGGTCAATCGTTGGCCTGCCGGCTGGCTCAACCTGAGGCAGATACAACGAAGACTGAGTCGTACCGGTGACCAGAAGGTTCGTCTCAGGATCAGTCATGAAGGACATAAGAAGACCCTGGTGCTGTCGCTCAAAGATGTAATTTAATTATATAATTGTTATTTATATTTATAAAATAATGATTTATTTTATAATACATATTTAATAATATAATATATTAATAACTCCTATCCAACCGGTCACTCTCAGGTACTGGAGACTGGCATCCCAAACGGCATGATCTATTGATGGAATAGATTGAATAATGGCTGAAAGTCATACAGTTGGGAAATTTTATTGACAAAAAACCTTCAACTTTTGTCCATCCTGTGTTACCTTTGCGACCCTTATTCTAAAAATCATGTTAGCGATCGTTAATATTCAGGGACAGCAGTTTAAAGTCAGCGCAGGTCAGAAGATCTATGTCCATCAGCTTCCGGCTTCCGAAGGAGACAAACTCACTTTCGACGAAGTATTGCTGCTTGACGATGGTGCTGTGCGGATTGGCAGTCCTTCCATTGAAGGCGCCTCCGTGAGCGCTACCGTGCTGAACCACCAGAAAGGAGACAAAGTAATCGTCTACAAGAAAAAAAGAAGAAAAGGCCTGGAAAAAAAGAATGGTCACCGACAGTCATTCACCAGGATCAGCATCGATTCAATTAACGCATAAGCATATAATTCTCAGACCATGGCACATAAAAAAGGGGAAGGTAGTACGAGTAACGGCCGCGACAGTAACAGCAAAAGGCTTGGTGTCAAATTATTCGGCGGTCAGAGAGCCATCGCGGGCAACATTATCGTCCGCCAGAAAGGTACCAAGTTTCACCCCGGCAAAAATGTCGGTGTGGGCAAAGACTGGACACTGTTTGCTTTGACAGACGGCACGGTAAAATTTACCAAGACCGTGGACGACCGGAAATACGTCCATATCATCTAATCTTTTTCTAATTCAATTTATTCGAACCAAGCAGGGCAGCTTGTCCTGAATGGACTATTGCAATCTTCTCAGATTCTTTTCATCTGACCACCCTGTTTCATAACCTTGTGTGCGAACTTTGAGCCATTGGCCGATACGGTCCAGAATCAGCACTTCTTCGCCGGCCCTGAACCCATATTTTTTTTCACTCGCCTCATCCGGTGAGATGTAAAGCCCCGTGTCAGCAGTCATGACGATAGCCTTTGGTGTATTGTGTGATACGTATTGCTGATACAATGCGACGGCAACAATAAGCGACAGCGCTGTCAGTACCTGACCTGCCGCTCGGCGAACCAATGCCATGGACCGAAACCAGAGCCATAGACCAGATAGTGCGAATGACAGATAAAAGACCATAAGGATCCACTGCGGTATTCGACTGAGCAGGCGATCGGCAAATCGCCCGAACTGCCAACCCGGCAGCTCCCATTGCTCGATGCCCGCTGCCTTTTCAGCCACCGCCAGGTTATTCGAGGCGGGAGCAAGTCCCGGGTGAAGGATGAGCGCCTTTTTAAAGTAATAGATAGCTTCTGCGACCTGCGCTTGTTCGTAATGTAGATAACCAAGATTGTAACAAGCTGAGGCATCACCCTGATCGCACAGTGACAAGAATGCTATTTGCGCCTTATCCTTCTCACCCTGCTGACTGAACTTCAGGGCTTCGTCAAAACTTTGTGCGCCGGCGAAGCCAGACCAAAGGACGATGAGCACATAGATGAACAGAAAGTGTTTCATTGAAAGAGGTCTTCGAAGGTTAGCGGTTTTTCGGACGATCGCGGCGCAAAGCCCTCCAGTCGTTTGTCCTTGCCGGAACCCGTCGGTATCAGATTGCCCGTCGGCTTGGTATAAAAGTGAATATTGTCGATCTTCTGATTCTTCAAAAAATTGATCCGCATACTGCTGCATTGAATATAATTCATGCCGATGTAGTCTCTGCCATCGTCCTGCACAAAATAGATTGTCTCGGCATTGCCGGTGACATCCGTATAGTTGATCTTGCGCCCGTTGAAATAGGCGTAGATGGTTCGCCCCTTGACCTGATTGTTCAAGGTGGTCAGGGATTCTGTGAGGATGAAAGCATGTTGCAGTAGATGCACCTGATCCAGCGCTTTGTTTTTCATAAACATCCTGATGGTGTCACCGGTAAATTGGGTCGTATCCGACCACAATACAGGATTAACATGCATCGTAAAGGATGAATCACGTCCGCTGTAGAAGAGTGAATCACACAAACCTTGTAATTGTTTGCTCCAGATGCGTACATCCCGGCGGGCAATCATGATCTGAAAACTGTCGGTGCCATCCACGACCTGTTCTGAAAAAATTTCTTCTGCGGTAAGATAGAGCGTATCGTTGTCCATCGGCGTGGCGATATACTTGCGCATGCCGATCGGTTCAAATCGTTTGGTTTTCTTGTTATAGCTGAAAGTGTCGCAGTGGATCTCCCATCCGGACTGTGTATCCCGCACCACCACATCCCCGTAGGCATATCCCAGATCCTGGTTACCCTTGTAATCTATGCGCTGTGCTTCGATGTCCTGCTTGCCTTCTTTGAGATGTGTTCTGCCGCTCACCTGCAAAGAGCGGTCAAGGCGGTTATAGAGTATCCGGTCGCCGCTGATCTTTCGCTCTTCATCGCGGTAGTCTGCATGACCGAGTATACGTATGCTGTGGTCAATGTCATTCATGATGATGGTATCACCGTGTGCTTCCGTGGTACTGTCGCGAATGACCGCATCTTGCAGCAGTGTGGTGATTTTATTTTTTTCATCGTGAATGATGGTTTGCGCTTCGGCGGATTCATCGCGCTCGGTGTACACTGGATTCTTGTCAAAGTAGGCGAGACTTTGGGTGATGTCATAGTAACCCTGTTCGCAATAGACGGACAGCTCATTCTGCAGGATGCGGGTGGGCGCCAGAAAGACCACCTTGTTTTGTTTGGAATCAAACTGGATGGTATCGGCCTGTACGTTCATTCCGTCATCGAGGATGATGTTGACGCTGTCTTTAAAAAAAGCCTGTTCCGTGCGTGCGTTATACCATGCTTTCTTGCTCTGCATGCGCGTGCTGTCCTGAATCAGCAGTCCACCGGTCTGATAGCTGGCGATTCTCTTTTTGAGATCGTAGAATAACTTATCGGTAAATAACTGCCGGCCGTGATGGTTGAGCGTGACATTCTGTACCAGTTCGGCCTTGAGTTTGGCCCCATCATAATTGAGCGTATCGCCGAAGATCTGCAGGCTGTCCCCTTCGACAATGCGGACATGGCCCAGCGCCCTGACTGTTAGTCCCGTGATGGCCGCCGAATCGCAGAAGAGGTAGGTGTTCTTGTGGCGGATCACGACGTCCTGACGGAGATACTGATACTCCAGCTCGCCCTTTTTCTCAAAATCCAGAAATTCCGCATGGATGATGTAAATCCTGTTCTTGCTGGTATCCTGTGTCTGCGCCGACAGCTTACTTGCGGTCAGCAGCATTATGCTGATCAGGCATAACAATCGTATATATACAGAACAATGCATCGCAATAGCTAACTGAACCTTCCGGGTTTTGGTTTAGACAAATTGTAATTTAAGGTAAAATTAAGGACAATTAACTTGTGAAAATCTGACAGTTGGTTGGGAGCATTGTTCATTGCTGCACGTGGGTTGGAAGAGAAGAGCAGGTTTTATATGTTATTTTATTTAACTTAGGGCAGATTTAAATTAAGAGTGACCTATGCTGAACGTACGCAAGTTTATTACCTGATTCTGTAAGCCAGTGTTGAAATCTTTTTTTTATATTGCCCATTTTATTCAATTCGACTTTAATATGAATACGAGATTACAGAGCGAATTTGATTAGGAATATATTTTTTAACTTTTCAAATTGTGGCGGGGGAAAATAATTTTCATTGATATTTAATTAAGATATCAGCATTGAAATTTCAGATTATAGCCATCAAAATTATGTACTACTATAATAAGTTTATTTTTAATCTTGAATATTGTAACGTCAGTATAATGAAAAGAAATTTGTCAAAGCTAATTTAGATTTTCAGGATGTAATATGAAGAATGATTTTAAAGGAATGCTTGTTTCAACTGAAAGCGTATGCAATGGAGTGTTGTAAAGATTTGCAATTACCGCTAGAAGCCCAATTGAAATGGCGAAATGCAATGATGGACCCATTAGAATCATGCTATTCAACTTATTTCACGCATTTAAAAGTAAAAAAATGGCATATATTCATTAGAATCCTGTGAGAGCTGCCTGGATTGAAAAAGCAGATTCCTGGATATAAGGCAGCCAGCGAAATTATAGCGGATTAGATAATTTATTGGATGTTGGTATAATGGATATTTAACATGGTGTGACACAATCAAATTAGAGATTTTAATATACTCGAACGTAGGCCGGAGCCAGTGCTTAGCGAAGAAACTTAGGCTGGAGCCTGCGCTTAGCATGGGTAATTTGTATGACACCAGTATAAGTAAACCACAAGTAAAGATGGTTTGATTTAGTACAGCCACAAGTTTCACGTTAAAGCGTGACAGGTGAAAGCTGGCGCCAGCAATGGACAAATAGTTGTTATTGACTATAAATGGTTCATCTTCGAACTGAATGCCCAAAAGTTTGTTTGAAGTTCATCGATTGTCAAAAACCACATGTCCAGCCGTAAAGAAGATCATATCAGCCTGGCGCTGCAGTCCGGAACCCCGGCCGCGGGTCTAGACCGTCGGTTTGATTACGATCCGGTCCATGGCATTCATCCTCGTGAAGATGCCCGTTGGCCCGTGGGTTTTGCCGGATTTGCTTTGGACTATCCTGTCTGGATCTCAAGCATGACGGGTGGAGCCGTCAGGGCGGGGGACATTAACAGCAGACTGGCACAATTGTGTGGCAAGTACAAACTCGGTATGGGCCTCGGATCTTGTCGCAAGATCATCGAAGATCCTGCCTGCGCAGGTGATTTTCAGGTGCGGAAATATATGGGCGCCCAGCCTTTGTTTGCCAACCTGGGTATTGCGCAATGCGCCCAGTGGCTGCAGGAAGGCAGGGATGACCATATCAAGACCATCATGGATGTCTGTGAAGCTGACGGTCTGATCATTCACCTGAATCCGCTGCAGGAATACATGCAGCCCGAAGGGGATCGCTTCCGCCAATCGCCTCTGGTGACGCTGCTGCATCTCCGCGAAAAATTCAGTTTTCCAATGATCGTCAAGGAGGTGGGCCAGGGGATCAGCCGGCGCGGTCTCGAAGCGCTGATGAAGCTTGACCTCGCCGCCATCGAATTTGGCGCCTTCGGAGGTACCAATTTTGCCTTGCTCGAATTGCTGCGCGATGACGAACAGAAGCTGGCTGCATTTGAACCCATGGCGCGGGTGGGTCACAGTGCAGAAGAGATGGTCCACTATACCAATGCGATCATAGCCGAAGATCAAGCGCTATCCTGCCGCAATATCATCATTTCGGGCGGTGTCAGCCATTTTCTGGATGCTTATTACCTGCTGAGCCTGTCGCGCGCCAATGCCCTGTATGGGATGGCTTCGGCCTGGCTTAAACACGCCATCCATTCATACGAAGAACTCGATCACTTTTTTACACAGCAGATGCAGGGACTGATGCTGGCCAAAGCATTTTTGCGCATCAGGGAGTAATTATGGATAGCAAAGCGAGATCTAAGAGTATTGTCGGTTTTTCAAAGCTCAATAAGCGCGGTAAGATCAAGTGGATTGTGGAAAATTTTTTCCGCGACCCGGAGAATGTGATGCACGAGCTGATGAGTTACTGGCACCGCAACGAAGACCAGCAGAAAGTTCTCGACGGCTTTTCAGAAAACACGATCACGAATTTTCCAATGCCCTTTTCTGTCGCACCCAATGTGGTGGTCAATGGCAAGACCTACTGTGTGCCGATGGTGATCGAAGAGAGCAGTGTCGTGGCTGCAGCATCTTCTGCAGCGAAGTTCTGGATGGACCGCGGCGGGGTGCGAGCCGAGGTACTGGGTACACGCAAACTCGGACAGGTGCATTTCAACTGGGACGGCCCGGCGTCGATGTTGCGCGCGTGGCTTCCGGAGATAGAGCGCCGCTTGCGTCAGGAGGCGGCAGACATTGTCGCCAATATGGAAAAAAGAGGTGGTGGTATTAAAGAAATAGAACTTGTTACAATCAGTACATTCGAGCGCTATTATCAGCTGAGGGTGGGCTTTGAAACCTGCGACAGCATGGGCGCCAATTTTATCAATACCTGCCTTGAATCCTTTGCCAAAAGCCTGGATGGTTTTTTTGCCGGATCCGCGTTGGTGCCGGAACATCTGCGCAGCGTGGAGGTCATCATGTCCATCCTGTCGAATTATACGCCGGAATGTCTGGTGCGCGCGCGCGTGGAATGCCCGGTAGAAGCCCTTGGACCTGTCGGAGAGATGAGCGCCGAAGAATTTGCCTGGCGCATGAATACCGCTGTTGAAATTGCCCAGAGAGATCCATACCGTGCCGTGACACACAACAAAGGAATCCTCAATGGCGTAGATGCAGTCGTCATTGCTACAGGTAATGATTTCCGGGCAGTGGAAGCCTGCTGCCACGCTTTTGCAGCGAAGGATGGGCAATACCGGGGACTCAGCACCTGCAGTATAAACAACGGAATTTTTCAGTTTGCAGTAGAACTTCCGCTGGCATTGGGAACCATCGGAGGGCTGACCAGTCTGCATCCCATGGCGAAGCGATCACTGGAATTACTCGAACAGCCGGATGCGGAAGAATTGATGCAAATTACTGCAGCAACAGGATTATTGCAAAATTTCGCAGCGGTCCGATCCCTGGTAACAACCGGAATTCAAAAAGGGCATATGAAGATGCACCTGCACAATATTCTGCACCAGCTCGGTGCAAGTGAAGATCAAAAAAATCGCGCAGACGAATTTTTTAATAACAGGACCGTAAGTTATAACGCCGTAAGGGATTTTCTCGCGGAGCATCCGCCAGCCGAATAGCGGCTTAGTTTCTTTGATGGAAACGGTATCCCACATGGAGTCTTCCCCAGGGAAACGCTTCCTGTTCATCTACTTCATTTCCAAAATAACGGCCAATGCCAATCCCGAGGTCCAGCAATATGTTTCTCCGCGAAACCCACTTATATCCCAGACCGAATCCGGGGCCTACCCCAAAATCAGAAGCGCCGACGAGGGCACACAGAAAAAACCTGTCGTTAAGTTTCGCTGAGGGCTTGAAGTAATAGCGATATACCCCACCAGCATAAAAAAACTCAAGAGGATAATAATTGACTTCAGCTTCCAGCGACATATCGTTGCGGATGGGGAATTCTGCTGCAACGGGGATAAACTCAAACAGCAGCGCGACCGGGTTGGTTTTGATTTCAATCTGTGCACTGGCAAATGACACCGATAGCAGGCTTATTGCGCAGATAAGTATTGTTGTTGATTTCATAACTTGTATTTACAATGTCCAGGTTTACTTCATTCTTCACGCCTCATCAATCTAACTCAAAACGCGACAGTATTTACCTTGCAAAGGCTGTGGCGCGCTTTTCCCGAATTACGGTGACTTTGACCTGCCCGGGATATTGCATCTCATCCTGAATGCGCTGTGAGATCATAAAAGCGAGATCATCCGCAAACTGGTCCGTTACTTTTTCGCTTTCTACGATCACCCTCAACTCTCGGCCGGCCTGCAATGCATAAGCTTTGGATACTCCTTCGTAGGACATGGCCAGTTCCTCGAGTTCGTTGATCCGCTTGAGGTAACTTTCGAGAATCTCTCTGCGTGCACCAGGTCGCGCCCCGGAAATCGCGTCACAGGCCTGTACGATGGGCGAAATGATGTTGTTCATTTCGATCTCATCGTGGTGCGCACCTACGGCATTGATGATCACTTCATGCTCTTTGTATTTTTCACAAAGTTTCATGCCAAATAAGGCATGGGATAGTTCTGACTCTTCTTCAGCCACTTTGCCGATATCGTGCAAAAGCCCTGCTCTTTTGGCCATTTTGACCTGCTTTGGATTGAGTCCAAGCTCAGCGGCCATGACGGCGCAGAGGTTGGCCGTCTCACAGGAGTGCTCCAGAAGATTCTGCCCATAGGATGAGCGGAATCTCATCCGTCCGACCATGCGGACCAGATAAGGGTCAAGTCCATGAATGTCCAGATCGATAATCGTCCTTTCGCCGATTTCGACGATTTGTTCGTCCAGTTGTTTTTTAATCTTGGCAACGACTTCTTCGATTCGTGCGGGGTGAATACGACCGTCAGCCACAAGTTTTTTGAGGGCCAGTCTGGCGATCTCCCTGCGAATCGGATCGAAGCTGCTGATGACGATGGCTTCCGGCGTATCGTCGACGACGATTTCTGCACCTGTTGCCGCTTCGAGCGCGCGGATGTTGCGTCCTTCACGTCCGATGATCTGTCCCTTGATGTCATCATTATCGAGGTTGAAGACAGAGACGCTGTTTTCAATGGTATATTCCGCACACATGCGCTGGATGGTCTGAATGACGATGCGCTTGGCTTCCTTGTTGGCGTTGGTTTTGGCGTTCTCAATAATTTCCTTCTCCAGTGACAGGGCGTCATTGGCTGCTTTGGAACGCACGGCCTGAAGGAGAAGATCCTTGGCTTCAGATTCGCTCAGCTTGCTGATGATCTGAAGTTGTTTGATGCGTTCTTCATTGGCCGCATCCAGTTCTTCTTTCTTCTTGGCAATAATCTTGAGCTGCATTTCCATGTTTTCGCGCAGGGTCTTCAGCTCTGATTCGCGTACGTCGATATCCTGCCGGAGCTGTTTAAGTTCCTTGTCGGCGACCGCCATTTTCAGTTCGCGTTCCTTCAGTTCGATCATTTGATTCGATTTGAAGGATTCGAACTCGGACTTCAGTTTATTGAAATTGTCTTTGCTCTCCTGAATTTTCTGCTGTTTGATCTGCTCGTTTCTGGCCTCGGCCTTGGCAATGATCCGTTCAGCTTTGGTTTCTGCCTCGTCAAGGACGCGCTTTGAGGTAATTTTGGCTTTCTCGATTTCAATATCCGAGAGTTGGTTGAGCTCATCGAGTCTTTTCTGATTGCTGCGCGTGACCAGCGATCGGGTGATCAGAAATCCGCCTCCGGCGCCTCCAACCAATCCCAGTATTAATCCTATAATAGGGTCCATACAAACTAGGTTTTTGAGGTCCTCAACCAGCAATAAAAGAAGTGAAATTCCGAAGTAACCTACCCGATCAATCGGGTTACACCACCATTCCGGCGCAGCGCAGATCGATTTTGTTATTAATCAAAGTTGATATATATAAATAACAATTCTTCTTACAAGTTATCTTCATCACAAATTCCTCTCTAATCTTTTACTTTGCTAAGTATCAGACCATTATATATTAAAATTGTCAAAATATAAAATATTATCATTTTATTTTGACTTTGCAAAAATAAAGAAAATAATTCTTCCGGGCCTATTTTTTTGGTTTTGCCGGAATTTTAATACTATCCCGGCTGGGCTGTGCATAATCGGGAAAATCAACCTCCGGCCGAAGGGGCCGCAGGGTATCGTGTGGCACCAGGATGCTATCCAGTTTTGCCTGCTTGGATTCAATTCTAAGTGCCGAATCGGCCCGTGTCTGGGCCTCGCTATAAATCAGCCGGCTGCAGATAGCCATCCTGTCGCGAAGCTGGTTGGACTGACGTTCGGCAAGCTGTGTGGCGGCCAGCGCTTCAACTTTCTCCCGGGTCACTTCGTAGCATGATCCCAGGTACAACATCGCGATCAAGGGCAATATTTTATTCAAGGCTCCTCAGTTGATTGATTTGTTCCCGGCGTACCCGAAGAATAGAATCGATGATTACAGGCATTTCGGCCTGTCTTCGCGCTTCACATAGTGAATCAGCCATTTGGTTAAAGTCTTTGGCCCTGGCGATAAACATGCTGTCGGATAAGATATAAGCCTGCGAACTGAGTTGCCGTTCGTAATCTTCCTTGCAGGCACACATCATCAGGCTAATCATTGCGAAATACTTCATGTCAGGATTTTTTTTTGCGCCGCAATTCAAAATTCTGTCCGAGATAGACGCGACGGACGGTCTCATCTTCTGCAAGTTGTTCTGCCGAACCACTTTTGAGAATCTTTCCTTCAAAAATAAGGTAGGCACGGTCCGTAATCGATAAGGTCTCCTGCACATTATGATCTGTAATCAGGATCCCGATATTCTTGAGTTTTAATTTTTCAACAATGGATTGAATATCTTCCACAGCGATCGGATCGATTCCTGCAAAAGGTTCGTCCAGCAATATAAATTTGGGGTTGGAGGCCAGGGCGCGGGCGATTTCTGTTCTCCTGCGCTCACCGCCAGACAGGCTGTCACCGGCATTCTTTCGGACCTTGCCCAGATTGAATTCTTCGATCAGACTCTCCAGACTGTCTTTTTGTTCAGCGGGCGGTAGTCCGGTCATCTCCAGAATTGCCTTGATATTATCTTCTACACTGAGCTTTCTGAATACGCTGGGTTCCTGGGGAAGATAGCCGACACCCTTGCGCGCACGCATGTACATGGGGTCCCTGCTGATATTCTCCTGATCAATAAATACAGATCCTTGTGTTGGTGTGATAAATCCTACCATCATGTAGAAGCAGGTGGTCTTGCCGGCACCGTTGGGACCCAAAAGTCCTACAATCTCCCCCTGGTGCACTTCTACGCTGACACCGTTGACCACGGTCCTGGTGCCATATTTTTTAACTAAATCCTGTGTCCACAATTTCATGATTCCGTACTCAGTTTTATTTCAAGATCCCAATCAGCCCTGACTTCCTTGATTGGCCAAATCCAGGTTTTTTCAGGAAGAATTTTCTGTAGAAACTTCCCGGGATCCCAAATACCATTGCGATTGCGATCCTGAATGAGCCTGACTTTGTAATTGCCCGGCATCAACGCATCAAATAGGATGATGTGTCCGGTATCCTGCGACACAAAGGTCTGCTGTTCCTGGACTTTATCATTCAACAGGATCTGAAAAATATAGGCTTCGTCCCTGGTGATACCTCCGATATTAAATTTGACCCGCGACAGGGAGGAGGATTTGACAAGTTGGCATTGAAGACTATCGGCAGCACTTACACTTCCAAAGACGGTTACGACTGCATTGCTGTCGAGTCGGACCACAAACTGATCTCCGGGGGATTTTTCAGGGTAAATGCGCAGTTTGCGGGAATCTGCACTATCTATCTTCCAGCTGTATGTCACGGACGGGTTGAAATGAATAAAAGCAGTATCGATTCTGGCGATGGGTTCATTGTACTGAAGCGTCCAAGGCTGACCATAAATCCACTGTCGGCTCCACAGTCGGGGATGGATGCCATTCATTACGGGCGGCATGGATTTTTTTAGATTAAATGTATCTGTTCGGCCTTCGTAAATGGCATAAAGCGCGCAGGCTTCATCCGTGCGATACCAACAGACCACGCTGTCGCCTTCCTGCACCCTGACCAATTCACGGCATGTATTGCAACTGATCTGAAGGTCCTGAGGTGCAGAGGCAAACCAGAATCTGATTCGACCCTCGGTTTCTTTTTTGTCCTTGATATAATTGCGCGTTCGCTCCTGTGAAAGACTGATCCTGGGCAAATCATGTTTCAAAAAAGGGACCCCCACGGCTTCTTCTAAAAAGCCCATGCTTTCCGTTTTCTGATCGAAAAAGAAATTCTGATTCTTGTCGATCATTGCATATAACCGATAGGTTCCCTGCTTTAAATTTTCAAAGAGAAATCGGCCCATGCTGTCTGTATAGGTAATGTACACCGGCGGACCTGTGACAAAGGCGCTGTCCTGCAACGAGTCATAGAGTGAGACTTGTGTAAGTATACTTTTCTGCTGACTCAACGCATCGACCACTGTGCCTTCAAGGGTTAGCGAATCCAGTACCGGGCCTGTCGAAAAAACAAAATAAATTTTTTTGGCGACATTCTTTTGTGTGATGTCTTCAATGCTCTTTCCAAAAAAAATAGTGTAAGTGGTGCTGTCCCGAAGTTGCTCTTCTTTATCCAGCTCGATGATGACTGCTTTGCCCTGCAGTTTGTACTGAGGATTTTTCTTCAGCCGGGGGGAGAAAATAATATTCTGCTGCGGATTATTCAAGTTGATCCATTCATTAAAGCTGAGTCTGATCTCTTGAGGACGAAAGTTGGTCTGGTGATTGGGGGTAGATTTTTTGATATCAACAACGGGTGGTGTCCTGTCTTCAGGGCCTCCACTGATATTGCGAATGTTCGCACATGAGAAAACCAGCAGCACCGCGGAAATCAGTATTTCAGAACGCAGGCAATTGTGTTGATGTGCAATCACCCGACGAGTAGATTTTGTCCGGTCATTACTGCCGGAGCAGGTAATTCCATCAGTTTTAAAATGGTTGGCGCGATGTCACAAAGCCTTCCACTATTGATCCCGTAAGGTTTCTGGCTGATCAGGATACAGGGTACCGGATTTTTGGTGTGCGCCGTATTCGGACTCCCATCCGGGTTGATCATGCAATCTGCATTACCATGGTCTGCAAGGATGATGATATGATATCCCTGGGGAACTGCTTCGTTGAGTACGCGCTGCAGACAGCGGTCTACTGTCTCCGCTGCTTCAACTGCCGCACTGAACACGCCAGTATGGCCAACCATATCCGTATTGGCAAAGTTGAGGCAGACAAATTCTGGATGGTTGGTGTGCAGGTCTGCCACCAGCGCGTCCGTCACTGCTTCAGCGCTCATGGAAGGCTTGAGATCATACGTAGCCACCTTGGGGCTTGGGATCAGAATTCTTCGTTCACCACTGAACGGGGCTTCGCGGCCACCATTGAAAAAGAATGTGACATGAGGATATTTCTCCGTTTCAGCAATGCGGAGCTGCGAAGCGCCATAGCGGCTGAGCATTTCTCCGAGCGACTGATCCATGCTGATCTTTGGAAAAATCAGTTGTACACCCTTATAGGTTTTGTCGTATTCCGTCATGGTGTAATAGTGCAAATCCAAAGGGGCCATCGGATATCCTTCAATGGGTTCCTGACTCAGGACAGTCGTCAATTGACGAAGGCGGTCAGATCTAAAATTGAAACAAAGCACCACGTCACCATCAGCAATCGATGGATACGCACTGCCATGTTCATCCAGTATCAATATGGGTTTGATGAATTCATCCGTTACCTCCTGTTCATAGGAAGCCTGAATGGCATCCTGTGCATTGGCGGCAGTGACTCCCTGACCATGAACATACAGATCATAAGCCTGTTGAGTCCTTTCCCATCGTTTGTCACGATCCATGGCGTAATATCTGCCGATCACTGTGGAAAGTCTGATACGCGTGTCCCGGATATGATACTCCAGTTGCGCAATGTATCCTTTGGCGGCATGAGGATCGGTGTCACGGCCATCCGTAATGGCGTGAATGTAGGTTTGTCTGGCATCACTGGTCTGCAATAGGTCGCACAGGGCGAGCAAATGATTCAGGTGGCTGTGCACGCCCCCGTCTGATACCAGGCCAATCAGATGGATGGCCTTATTTTGTGCCGAGGCATAGTCCATGAGTTCAAGCAGAACTTTGTTGCGCTTCAGTTCACCAGATTCAATGGCGAGATCAATGCGCGTCAGATCCTGGTACACAATCCTTCCGGCACCCAGGTTGATATGGCCTACTTCGGAATTGCCCATCTGGCCGTCCGGCAGGCCCACATCGAGTCCGTGGGTGATCAAGGTACTATGGGGCTTTGACTGCATCAGTGCATCGAAACAGGGCGTATTGGCCTGAAAGATGGCATCTGCTTCGTGAACCGGCCCCAGTCCGAAGCCATCCAGTATGATTAATATTGCTTTTTGCATTTCAGGGCCAAAAATACGATGCGCGTACTAAAGTAATTTGTGTGGTATTTTGAACGAATTGAAAGCAATTTCCGTTTTGTTATAAATTAAAAGTCAAAATGAGATTTTTGTTGCTTGTTTCAATGGTTCTCTCCGGAATGATCGCTTTCGGCCAGGCTAAAAATCCTGCCCTGGATGCACTGTCCAGAAACGACCTGAACAGTCTTTCGGCGATGCTTGATGACCGCGTGGAAATTTGTTTTGACAATCGGGTACAGTATCTTGACAAAGAAGCCACCATCAGTGCGGTCAGGGCTTTTTTGAGTCAGAACCCTCCGAAAAGTTGCTCACAAATGCACACCGGGGCGGGTAAAGGTAACGCTTCCAATTATGTCATCGGCTCTCTGACCTCCAGCAATGGAAAAAACTTCCGCGTATTTATTTTTGTTTCCGAAAAAGGCGATAAGAAGATCATTCAGGAGCTAAAAATCGACCTTCAATAATACGCTGACCACAGCGGTCTGCTGTGATTTAGTTTGTATCGGCAATACAGCAGGGTTTTGCAATGTATTTCTTTGAAAAGTGTCATTGAAAAATTGAGATTGGATGGTGCTCTTGGCGAAATGCGGGTTTTGCTATTTGCCGCTATCAAATGTCTAAATGGCAGTCAGATTTAAAGTGCAATTAGCCACTTTGATGCTTTCTACACAAAGTTCAATCAATTGAACATAACAGCAATATAACTTCGCTGCAATGCAAGGCAATCAGTGTATCTCCATGTCAATGAATTTGAATCCTGATAAAATACATTTCGCGAAAGGCTTAAACCTGAAAAAAATGACTTGAATACCTTTTAAGCTGAAGGGCGGTTCCGGCGGGACTGATTATCCGGCTTACACCATCGTATATAGTCTGTGCTATTCTAATTGAGGCGTTTTGCTAAGACTTCAATAAAAATTTTAAATTATACCACCACACTGCATTGTTGGTAGTATACCATGCGTTGATTAGATGCTGGTAAGTTATCTTTAGCTTATTAGTTTGACCATTATCAACGAAAATTTATGATTCGGAGAACTTTGAAGAGCCAGACAGTATGCTGCATCGTCATTTGTATCTTAGCCAGTCTCCCGAATGCCTTGTCGGGACAGGCATTTTTTACTTCAAAGCACTTTACAATACAAAAGCTTGGCGACGGGGTATATGCAGCGATAGCCACCAACGGTGGTTATGCCATTTGCAATGCCGGTATTGTCGATTTGGGCGATGCGACGCTCGTGATGGATCCATTCATGACGCCTGAGGCGGCAAAGGATCTTAAGAAGGCAGCGGAACAGCTTACGGGTCATTCTGTACGCTATGTGATTAATTCGCATTTTCACAACGATCATACCGGTGGCAATCAGGTGTTCGGAAAGTCAACCATCATCAGTACGCAAGCGGCCCTTCGTCACATGCGCGAGGAGTTACCCCTGGAGCTGGAAGAAAACCGAAAACATGCCGCGGAGAAGGCAGCCAGTTTTCAACTGATGAACCCCAGGAATATGTCTGCGCACGAGCGCCAGGAACATATCATGTGGGAAGCCTACTATGACGGCCTGGCCAGTTCAGTGGCTACGCTGAAATTGTGTTATCCGCAATTGAGTTTTACGGACAGTATGGTCATACACGGCCGCAAGCGGGATGTGCATCTCTACGACTGCGGTCAGGCGCACAGTGAAGGTGATCTTCTCATGTATCTACCAGGTGAGCAAATCCTATTCACCGGCGGTGTACTGTTCATTGGCTGTCATCCCTGGATCGGTGACGGTGATCCTGGTCGTTGGGATAATGTTCTTCAAAATATACAGCAGGGCCATTCTGAAGTAATTATTCCCGGTCATGGGCGCAGCGGAAACAAGGAAGATGTTCAGCCCATGCGTCAGTACTTGCAAGACCTTCGGGAAAAGGTCCAAAAATACCAGCGTGAGGGCCACAATCCCCATGAGGACAAAGTGCTGAAGATTCCTGAAGCTTACGCTGCCTGGACATTGTCCGTATTTTACAAACCGAATCTCTTAAATATGTGGGAGAAATACGGCTATTAAAATTTATAAATGGTTCATATTGAGTAAATTATAGCCTATTAATGTATTAGGCCGTCCTGATCAAGTAGCGATGCACACAAGCGCTTGATAGATCTAACCGGCGATTGTAATTCATAAATTGCAGCCAAATTAGAATTGGGGTGAATTGATTACATTTGCGGCTGCTTAGCAAACGGACTAAGCATTACAAATTTCAGCTTAGTACTTACATGACCCAATGTAGAATTGGTCATCGTACCTGGTTTCTGACAATATTCACATCTTAAAGTAGATGGGACTTCTTGATTGAAATACAAAATAAAACAGGCGATTGCGCAGTTTATGGTATGGATGCCTGTTGCAGACCTTTAGGTGGATTTAAGCGTTGCAATAATGTCTTGAATTCACGGGCATAATCTGTTCTCGTATAGGCTTGAACTTGCCCGACTTATAGGTCGGAATCTTATGCCAGGCAAGATTGTATTTCAATTGAAGAGAAAAGAAGGTAAAAAGGTAATTGATAGTAGGTATAGGTCCCATAGCTCAGTCGGTTAGAGCATCTGACTCATAATCAGAGGGTCCTTGGTTCGAGCCCAAGTGGGACCACTTATACTTCTTATACTCTATTGATATACAATATTTTATAACCCTACAAAAATAAGAGTTGAAGGATTGTGCGAAATTATTTTAACATGTTTGCCGTAACATGATCAACACAAGTGATCACAAGGCAGGAAGTTTGAAGTATTTTTCTTAATCGCTTGACCAAATATCTCCTTACAGTTTTTTATTGTCAATTTCTTTCTGCTGTGAAGTGTTCAGCATTGCCAATACTCGTAGTTTAACCTCTTATTTTACTGTGTAGTGACATCTTTTGGTCGAGAGGTTGGGGAGTATTATTATCTACTGGGACGGTTACATAATAACCCCTATAATATAAAGTTTTCTTTTTATTATTGCATATTAAATGTGCTTTTTCATCCTAAAAAATCGCCAAATGTAGATATTTACCTTAATAAAAGCTTCATCTTAACACCCGATTTAAAAATTTAATGACAGAAACTCCTTATACAGCAAGATATGGCCTGCGCCAACTCATCATAATAATAAACTTAAGCTGCATTTGCATTACGTGGTCGTTTGCTACAAGCGTTGTCAATCTCAATTCACCAGACAGAGTATTTACAAAAAAGGATGGTCTCATTTCAAACAATGTCTATGGTTGCATACAGGATCAAAAGGGTTATTTATGGTTTTATTCAGACAAAGGCATTAGTAAATATGATGGTCACACTTTTTATAATTATACAACCCATGAAGGACTTCCTTCTTCCAATATCTGGCTTCTTACTATAGATTCACAAGACAGAATATGGGTACACGCACATGACAATCAACTAGTTTATTTATGTGATGATGAGGTAAAAGTATACCATAGCTTTCCATCTCAAGTAACGATCGAATTGATTATTGAAGAGGCAAATGGGGAATTACTATTCAAAAGCTACCAATCATATTTTTATTTGAAGAACAATAAAATAATTCCGCATGCGCCGACGGATATTATTTGTACAGGTAAGGATAAACTCTCTGGCTTCACAAGAGAATTTTTAATCGGTAATTACAAATATTGTTACCCAGTTAATAACGAATTTTTGATAATTCAAAACATTAAAAATTGTCAAGTCAAAAAAATGAGGTTAGAGGTAGGTACCAACTTATATACACCAATCATTAAAGGCGACAGTGTTATTATCAGCACTTCAAGAGGTCAATTTATTTTTAGTAATGGAGAAATTATTTCACAAATATGTATTAAAAATTCCGCACCAATAAACCGCACCTTTATTGATAGAGACAAAAATATTTGGGTTGGCACTCGGGGTGATGGTGTTTTTTTGTATAAGAACCAAAAAAACAAGATTGAAAAACAATTTTTTGTTTTTCCGGACCAACTAACAAATGCAATTTTATATAATAATTTTCTATATTGCAATTTAAAAAACGGCCAAACAGCAGTTTATAATATTGAATCAAATTCCATAAAAGGAAATATAAGTACTCCTAACCTTCACAGTATTAGACCTTTTTTCGAAGACTATTCAATTTTATACGGCGATTTCTCACATTTTGTATCTCAAAATCATTCGCCTTTTAATATACACAATTTCTTTCAGTACTTTCCTGAATGGAAAGCAAAAGGTTATGTACTGCCATTTAAAATGATTAGAATAACCCATGACACCGTAATTGGAATTGACCATTTTAATAAATTAATGTTATACACATTCAGCAATAAAACATTTACATCTAACATTATTCATCAAGACTCCTTCCGCTCACATGATCTAATCTATACAAGTAAAAAGGATATCTATATTGCTTCTAAGAATAATTTATACCAATATAATAGGTACTTCCAGAAAGTCCGAACAATTCCGTTAAAAAATCAGTTTGATTTTTTAAATGTATCAGTTCTTTTTTATAACTCAATAACCGATCAGATCTTATTAGGAACTTTCGAGAATGGCCTTTTTTCTCTTGATCAAAATAACAAGTTGCATCAAATCATCAATACTGAATCGCTTGATATCAATTCTCTCAGTTACTGTGGTGAATTGCTTTCCATTTTTACAAATAAGGGAATTTATCTGGTTAATGCCAGGGATACAAATCTTAAGATTACGAATGTTTATGCTGCAAGTAGTGGTATAATTCCAGAGGACATGTTGTTGGGGTTTTCAAATGACACCTTTATCTATTGTGTACTCAAAGACAAAGTCATCAGAATACTCCCGGAAATTTCAAAACCTATAAAAAATAAAATTTCGCTCTCAAAAATATTTTGTGACGACATCGAATTGAATCTTGAGAACCTCAAATCTTTATCACACAATTCGAACAACTTAAAGTTCTCTGTATCTTTGCTTGACTATTCCGGTGCAGAGGACGTATTATTTGCTTATAGATTAAACAATTATTCTGATTGGATTGATTTGCCTTCCAATACAATCCATTTGAGAGATCTTAATCCAGGTCGACATATTATTGAGATTCTGGCTAAAAATAAATATTCAAATGCTGCACTTGCTATCACAAAAGTCCCTCTGACAATAAATCAATTATGGTACAAAACACCTTGGTTTCTAATACTATGCAATTTGCTTTTAGCATCATTAGTATTTTATTATTATAATTACCTTCAAGCACAAAATAACAAAGTCAATTCAATAATTCAGAAACTGGAATATAACCTTAGAGATTCTCAGGTAAAACTACTTGAGAATCAAATGAACCCTCATTTTATCTTTAATTCTTTAACTTCAATCAAGTCTTTTATCCAAAGCAGTGACATTAAAAATGCAGATTACTACTTAAGTCATTTTAGTAAACTTATGAGATTATACCTTGATACTTCAAGAAAATCCCAAATCGCAATAAAGGAGGAATTGGATCTGATCAAACATTATCTTGTCTTGGAAAAAATGCGATTTGACAACCGATTTTCATATGAAATTAGTATCGAACCTCAGGTACTTGAAAATGAGATCCAAATTCCCACAATGCTAATTCAGCCTATCGTTGAAAATTCAATTAAACATGGATTGTTTCACCGCCCAGAAAATGGCTTAATCAAAATTGACATCCGCTCTGAATCAGCTTACATTGTTATTATGATTAGTGACAATGGCATAGGTATGAACAGATCAATGCAATTGAAATCCTTGGATTTAACCCGGCATGATTCTCATGCCAGCACTATAGTTCGCGAAAAAATTAATCTCATAAATAAGACAACAGATCTTCAAATAGAAATGAGTTCCAGGGAATTAAATCCGAATGAGCTTGTTTATAAAGGCACAATAACAACAATAACCTTGAAGCAAAATGTATAATCTATAATCAAGGAAAATTCATAGACTTATTTCACCTCCGACTCATCCGCTACGAATCAGTATGCCCTGACATCCTTCTTTTCCATGAAATTGATATAGGCATTATTCAACACACGGAATCCGCCAGGTGTGGGATAATCGCCAGAGAAATACCAGTCCCCGCGATGATCCGGACAGGCGCGATGCAAACCTTCAAGAGTCTGAAATATAATCTTCACCGGAATTTTTGTTTCCGGAGGAGTTAGCAATTTGGAAATCCTTGACGAGATCTCCTCGTAACTGAAGTGATCATAGAGTTCGCGAACATAGTTCTTCATTTGCGCAGGAGCGGCATCTCGTTGCTCAAGACAACGATGATACACTTCTTCCATGAGATGCTCGAGATTATGCTCGTGCAAGAGGTCAATCATGGCACGGAATGCCACCAGCTTGTCGATCTGCGACATATCGATTCCATAACAATCGGGATAGCGGATCTGGGGTGCGGAAGAGACGACAATCACCTGTCTGGGTTTCAGCGTGCAGAGAATTCTGATTATGCTATCGCGCAATGTTGTGCCGCGAACAATCGAATCATCTACGACCACAAGTGTATCTTTATCATTGCGCACAATCCCATATGTCACGTCGTATATATGAGAGACCATGCCGCCGCGAATGAGATCGTTGGCGATGAAAGTCCTCATCTTATCATCCTTAAGCACTAATTTCTCAAATCGCGGACGTAACTGCAACACCTGGAGGGCCGCTGAATCATCTTTAGGTGACAATTCACGTACCCGCACCAACTTTTGTTTGTTGAGTTCGTCTGTAACCGCTTCCATCATGCCAAAAAAGGCAGACTCGGAAGTATTCGGAATATAGGAGAAGACGGTATTCTCAAAGTCATGGTCCACGGCTTCCATGATGTCAGGAACTAGGAACCTGCCGAGATTCTTGCGCTCCTGGTAAATATCATAATCGTTGCCGCGGGAAAAATAAATGCGTTCAAAGGAACAAGACAGCTTGGGCCCAGGCTCCAGGCAAAGTTCTTCAGAAATTTTTCCATTGTGCTTTATAATCAGTGCGTTGCCTGGCTTGACTTCCTGGATATCGGTCCTGCGCACGCCAAATGCAGTCTGGATGGCAGGTCTTTCTGAAGCCATGACTACAACTTCTTCATCCTGGTAATAAAACGCAGGCCTGATACCACCGGGGTCACGCAAAATAAAGGCATCTCCGTGTCCGATAAGACCTGCGATAACATAGCCACCGTCAAATTTTCTGGCTGCCTTTTTGAGCACGCGGCTGATGTCCAGATGGTCAAAAATCAGGGGATTGATTTGCATCTGACTGTACCCCTCAGGCTTGTACCAGTTGAAAAGATGTTGTACTTCCTCATCAAGAAAATGTCCGATCTTCTCCAACACCGTGATGGTATCGGACTTAATCTTGGGGTACTGTCCCAGGCTGACCAGCTTGTCAAAAAGTTCATCAACATTGGTCATGTTAAAATTTCCGGCGACGGCGAGATTGCGGCTAATCCAGTTATTCTCCCGGACAAAGGGATGCACCGTCTCGAGGCTGTTGTCACCATGGGTACCGTATC
This sequence comes from Saprospiraceae bacterium, assembly GCA_019694255.1. Lineage (GTDB taxonomy): Bacteria > Bacteroidota > Bacteroidia > Chitinophagales > Saprospiraceae > Vicinibacter. The sequence continues at coordinate 52,923 of JAIBCI010000054.1, forward strand.
TCAGATGACCCAGCAGAACCTCTCCGGTGAAAGGCTTGTTTTTTTTGAGCCATTGCGTATTCTGAAGTTGATCCTTGTCGAGGTCCTTGAAGTGAGCATATACGCCCTCAAACAAATGACTGATGTAATTATTGGCATTGCTCTTATGAACGGAAAAATATTTTTCCCCGGGACGCACATCAAGTTTGATGGTTGCGAGTCCTGCACCATCCTGGCCACGGTTTCGTTGTTTTTGAAGGAGTAGCTGAAGCTTCTGCAATCCGTAAAACGAAGTGCCATACTTCTCCTGGTAATACGCAAGTGGTTTTAATAATCTGATAAATGCAAGACCGCATTCATGCTTGATCTGGTCGCTCATATTCAGCTTGGAAATGCAAAAATAAGCAATATAAACGGATGTCCGGGCTATTAAAAGTGATATGAAGCATCATCGCTTCCGGTTAGCCAGAAGGATGCTCCTGCACAAGAGCTGATGCCAGATATTTTAGTAGATGCGGGAAAAGTCAGTCGTGCTGCTTCAAAATGAATAATTTTGGGTCTGGTATGACAGAGATCATTCGCTTGCTCCCCGACAGTGTGGTCAACCAGATCGCGGCAGGAGAAGTTATTCAAAGGCCCTCATCGGTCATTAAGGAACTTATGGATAACGCCATTGATTCCGGAGCCACAGAAATCAAAGTAGTGGTCGATAAAGGGGGCAAGGAGCTTATTCAGGTGACCGATAATGGATGTGGTATGACCCCCCTGGATGCCCGGATGTCTTTCGAACGCCATGCCACTTCAAAAATCCGCAACAGCCAGGATCTCTTCCGGATTCAAACCCTTGGTTTTAGGGGTGAGGCACTCGCTTCAATCGCCGCAGTGGCACATGTCGAAATGAAGACCCGGCGCAAAGAAGATGAGACCGGGACGCTAATATCAATCCGGGATTCTAAAGTCTTGCAGCAGGAAGCCTGCGCTGCACTCCCAGGCACCCAGATTAGGGTCTCCGACCTCTTCTTCAGTGTCCCGGCGCGCAAGAAATTCCTGAAATCGGATGTGGTCGAACTGCGTCACCTACAGGAAGAATTTGTGGTACAGGCACTCTCCCATCCGGATCTTAAAATGAGCTTTATTCAGGATGGGCACGAACTGTACCGCTGTCCCCAGGAAGGGTTGAGACAGCGTATCGTCAATGTCTTCGGAAAGAAATATAACGAACACCTGATCGAAATCAACCAGGAAACAGATATTCTAAAAATCAGTGGCTACCTCTGTAACGATCAACTGATCCGCAAGTCACGCGGTGAGCAATACCTTTTTGTCAACCGACGCCCAGTCAAAAATCATTACCTCAATCACGCGATCGCCAGCACCTATGAAGAAATCTTCGCGCGAAATGGCTACCCGTTTTATGTGCTCTTTCTGGAGATAGACCCTGAACACATCGACATCAATGTGCATCCTACCAAACATGAGATCAAATTTGATGACGACCGGCTAATTTATAATTTTCTCAAGATCAGTGTCCGACAGACGCTTGGCAAACAAATTCTGGCTCCAACTCTTGATTTCGACAATCAAAGTCCCGGCATTGAAAGGATGTTTCATCCAAAAAATACATCGTCCCCAATAAATGCAAAAGCAGATGCCAGTCTTCCTTCGGCAGGAAGTCAGGCCCACTGGCGTCAGTTGGCATTCCCGGATGCTGGTCGAAGTAAGATTCAGGAAAGGGAAGAACTGGTTTTTGCTCCTCCACAAACTTCCAATAACGAATTACCACTACATGATGACGACATCGCTTTCCAACATCCTGTTCAGCTGTATTCTTCCTATATCATGTTTCATTCGGCGCAGGGCGTTGGGTTTATAGACCAGCAGGCGGCACATGAACGAATATTATATGAACAATTTATCCGTACCGGACGTGACAGCGCCGCAGCAAGCCGGCAGCTCCTGTTTCCAATTACCCTTCACCTCAGCAAAACGGATGCGCACATCCTGCTAAAAATTACGGATATTCTTCGCCAGAATGGCGTTGAGATTGAAGCGTTCGGAGCAGATAGCTTTATTATCCATGCAATTCCGGCAGCGCTTGATGAAAAAATCGTCGAGAAGGATATGATCTCATCGATGATCGAACAATATAAAATGAATCTGGAGTTTGATTTTTCGCCGGCTGAAAATGTCGCACGATCATTGGCTGCTACACAGGCCGTCCGCCGCGGCACAAGACTCAGCACCCAGGAAATGAACACGATCATCGAAAATCTGTTCCTATGTCAGAATCCAAATACCACACCGGGCGGAAAAAAATGTATCCACTTGATTAAGCTCGATGAGTTTTTTAAATTATTCGGCAACTGATGTACAGATTAACAGAAGCAGTCAAGCACCTACTGATTATCAATGGCCTGGTTTTTCTGGGGGTCAATACATTTTTTACAGACCAGGAATCGATTTCCAAGTTCGCCCTGTTCTATCCTGAAAGTCCTATGTTCAGGCCATGGCAACTGATTACGCACATGTTTATGCATGGTTCGGTGAGCCATTTGATGTTCAATATGCTGTCACTCTTTTTCATCGGCCCGCTGATGGAAAGTGTGCTGGGCATGCGCCGCTTTTTGATTTTTTATTTTGTCAGTGGCCTGGGTGGCGCAGTGCTTCATTTTGCCTTTCAATATTACCAGTTTCATTTTGCAGGAATCGATTCAGTTATGTACACGCCTGCAGTTGGTGCTTCCGGCGCTATCAACGGATTGTTTATCGGACTTGCTTATCTTTTCCCTGATTTGGAGATGTTCCTGATGTTTATTCCAATTCCAATCAAAGCGCGGTATCTGGCGTTGGGACTGCTGGCTTACGATCTACTCTCCGGGATCAGCGGCATGGCTTCTGGCATCGCACACTTTGCTCATCTTGGCGGCGCGCTTTTTGGGTTTTTATTGTTGTTGCGCTGGACGCGAAGAATTTAAGTATGTTTGATTCGTTGTGGAGTGACCTGAGATATCAATTGCGCACAGGCGGTTTCCGAATGTGGGTCATTGTGATTTCAGTATTCGTTTTTGTTGCACTGCAGATCAGCGCCTCTTACCATCAGTTTAGCGCTGAAAAATCGACGGAGATATACCATCCGCTGCTTAGATGGTTGTCACTTTCTTCTTCATGGCATGACGACCTGATACATCCCTGGGTTTGGCTGACGCATCTGTTTACACATCAGTCTTTCTTCCATCTGTTGTGGAATATGCTCAGCCTGTATTGGTTTGGCATGATCGTAGAAGATCTGATCGGACAACGTCATGCGATCAGAATATTTGCGCTTGCCGGGCTCGCTGGTGCCTTGCTTTTTATGCTTTCGTGCGAAATCCTTCCCTGGATGAAGTATGAACATCTCATCGCTTATGGAGCATCAGCTTCCGTGATGGGACTGTTATTTGCAGCCGCCGCGCTCTCTCCGGATTATCAGTTGACATTATTGCTCATCGGCAGAGTCTCTATCAAATACATTGCATTGGCTTGGCTGGTCCTGGATCTCCTGTTTGTCGGACAAAACAGCAATTCCGGCGGACATGCTGCGCATATTGGCGGTGCTCTCGCCGGATATCTTTACATTGTGGTGTTGCGTTCCGGATTGTCCTTCAAAAGACAAAGCAAAAAACCATTACACCCAAAACGTCAAGCCATTTCAACACGCACAGTTGCTGCACCAGATGTCAAAAAGAATCAGAGTGATGTTGAAAGCAGACTCAATGCAATACTAGACAAGATTAAGAACAATGGTATACATTCGCTGACTGATGATGAGAAAAAATTCCTCGATCAATTATCTGAAAAATGATCCGGTTTTTATTTTCCTTAAATATTGTCTGGGGCATTGTATGTCTTTTACTTTATTTATTTGAAGGCACTGATCCGCAGAAATTCTGGATTTTTTCAATTGCCAGTCTGATCATTCCGGTCTCTATCATCCTTAATCTTCTGATTGTATTTTTCTGGTTGATGGTGCACCGATCCTACGCCTGGTTATCGGCAGTAATATTATTGGTAGCTTTTCCTCAAATCAACAAAATGTTGTCCTGGGAATCAGAAAGCAGTGACGTTCGGTGCAGACAGGCCGCCTCATTCCAGTTGATGTCCTTCAACGTGTTTGGCTTGCGCAATCTCAAGGATACATCAGACCAGACGGCCTCGCGCAATAAATCACAATTTCTCGCCTTCCTCCGCAAAAATGATCCGGACGTGCTCTGCGTACAAGAGAACAACTTGTTTGCAGATGAAGTCATCTCGCGATCTGAGTTATTTCCTTACGTGCATTATGTCATTAATCATGGTGCAGCCATTTATTCGAAATATCCCATACTGGATCAGGGTCTCATCGACTTCGGCACCAACACCAACAGTTGCCTGTGGGCAGATATCCTCGTACAAGGCCGCAGGGCCAGGGTCTATTCTTATCACCTTCAGTCCAACAGTATCACACGCCAGGTGGCGCGTCTTCGCGATGAAGAAGATGAAGAGACTGCGCGCTTCAGCCTCGTCAAACAGATCCTCTACAAATACCGCAAAATGTCTATGCGCCGAGCGCAACAGGCAGAGTTGATCAACCGCCATGTCAGTGAATCCCCCTATCCATGCATCCTCTCGGGCGACCTCAACGATACGCCGTTTAGTTTTGCGTACAAAACTTTGGCAAAAGATCGCAAGGACAGTTTTCTTGAATGCGGCAGCGGATTTGGATCCACCTACGTAGGCCTCCTTCCGGGCCTGCGCATCGACGTCATCCTCGCCGATCAACGCAGACTGGGTTTCTGCTTTCACCGGGTCCTGCAGACGAGTTACTCGGATCACAATCCGGTGATGACGCGCGTGTACTTCAAATAGAAAAGCGATCATAATGCATGATAAACAGTGCGAAAGTGTAAGTGTATATTTGAATCTATTGAGTGTAAGAGCCCAATTAAATCTTGCAAACCACTAAAGGCGACGACAATTAAATTTATTGTCCGTAATGTTGCTCATCTAAGGCCATTGAATTTATTGTCTTGGTCTACTATAAATTGGACAGATTTGTCGAATCGGTTTGCTACTTGGAATTATTTCTTTTTATTCCAGGTTTCGGTCATACATAGGCGCGGACTATTTTCTCCGTCTGGCTGATTCTGAGCTGAAGGTGGTTAAAGAGTCTCATACTCGCCCGGCTTTCTTTATTGGAGATTCTTTCGGAGAAAGTCTCGAGTCTTTCCATCCAATGTGCCGCATAGTCACAGATATCCTTGTCTGAAGACTTGATGTAATTTGGGTTATCTAGTGTAATATAGAATGTCGATTGTTCTTCTGACTTGGCAAGAATGACGTTGCCGGTATGGGTAAGATCGTTAATGAATAAGGTGAAATTGACATCTTCACTAAACTTCCGTCTTGCGTCCATTTTAGATCCTCTGCTGCACATTTCTGCGAGATCCGCAGTCAGTGCATAGATGCTCTCGAGAATCAGAATGGCCTCGCCGGGGTCTTTGAACAGGCCAGCCTGAAGGAAATACTCCAGCTGAAAAAGAGTGGTATCCAACACATTCATATTCCAAAACTCGCGGCTGGGCACCCTGGAGAACCCGCTGATCAACTGCACGGACAATTGATCAAACTGGGCATTAAAAATATCCGAGTGAAGTGAAAACAAATGCTGCTTCTTCGAGGGGAAGTCCCAGGCGGTCCTCATAAAGGCATATGCCTTGAAGCGGGCGAGATTAGGGTAATAAAAATGATAGAACAACGGAATCTCTCTCGTCGCATAGTACACGTGAAAGTGTTTATATTGTGACATCAGATTAAGCTCACCCGCAATCAGTCTGATGAACTGACCCGCATCCTGTATCTTGACTGAGCGAAATGGCAGATCGAATGCGATGAGGTGCTGCGGCGCCTCGAGTATAATGTGATCCAACGATAGGTTAAGGCGTCGAACGAGCTGAATCAGTTCCTCGGTGGAGAATTCGATCTCACCCCTCATTTTTTTATAGACTGAACTCCTTCCTTTATTGAGTTCTTTGCAAAGAAAGTCAAGGACCTCATCCGCGCCGACCAGGCTGGCGATCCGGTCTATCAACAATTTGTTGAAAATGATCGTATCCATTGAGTCAATTTATGACTTTGAAATCGAAAATCTACTTACTATTTCTCAATAAAGGACACAGTTTTAACAATAGAGCGTCGAAATAGCCATTATTCTATATATATTACTATTCTTAATATGTTAATGTCAAAAATGGATTCATAATTTTGCGCTTTATCTAAGAAATCACCTTAAGATTGTATGTACATTTTTAAATGCTCCATATGATTCAGGAGCCTTTAAATGATGGAAATACAATACTTCAACACAAAATCATGAAAAATCAAATCGATCTTCAACTGCTGGTGTTCTCCTTCCTCATCTTATTCATGTTCTCTTGTTGTCAGAACGAAGATCCTTGCCCAACCTGCTTCAAGGATATTGTCAGGTGCAAGGTCAACGGCAAGGAATGGGTATCCAATTGCGCGAGTAATGATCCATTGTTTGGATGCAATTCGATTAAAACTAAATATAATAATGATCCACCATTTTTTGAATTCTTAGCTTTTAATGACAAATTGGGTGATGGATTTCACTTAATTTCTCGATCATCTTTTAAATTATTAGATACTGTTAATCAATATAATTATGAACGAAGTTATTACAATAAAAATAAGATAGATGATTGTCATGGATTCTCAATAGATACTTCAGTTGGTTTTTTTATCATAAAGAAATTCGACTCGAATTCTCGAATAATCAAAGGAGAATTTGAATTTGAATGTTTTAATAATTGCAAGGATACAATCTCGATATCTGATGGGTACTTTGCCCTTAGCTATTAAAGCTATGTTGAATAATTCCACATATAATAGAAAAATAATTATGTTATTCTCAAAACAATATAATTGCAAGATAATTAAATCACAGAAATTTATTAAACAATAAAAATTAAACATATGATAAAATTTAATAACTTCCTACATCTATTACCATTTCTTCTTTTCTTGAGTTGCTGCACAGATGACTCTGGCGGAACTGACCCTTGTAAGGATTGCTTCAAAAATGAATTTAAATGCAAGATAAATGGTGTAGATTGGTCTCCTTATTGCGAGCCAGATCCTTTATTTGGATGTAAATCAATAATTATAGAGTATTATAATGTGGATAAATATCTTGGTATAATTGCAGTTAACGATAACTTAAACAATGGAATGCACCTAGCTATTAGAAATGTGGATTTATACAATCGAAGTTGGCAAAGGCTTAGATATTACAATGATATTTACTCTGACCACAATAAAAATTCCGGTTGCAAATTATTTGAACTTGATACTTTTAATACCGAAAATTTTAAGATTCTACAACTTAATGAAACTGAACGAATTTTGGATGCTGAATTTAAATTTAAATGCTACTCTAATTGCCTTGATACAATTCAAATTAATTCAGGAATATTAAAAATTAAATATTAATAATCAAACATTTAATAGCCAGTCGACTCAATATCCATTTCAATTGAAATTATTGAACACTACTTAATGCTTCTATAGCATTATTTATAAATCAATAATCTTCGAATAACTTAAATCTTATCTAACCCATATTGAAGCTAAAAATATTAAGTCTTCAATATACAAAATAATTTCTAAAAATTATGAAGACAAAAATCACTTTCAGTGTAATGGCATTGCTATGCCTGCTGATCAGATCATTGACAGCTCAGTCTCTTGAGCAGAAAGTGTTGAATGCACTATCAACACTGGATCAATCACAAGTGCCGTCTCAGATACTCTACGAGAGATCGCTGGAATACTTACCGCTTAAATCTATTGATGGCTGGACCCAAGTTGATACCATCAATACATCTATGTTCCAGCTTGGACTTGCACATGGGATGATGGAATTCGCTTATGTAGATACAAGTCATAGGGCTAATATTGATCCATACTTCGACCTTATAGATCAAGTAAAAGCTAACCAAGATACAATTCCTATTGGCTTACTACTTTATACATTCGATAGATTCAAACCATGGGCTATTGACAGTAATCTTATCTACACTTCGAATAATCAATTCTATGATGTCATAGGACGGAATCAGCTTCCCTATTTATCAGATACTACAATCATCATGTCAGTCGGAACGGGTGTAAGCCATAAGAAAGAGTTCAAGCTTAGATTCCATCAAGACTTATTCAAGACGAATATGAACTCTGGAATCGACTCAATTTTAATTTATGTTGATGATGGAACTGGATGGATTAGAATACTGCCTGATCAGATTGTAGATGTAAGTTATAGCGACTATGATACCTACATAATAAAGATGAAAGTATATCTGAATGATGGGACAATCAGATATACTTCTGATATCCTAGTAATAGAACCTGAAACTTCAGGATTCGCTATGCCAGAAGGCTATAGTTCTTCACCTGATGGAAACTTCCATATTGGTCCCCAAGGTACAGGTGTTACTGCATATTACTTCATAGGTAATAAGTGTAATGATGGTAAGATCAGAAAGCCATTCATCTTGCTTGAGGGCTTCGATCCAGCAGGAAAATACAATTGGGATTTTGCAATGAAATCACCTAATGGAATATTATTAAGAGATTATTCTTTGAATGAAGCACTTTCAAAAACAATGAAAAAAGAGGATTACGATATCTTCTTTATTAATTATGATAATGGTTCACAAAATATCTTCGAGAATGCGAAGTGGGTGAGAGAAGCGATTATTGAGATTAATAAGCGCAAGCATGAAGCTGGAAGCACAGAGAGCAATGTAGTAGTTGGAGCAAGTATGGGTGGACTTGTAGGTAAGATAGCATTACGCAAGATGGAGCTTGATGGGCCAGCTCATGAGACAGAAAGTTACATCAGCTTTGACTCGCCACTACTCGGAGCTAATATTCCATTGGGAATGCAGATGATGGTTGATCATTTAGGGAATCATGAAGTCTTCTTTAAGAAGTTGAAGGATAGACAAGAGGCACTTGGTGCTGGCTATAATGCATTGAATTCAACTGCGGCGAAGCAAATGCTTTATTATCACGCTAGTCTTGCAGAAAAACACAATACACCTTCCTATGAACTATATGATGGAACTGCTGAAGTACTAGGTGCTTACCATACTACATTCATGAACCAACTAAATGCCCTTGGCAATCTAAACATACCGCATTATGGTATAGCTAATGGTTCTATAGTAAAGCAGAACGGTAAGGGCATTGGAATGAAGTTCGAACCAGGAGATGTCTTAATGAATGAAAACATTTGTCTGTCGTGTGGTGAATGGACTGGACTTATCGTTGGGTTAAATCATCTAGTAGAAATTAAAGCAATTACTAACGGATCATGGGTTACAATGTATGAAGGTACTATTCATCAAAAATTCTTAGCACTTGATTTTAAAGATGCAAGATTATTTACAGGCGCAGGATTTCTTCCCTACGATAGTGCTCCTGGGGGACTTAGAATCTTTAATAGCATAGGAGAAGATGGAAATGAAGAAGAAACTGGGCATGACTGGATTTATCAAGCATTCTGCTTTATACCTACTGTAAGTGCGCTTGCTATAAATCTATCTGATCCTTACTTTCAAGCAGTAACACTTACGAATAAAGAGTACGTTCTGAATAATGGATACACTTAATTAACTGATTACGAAGGCTCTCAGCAATATGAACAGAGAATATTCAGGACACAGACTTTCTTAGATTACAATATGGATCATGTCACTTTAGACAAAAATATTGCGAAATGGCTGATTAAGAATACAACAACTATTCGTAATCTTACATCACCGTTGAGATCAATATATCATATTGGAGAAGGCTATAGAGTCAATGCAGATAATAAATTATTTAAGACCCGGAATATAATTGACTTTGATCTAAGTATCGAAGATGAAGGATCTTTGTGGGTAGGTAGGACTGGCAAGATTGGATACACGAATGATATTGAAAATCCTAATAATATTATACAGCATGGAATGCAACTACATATTAAAAAGAAGCCATGTATTCTTGATACTACAGTTGTCTCACTAATCAATGGAGGTAGTATTATAGTCGGGCAAGAAGAAGTAGATCATACAGCTAGCCTTTCTGTATGGGATTCGGCGAGATTAATACTTCGCAATCTTGGTGTAATGACTATTGACAACAAGTCTGAAGTTAATATCAATAAAGGCGGAATTATCAATATTGGAAATGGTGGAAAATTCGAACTTCATGCGGAATCCGTCATGCACATCTATAATGGTGGAAAATTAGTTATTGATCTCGGGGGAAAATTAATTGCCGAAGTAAAATCGAAGATCTATATTCATGATGGAGGAACAGTACACCTGCTTAATGGAGGGATCTTGAACCTTACCGAAGATGCAGAATTAATTGTAGAAGCTCATGGAAAAATTATTGTAGATGAGGGCGCTATCCTAAGATTGGTAGATGGAGTGCTTACTGACGACGGAAGATGCAAGATTACTGTTAAAGACAACGGTATTTTTAGATATAATGGAGAATGGAAGCATCAGGGTAATGGTTACATACAGCTTGACCATAATTCCAAATTAGATATCGATGTGGACAAGGACTTCAGTGCCAGAGGTTTTATGAAGGAAGTACGGTTTCTCCGATTGAATCAGTATTGTCATCTGAATATTATTTGTCAGGGCGTATCACTCGGTAGAGGTAGAATTGATATGGAGCCCAGCAGTGATATCACAACGGAGGCAAGTATTCATCTGGATAGTCTTGGCGTTCAGGGGACAGTGGGGTATGCCCCGCAGAAGAATAATGCGCATGGTTTTATCACAAAAGGAGGTATAGGCAATAAAGTAACAACCAATTTTTGTAACTTTAAGGATATCGAGGCCGGTATCAGGTCGGATGTATGGGCCAAGCTCGGGCTTGAGCTTCTTGACATTAAGCGAACGGTCTTTACGCTTGTCGATTACCCCGTGCATATGGATGGTATCATTAAAGCAGTCTTTGATTCAGTTTATCTAATCAGCGGGAAGAATTCTACTCTTCTATATGTTGATCGGGCAGATTTAAGTCGTGTTCATGTGGACAATATGGAGCAGGGATTTAATCTTGTTAGAGTTGATTATTTTGTAGTCAGGAATTCTACGTTTACTCATTGTATCGATGGAATAAATGCAGTCGGTTCTTCAAATGTTTTTGCTTACCAGTCAAGTTTTAATAATAATTACAGAGGAATTTACATGTTGGGTAACGGCACATCGGGCATGACTGAGCTGGGATGCTGTAATTTTTACAACAATGAATATTGTATTCAGGGGCAGGATATTCTCCTCAGCATAAGTCCTTTGGCAAATAATTCCGGGTTGGGCATTGTAGGAAAGAACAAGTTTACACTTGCAAATAATTCTCAATTGTATTTTGATGTACAATATTATTACAGACTGATTGATCAGATTGAAGGCAGTTACAATTACTGGGGAGGTTCGGCGCCACAGGCAGGCAACTACGCACTTACCAGGGGAGGTAATGATATCCCACTGATTTATACACCTTACTATACCAACCCTTTAACCATTGTTTGTAATACAGCTGGAGGAAGCGGAGGCAATGATATGTGCCCAATCCTAGATCAAGTAAGTGGATTAAGCCTGCCGGTAATTCGGGCACTGGCTATGGATGACTTTCATAACAGTAATACGGAAGATGCAGAGACCAAGATGCAATGGATCAGTAACTATCAGAACCAATATTATGAATATGGCACGCCCTACTGCCGCTTTCAATTTGATTATGCAAGGGTCTTTACCAAAGTGGATCCGCCTATAATTGGGCAAGGCCAACCTATTGTAACAGAGACAGGCAAACACAACTTGACGAAGGGCTTAAGATTAGCTCCAAATCCCGCTAAAGATCTTATTACGATTGAGACTGAATCTGAGTTAGAGCGTATTGAAGTATTCAACTCAGCAGGTTCTTTGGTTTCGGCTCAATTATGTGATGGTCACATAGCTAAGATTAACTGCAAAGAATGGCCTGAAGGTCCTTACCTGATTAGAGCCAAATGTAGCAACGAGAGCATTTTTAGTTCACAGATTATTTCAAAAGAATAACTTTGTGAAGTAAGTTCGATTAAGAAAATACTGAATGTTGCATTCAATGCGACACAAATTTTACATCCGGGGTCTTAATAATCAAACGAGACCCCGGTTTTCATATTTATCCTTGGAGTCTAATTTATACTGTACAATGGTACAAGATTCATTTTGCCGCCTTAGCGTGACTTTCTTTGCCTACCTGTCGACCTCAATGACACACCCTTCAGCAACGCGTGCAAGACACTGGCAGGAGAATGCAAAAATGATGACAAAAACGGTGCATAGTAAAAAAGCCTTCTCCGTGCCTGAAAGCTCCACGGCTTAATTGAGACTGCAGGAGTCTTCGCCGACATGCTGGGTCTGAACCCTGCATACAAAAATTTACTTCCAGATATAGCTGACAAAAAATGATATTCTTTGCTACTGCAATGAATTGAAGGATTTTCATCAGGCAATTATAGATGATTAATAACAGAACTTTCATTCGCTGCATTGGAACAAAGAGGGCAACCATCCTTCTTAATCCACCTGATCTTCCTCTCCACCCAGATGTTCAGGGATCATCTTGTCACTGTTGATACCCATGCTCTTCAGCTTCTGCGCCTGCGAGACCATATTGCCCTTACCGTCCTTAAGTTGTTTTTTGGCTTTGAGGAAGGTCTCCTGTGTCTTGTTGATATGCTTTTCGATGTCTTCCATGGTGTCCAGAAATCCAACAATCTTTTCATAGAGGCGCTCTCCCTGCTTTGCGATCTCCATCGCATTCTTATTCTGCTGCTCCCGCTTCCACAAGTCGCTGATCAGCTTGAGTGCCGCGATCAGATTGGTTGGGGAGATCAGCAGTATTCTTTTATTATAGGCATAGTTCCACATATTCTGGTCCTCCTGTATCGCCAGCAGATAGGCGGGTTCGATCGGGATGAACATCATCGTAAAATCCAACCCCTTGGTCAGCTCATCATATCGCTTGCGCGACAGATCATCAATGTGTTGATACAAAGATGCAAGATGTTGTTGCAGATGCATCTCCTGTTCATCCTTGGTTTCTGCAGCGCAATAGCGGTCGTAGGCCGTAAGCGACACTTTGGAGTCCACTACAATGGTCCGCTCCTCTGGAAGAAAGATCAGGACATCCGGCCGAAATACCTGGCCTTCCTCATTCTGCATTGTCGCCTGGATCTTGTATTCACGGTTCTTCTGCAAACCGGATTTTTCCAGAATGCTCTCCAGAATGACTTCTCCCCAGTTGCCCTGCTTTTTCGCCTGCCCGCGAAGGGCATTGGTTAGGTTATTGGCTTCCTGGGAGATGCGGTTGCTTTGCTCCATGAGCTCTTTGACTTTTTCTTCCAGGCTAAAGCGTTGCTTGGACTCGATGTCATAAGTCTCCTCTACCTTCTTTTTGAATTGCTCTATGTTTTCACCAAGGGGCTTGAGGATGTGATCGAGGTTTTCCTTGTTCTTTTCAGTAAACTTACTGACCTTTTCCTCGAGAATTTTATCTGCCATCTGGCTGAATTCAAGCTGTGAAGTGCGACGGAACTCCTCCAGTTCTGCTTTCTGGGTATTGAGTTTCTCCTGCAAATACTGGTTGCCGGCTTGAAATTCGCTCGTGATACGCTGCAGTCGCCCGATCTCCTCCTGCTGTCTCTGATTCGTCATTTTCTCTGATTCCAGCTCAGTCTTGAACCGATCAGCAAAGGCTTTGAACTGTTCCACCGCGGCACTGAGACTGGCCTTATCCTGCAACAGTTGATGACCTTCGCTGGTCTTCTGACCAAGCAGATCCTTAACCTGCAATAATTCCACCTGTGTCAACTGCAGCCGCTCTTGAAAAAGGGCGGTCTGTGTATTCGCCTCACGATAACGGTTCTCCATTTCCGTGAGACTGTCACGGGGCACTGATTTCGCGCGCCAAATCAATATCATGACAAGTCCTCCCAATAGCCCGACCAGAAGATAGATGAATTCACCAGCCATATTTTTCTGAATCTGATGCAAAAGTACGCGACAGTGGCTTGTGCTCTAGGATTATAAATACCAACAGTTTTAGTGGAAATCAAATGCTCTTAAGCGGCGGCAGTATGTTTTATAGGCTGATTTATCGGAGGTACACATCTGGCAATAATATGCGCCAGGCAGCGTGGACAAAGCTGAAACAAGTGTTGTGTATTACAGATTATCTTTATGCGCATGAACTACAGGTCGATGTTACTCCTGCTGATGCTGCCATTCCTGGTATCCTCTCAGGATCTGCGCACAGTCTTCGAAAAAAACAACAACCAGACAGCAACCTTCACTGAATGCATGGATTATTACCGTACACTGGATCATCGATTCAAATCCATTACCATGATCAAGGCAGGACGTAGCGATGTAAGCTATCCGATCGAATTGGTCATTGTAGACCGCGATGGATTCTCGCGGGCCGATCAGATCCGGGCAAAATCCAGGGCGATTGTCTGGATCAACAACGGCATCCATCCCGGCGAACCAGAAGGCATTGACGCCAGTATGATGCTCGCACGAGACCTGGTCACCAGAAAGGAATACAAAGGTCTTCTCGACAAAGTTAGTATTGTCATTGTCCCGGTATATAATATCGGCGGATGTCTGCGGCGCAATAACACCTCGCGCACGAATCAGAATGGCCCGGAATTCTATGGCTTTCGGGGAAATAACAATTACCTGGATCTTAACCGCGATTTTATCAAACAGGACTCCCGCAATGCCAAAACCTTCGCCAAAACCTGGCAGGCATGGCAACCTGATGTATTTGTTGATACACACACAACCGATGGTGCGGACTATCCCTATGCAATCAGTGTACTGCCCGGCATGAGAGGCAAATTGGGAAATATTTTGGGAGACTATCTCTATGATAAAATGCTTCCGCAATTGTATGACGGTATGAAGAACGCCGGAGAGGAAATGATACCTTACGTTGAATTTCGGGATCGCATGGAGGATGGGGTTTATGCTTTCTATGACAAACCGCGATTCAGCTCAGGTTACGCAGCGCTCTATCACAGCATCCCTTTCGTGATTGAGACACACATGCTCAAACCTTTTGCACGCCGAGTACAGGCGACTTCGCTGTTGTTGTGGCAGATTCTGCAATATACCGCAGCGCACCAATCTGAAATAAAAAACATTCGTACTGCCTCTGCAGCATCGATGCAAAAAAGTGATCACTACCCGATCCGATGGAAACTCGATGCGGCTTCACCCAAAATGATGGCCTTCCGCAGTTTCGGAACCAAAAGCATTTACTATCCGGTTCTCTGTGATTCGCTGTATTGCTATGATCCGCAAAGTGGACTTCAACAGAACATTCCCTATTACGAAAATTACATACCGGAACTGATAGTCAGTCTACCTGACTATTATATCATACCTCAGGCATATGAGGATGTCATCCGCAGCCTTCAACGTAATGGCGTACATTTTACACGACTCTCGAAGGATTCACTCGTTCGTGCCAGTTATTACCGTCTGGGTGATTTTAAGACTGTTCCGACACCCTACGAAAATCACTACCTGCATACCAACCTTCAGGTCACAGAGGAATCCATGTCATACCCATATCTCAAAGGAGATGTTCTGGTTCCGGTTCGACAGGAAAGCATGCAATGGATCATTCAGACCCTCGAACCACAGGCGGAGGATTCCTATTTTGCATGGAACTTTTTTGATGGGGTCCTCATGCGCAAAGAATATTATTCGGATTATGCTTTCGCTCCCTTCGCTGAACAGGAAATCAGCAGCAAACCAGAACTGGCAAAAGCTTACAAGTCATATCTTACTTCGGACAGCAGTTCTGCACGAAGGATGGCCGACAAACTGGAGTTTGTGTACTACCGTTCCAGGTTCAGCGAGCCATATTACCGACTGTATCCTGTTGCTAGAATATTTAATGCCCGTTAAGCACCCGAATTTGGATTTCTTTCCGTTTGCTTATCACTTCAGTCTGACACGGGATATTTCCTAACCCGATCAGCCTCAGAGTACGCTGTGATAGAAGCATACGACGATCCTAGTTTAAATCATTACAAATCTGTAAGCGTCTGATTTTGAGATTTATTCATCCGACGAAATGATGTAAGATGTCCTTCTGAAATTCAGCCGACGTCAATGTCCGGCATCCCCTTCGGTCTGTTGTCAAGAAGACCCTTGATTTATGGCGTTGAAGTAAGGTTCTGCAAGGGATTTTTGGCTATCTTTGTGCTCTTTATTATCAACATACATATTACAAAATAATTTAATATATGAGTGGGTTTCTGAACGTGCTATGGAACAACAAAAAATGGCACCGGTTGATCCTCTTTACCGCAGCGTTCATGCTTTATGCCAATACCCTTCGTAACGGGTTTGTGCTGGATGACAACATCGTCCTTTGCAAAAACGAATTTGTCAAAAAAGGATTCGCAGGTATTCCGGATATTCTCACCCATGACAGTTTCAAGGGATTTTTTCTCAATGATCAAAGTGGTGTAACCGTCACCGGCGGCCGCTACCGGCCATTGTCCCAGGTGCTCTTTGCCGCAAAATATCCTTTTCTTGGACTTCAGCCAATGTACTACCATCTGATCAACATATTTCTATTTGCAATTCTCTGTGTTCTCATGTACGGGTTGGTCTCTAAGCTTCTCTCACAGCGTTACCCAGAGCATGCCGCTGGACTCGCGTTGCTGAGCACGCTATTCTTTGCTTTCCACCCAATTCATACGGAAGCGGTTAGCAACATCAAAGGACTGGATGAAATTCTCTCACTGCTTTTTTCGGTAATGTCATTCTCTGCCGTATTACGCTATATCGATCAGACAAAGGCCATCCAGCTCTTGTGGGCATTTCTGTTTTTTGCACTGGCATTTTTCTCGAAAGAAAGTGCCGCAGCATTTCTTGTGCTCATACCGCTCGGTATTTGGATGTTTCGCAACATGGACTGGAAGAAAATGGTCATGGTGCTTCTACCACTGCTTTTGGCGTCCGTAGTTTATTTCGCAGCAAGAACTGCCGCGATTGGCTTTACCGTATTTGGAGAAGCTACCAGAGATGTACTAACGAACCCCTTCCTCAAGATACGCGGCACTTCAGTGACGGATGCCTCGCTGACAGAAAGATTGGGAATGATTTTCTACTGTCTGGGCAAATACCTGCAGCTCATGATTTTTCCTCATCCACTGACGCACGATTATTTCCCACAACATGTCCGACTACAAGGACTCAACACACCGATACCATTCATTTCCCTGCTACTTATCCTCGGTCTATTGCTAACCGCATGGTTGTTGCGCAAACGCAATGCGCTTGTCGCTTATGCTCTGATCCTGCTGATCATTCCGCTGATCCTGATCAGCAATCTGGTGGTGCCAATGGGTGTGCCGATGGGTGAACGTTTTGCATTTACAGCAAGTTGGGGATTTTGTCTGCTGGCGGCATATGGCCTCTACAAGTTAAATATCCATAGACCTGCCCTTGCTTCTGCAGTCCTGATTGTATCGTTGGGATTGTTTGCAGCAAAACTGATCTCTCGCAATACGGACTGGAAAGATGAGTATTCGCTATTCAGCACCGATGTGCGCACCTCCGTCAACAGTGTCAAAGCCCATGATGAACTGGCTTATCACCTGATTGATAAAATAAAAAATTCGAAGGACACGGCGACCACCCGAATGCTGGTGAGCGAAGCACTGCCACACCTTGAAAAAGCGGTGCAGCTATACCCCCGTCTTGCCAACGCGCTTTTTCTGATCGGCAACCTCAATTATCTCCGCAAAGATTATGAGAAAGCGATTGCGACTTATGAAAAATACCTCGAACTCGTACCAACCAACAGCGATGTCATTCGCAACCTGCAGGTAAGCTATCGCGAATATGGCAGGGACCTGGCCGTTCGCAACACCGATCTCGACAAGTCTGTGGATATGCTGATCAAATCCTTAAAAATAAAACCTTCTGATCCCCGCCTGCTCGAATCCCTCGGAATTGCCTACGGCGCACGCGGTGAATTCGATCTGTCCATTGATTATTTCGACAAGGCAATCAAGGCAGACCCCAAGAACGGAATGGTCCGGGTCAATATGGCCAACACCTATTACAAAAAAGGCGATAAGGCACGTGCCACAGCCCTCATGAGTGAAGCATATAAGATAGATCCAACAATAGGGCCCAAGCTGATGACAATGCAAAAGCCTTATTAAATCACAAAAACCAAATAGCAAAAGAATAACAGAAATATCTAAGAATCATGGGTAGAATATTTGAAGTAAGAAAACACAAAATGTTTGCGCGATATGCCAAGATGAGCAAACAGTTTGCCCGCATCAGTAAAGATGTATTCATGGCAGTCAAGGCATCCGGCCCGAATCCCGAAAACAATCCGAGACTTCGTGCAGCCATTCAGAACGCCAGGGCTTGTAACATGCCCAAAGACAGACTAGAGGCCGCCATCAAAAAGGCGACTTCCAAAGATGAAAAAGATCTGGAGATCCTCACCTATGAAGGATACGCGCCGCACGGGATTGCTGTCCTTGTAGAGACCGCTACGGACAATCCCACACGAACTGTGGCCAACGTGCGCTCCTACTTCAATAAATACAACGGCAGCTTAGGTGTCAGTGGTTCAGTCAGTTTTATGTTCGATCATAAGTGTAATTTCCGTGTCAAACCGAAAACCGGGGTCGATACCGAAGAACTGGAACTCGAACTCATTGATTACGGCTGTGAGGAATTCGTCGCCGAACCAGAAGAAATCATCGTCTATGGTCCTTTCGATGCTTTCGGCAAACTACAGAGCTACTTCGAAACAAATAATTATGAAATTATCGAATCAGGCTTTGACCGAATACCAACCACAACAAAAAAACTAACCCCGGAACAGGAAGAAGAAGTCAATAAACTGTTGGACAAAATTGAAGAAGATGATGATGTACAGAACGTCTTCAGCACCATGGAATAAACAACTGATTTGAATTGGCACCATGAACAAGTGGCTTAACGATTTTCTCCTATCGCCTTCAAAGCATATCACTGCGTTGATCGTGCTGTCGTTGCTATTTTATGTCAATACTTTGAGTAATGATTTTGCGGTAGACGATAGTATTGTTATTGTCAAAAATGAATATGTCCGGAAGGGATTGTCCGGAATTCCCGATATCCTCAACAAAGACACGTTTCGCGGTTTCTTCAAGACCGAAGGTAAGGATAAGCTCGTTTCCGGCGGACGATACCGGCCACTGAGCCTGATCCTTTTTGCATGTATCTTCCAGTTTTTTGGCGATGCGGCATGGATCTATCACCTGGTTAATATCCTGCTTTACACCCTACTCGGCGTATTATTGTACAAGGTGCTTGGCAGGATGCTGGACCGTCTCTTGCCCAAGGAATCTTCAGCCATCGCCTTTTTGGCTTCCGTAATTTTCATTATCCATCCGGTACATACCGAATGTGTCGCCAACATCAAAGGAGCGGATGAAATGCTCGCGCTCCTGCTATCCTTGAGCTCCGCATGGTATGTCCTCCGATGGTTAGAAGAACGACGCATGATCTGGATAATATTCGCAATGCTCTCGCTGGGATTTGCAATGTTTTCCAAAGAAAATTCGGTAGCATGGCTCGCGCTGATACCGGCCGGTCTCTGGCTGATGAAGAAAGCAGAATTCACCACGTCTGCAAGGATCTTTGTTTTATTAGTTATTCCAGTGTTTGTATTTCTTTACTGCAGGGCGCAGATATTGGGCTGGAATCCAATCGCAGGACAGTCGGCGGAATTAATGAATAATCCGTTTCTTAAATTTATTGGTGGAAATTACATTCCCTTTACCGCTGGTGAGAAGTTGGGAACAATATTTTACACGCTGTTACGATATATCGGATTGCTTTTTTTTCCGCATCCGCTGACTTATGATTATTATCCCAAACACATCAACATGCATGCGCTCAGCTCGCTGCCTTCGTTGCTATCGCTGATTATCCATATCGCGATGCTGGGAGCTGTTTGGATATTTCGTCAGTCGCGTCCTATGGTGAGTTTTGCCCTTCTCGCCTATTTGATCCCACTCTTTATCGTTTCGAATTTACTTTTTTCTGTCGGAACATTTATGGGTGAACGGTTTTTATTTATGCCCTCTGTGGGTTTTAGCCTGTTGATGGGATGGTTACTATACCGCCTGATTCAACGCAACTTTTCATGGGTCCCTTTCGCGGTCATCATTATCATTGGATTATCCGCCATGAGGACCATCACCCGCAACAAGAACTGGAAAGATGATCTCACCCTGATCCTTCACGATATTCAGATCTCTCCCAACAGTGCCAAGCTGAACACAGCGGTTGGCGGAATACTGTTGGAAAAATATTCTGGCAACAAAGACACCAAAGTTCTACAGGAAAAAATCGCACAGGCCAAAATGCATCTTCGCCGTGCTATTGACATGCATCCATACTATTTTGAAGCGCACAACTTGCTTGGAAACGCATTTTTCATCAACAAAGAATACAAGGATGCAGTCGCGAGATATGATTTTATTCTCAAGTACCGACCTGAAGACCGGGACGCCCGAAATAATCTCGCGCTCTCCTATCGCGAACTTGGCCGCGTAACAGGAATGAATGAGAATAATCCGGCACAAGCCATCGAATATTTAAACCGATCACTGCAGATTAAGAACAATGATGAAGAGACAATATCTCTGCTGGGGGTAGCTTACGGAGTTTTAGGAAAATATAACGAAGCACTCACGCAATTCAACAAAGTGCTCGAATTGAATCCGCGTTCAGCCATGGCATATTTCAATCTTTACCTGACCTACGTTAACATGGGCGATCAAACACAGGCTGAGACCATGCTTGCCGAAGCCAAAGCCATTGATCCTGATATCCAGAGCAAATTCAATCAGGGAAGCAGATAATGAAACGTAAGTTCTTCCTGATTTTTATCGTTGGTCAGAGTCTTATATTCAGTCAACGGGCGCCGCTAAGACAGGAGTGGGTAAGAGAAACCATGCAGAACATGACGCTGCGTGAAAAGATAGGTCAGTTGTTTATCTTGCGTGCATATGGAAAGAATGACAGCACTGCCATTGCAAGGATTAAAGATCAGATCAGCCGTAACGGCATCGGCGGTCTATGTTTTTTCCAGGGTGATGCTGAGACACAAGCCAACCTGACCAATGATTACCAGTCATTGAGTAAAATTCCCCTATTCATATCAATGGATGCAGAGTGGAGCCTCGGCATGCGTTTAAAGAAGGAAGGATTTAGCTTCCCGCGACAAATGTGTCTTGGTGCCATACGGGACAACGATTTAATTTTTAAAATGGGTGAGGACATCGGTCGTCATCTTAAGCGCATTGGCGTCAATTTTAATTTCGCACCTGTTGTTGACATCAATTCAAATCCGCGCAACCCAGTGATCAATGAGCGATCCTTTGGCGCGGACCGTGTCAACGTAACCGCCAAGTCTTTTGCCTATGCCAAAGGGCTGCAAAGTCAGCAAATCGTTGCCTGCGCAAAACATTTTCCCGGACACGGAGACACTGATATCGATTCCCATTTTGATCTCCCTCAGGTGACCCATTCCAGGCATCGCCTGGACAGTCTGGAATTATTTCCCTTTCGGATTTTGTGCGAAAAAGAACTTCCTTCCATCATGGTCGCACATCTGCGCATTCCCTCCATCGACACTGCCAACGGAATCTCCTCCTCACAGTCTTACAAAGCTATAACGAATATCTTGCGCGGCGAATATCAATACCGTGGTCTGATTGTAACGGATGCACTGGAGATGAAAGCTGTCGCCCAACGTTACCAGCCTGGCGAACTTGAACTGCTGTCCTTCAAGGCAGGAAATGATATTCTCCTCCTTTCAGAAAATGTTGACCTCGCTATTGATAAAATCTACAACGCCATACAACTCGGCGAGATCAGTCTGGATCAACTCAACGAAAGCGTAGCCCGTGTACTCGGTGCCAAATTTGACGCAGGGGTTTATCAGAGATCAACTATAGATCTCAAGAATTTACGCCGGGATATTAACTCAAGGACTTCTCTCGCATTAAAAGATAAATTATACCGCAGCGCCATCACCCTGGCCAGAGACAAGCACAATGATATTCCCATTCGTAACCTTGAACAAAAAATCGTAAGTATCAGCGTAGGTTGCGACAGTATCAACAACTTTCAACGCAAAATGTCTTCGTACACGAAGATGAAGCATTTCAATTATTCACAAAAAAATACTGTATTTCTGCTCGACAACAACGACATACGTTCTGCTGATCTGTTACTGCTTAGCATTCACGGACTGAATTACCGATTCGAACAAAATTACGGCCTCAAACAAGATGAGATTGATTTCATTCAGGCATTATGTAGTCGACAAAATACGGCTATTTGCATTTTTGGAACGCCCTACGTCGCCAAATTTTTTCCAGCATCCGCTGCGGTTATTTGCAGTTATGAGGATAATGATATGGTACAGAACATCGCAGCGCAACTGGTCTTCGGATCGGATCCTATCTCAGGAATTCTTCCGGTGGATATCGATACACTGTCACCTTGTGGAAGCGGTATTCAACGTCCCTCACTGTTGCGATTGGGTTACACAGTTCCTGAATCTGAAGGTCTTTCTTCGGACACCCTCGAATTAATCCGTAGTATCGCCGAACAAATTGTCACTACAAATGCAGCACCGGGATGTCAGATCCTCATTGCGCGCAACAACAAGATACTCTACAACGAATCATTCGGAACCTTGGCTTATGATTCCAGCGCCATGGTCAGTCAATCAACTTTATATGATATTGCGAGCCTGACAAAAATCACTGCCAGCGCACCTGCACTAATGAACTTTGTAGATCAGGATCTCCTCAATGTCAATGACTCAATATCAGCCTATTTACCACAATTCCTTGGAACAAACAAACAATCAATGAAAATCCGGGATGCCTTACTGCATCAGGCACGCTTATTGAGCTGGATTCCTTTTTACAAGAATACGCTGATTGCTCCGGATACCCTTAACATGCTGAGAGAAGATTTGTACCGATCCAGTCAATCCGATTCATTTGATATTCATGTCACTGACAAATTATTTCTGCAGCACGGTTACCGGGACACCATTTATCAGGCCATTCTCAACAGCAGGCTTCACGATAGTACGCGTTATCTGTACTCCGATCTTTTTTTTTATTTCATTCCGGAACTGGTTGAAAAATTTACCGGTCAGAATTTTTCTGATTATGCGGATCACGAGATCTTCGGACCGCTTGGAATGTACAACACATGTTTTCAGCCTTTAGCCCACGATGTATTGCTGGAGAATATTGCACCAACGGAAGAAGATTCATACTTCAGACACCAGAAAATCCTAGCCTGTGTACACGACATGGGCTCAGCCATGTGTGGCGGTGTGAGTGGGCATGCAGGCGTATTCTCTACTGCCGAAGACCTGGCCAAATTAATGCAGTGTTATCTTAACAACGGACAATACGGCGGAAGGGAGTATTTCACATCTTCTACCGTCCGATCGTTCACCATGCGCGACAAAAAACTTGGACGCAGGGCCATAATTTTTGACATGCCGGAATTGCAACCCTCAGAGACGGCATATGTCTCGCGCTTTGCTTCGAAAAGAACCTTTGGGCATACTGGATTCACAGGCACGTGCGCCTGGGTTGATCCTGACTCAAGTCTTGTTTTTATTTTTCTGTCCAACAGAACGTATCCAGACGGTAGCAAGAATCTGCTGCACCGTCAACGCTACCGGGTCAGGATCCAGGACATTGTGTACAAATCCATTTTGTGATGAGGACCATTCTGTTACTGATCAGGAAATACCTATTCGCCGGTAAAAGTTCTTTAAGCATCAACATCATTGCATCGGTGTCGATCCTTGGTCTGGCGATCGGTACTGCCGCACTGATTATTGTACTTTCGGTATTCAATGGTTTTGAAGAGCTTTTGACAGGAATGTTTAGCAAATACAATCCCGACATCAAGATCGTCGATGTAAGAGGCAGAAATTTCAGTGAAGACAGTTTTCCGTTGCACGCCGTCAAACAAATCAACGGAATTCAGAAAATCTCCAGGGTATATGAACAGAGTTGTTTGTTTCAATACGATGAGTCACAGGATTTCGGGACACTGCGCGGCGTAGATGAAAACTATGCTTCAATGATCTCACTGGACTCTGCCATTGTTGAAGGAAAAATAAAAGCCGGAGATTATGATACACCTTATGCCTATCTGGGAATCGGAATCGGCAATAAGCTGGGTGTTTCGATCGACAATTTTCTAACACCCTTGAAAGCCTTTACCCCTGGTTTGAAGGAAGGCAAAATGGAATTCGGCAATGAACAGTATAAAAGACTCCCGCTGACCCCCGTGATGACTTTTTCTTTTCATCAGGAAGCGGATTATGAAGTGGTTATCACGGATCTTGGCCGCCTCAGGAATTATATCGGGGATAGCTCTGTACTCAGCTCTGTTCAGGTCAGGCTCGAATCCATTGCGCAGTCCCCTCGGGTTGTTCAGGAACTGAAGAAAATTCTAGGGTCGCGTTTTCTCGTGAAGGACAGATACCAGCAGGACGAAGCTTTTCTTCGCATTATGAATCTTGAAAAATGGTTGTACTTCACACTTTTTCTGATGACCATGTTGCTCGTTTCTTTTACAATTGTAGGAACGCTTTGGATGGCCGTACTCGAAAAAAGAATGGATATTGCCATTCTCAAGTCTTTGGGTATGATGACGCGCGATATACAGAAGATATATTACGGCATTGGTTTTGGTATCGGTGCGCTGGGTATGTCATTGGGATTTATGCTCGCCATGGCATTCTACACTTTGCAGAATAAGTTTGCGTTGATCAAAGTACCGGATGAGTTTATAATTGACACCTATCCGATCTCGATGAGATTGACTGATTTTATAATTGTGGGCCTCGCCGTTTTCTTTACGGTCTCCTTGGCCTGTATTTTGCCCGCGCGAAAGATCAGAGAGCTTGACGTGATTTTCAGGGAAGATTAGTTCCTTCGGTCCCATTCCTTTAACTTTGCGTTATGGAAGAATGGCAGCTGGAATTTGAGTGGCTTCGCGTTCGTGATTTTGTCAGGGAAAAACTGAGCCGGACGACCCTTCCGGATCTCAATATTATTCTTCTTCTGATCGGCATTCAGGAACTTGGGAAACCTGTGACCGGCAAATTTACCAAAGAAGAAAAAAGAGACTTAATGCACATCGGATGCTGTCGCTTGCTGAGTGAAGAAGGGTACTACGAATACGAAGGACAGGATCATGATGGCTGGCCCCATTACAAAGCGCTCAGACCTTTTACACTTTCCGGTGCCAGTGAACAGGAAGCGTATCTAAAGAAATTAATCATCCATTATTTCAATAAATATTACATCCATGATCAGACTGAATTTTCTGCGTCCTGAGCGCACGGCATTACTTTTACTACTTACTGTTTTGCTATCCTGCAATCAGGTTAAAAAATCACAGGAGTTTGTGATTCAGACCAGCTTTGGCAATATGACGGTCAGATTATATGATTCAACGCCAAAACACAGAGATAATTTTATAAAATTGGTGAAGCAAGGCTTTTACAAAGACCTTCTGTTTCACCGCGTAATGCCCGGGTTCATGATCCAGGGTGGTGATCCGGATTCCAGAACGGCAGCAGCAGGCCAGCATCTGGGAGCAGGCGGTCCGGGATATACCATTGATGCTGAGATCGGAAAATACCATTTCAAAGGCGCACTCGCCGCTGCACGTCTTGGTGATCAGGCCAATCCTCAGAAAAAATCTTCCGGCTCACAGTTTTATATTGTACAAGGGCAACGCATGGACCCCGTTCAGTTGCAGGCCATGTCCAGCAGATCGGGAATAAATTACACCCAGTCTGATATCCAGCGTTATAGCACGGAAGGTGGTGCACCGTTTCTGGATGGAGCCTACACTGTATTTGGTGAAGTTACCCTGGGCCTCGATGTCATTGATAAAATTGCTGCTGTGCCTTGCGATGCAATGAACAGGCCGCAGTCAGATGTCAGAATGAACATCGTCGCCAAGTAAAACCACATCCGGACCAGATTCACGTCTGGTTTTTTTAACTTTTGATCTATTTAAACAATCGGTTCATCCTAATGTTATTGGGGTGCCTGCGGGAGCAATGCCTGTCGGGGACACTGAATAAAAAAACTGAATTAGGCATTTAACTTACTCTAAGCATTTTATAATAAGCAGGTTTATGCTTTACCATTCGAATCATTAAGTTGTCGAAAATATCACCATTCATTAAATGCCTATTATATCTGTAGCTATAT
>JAIBCI010000030.1 GCA_019694255.1 Saprospiraceae bacterium
TGCAGCCAGTCATATTTTGCGAGCCTTGCCCCCATGATTGCGTTGTCGTATGTGTTTTCGAAAGGTATTTCTGCAAATGTCATCACTAATGTCACCGCATCATCCCATGGCTGTATCCGCTCTCCTTTCTCATTGAGTTCTGGTGAATACACTGCAATCTTGGGTGCTTTCTCAAGCTTCATTACTTCCTGGTTGACTTCCGGATTGGCTATCTCAGTTTTTATACGTTCAAATTCAGCATCCGTAATAACTTCAAAACTAACGCCCCGGGTCAGACACTCTTTTTCAATCAACTTGACATTTGGAAGCGCAAAACTTCCACCACGGTAATTCAGAAGCCAGAAAGCATCCACATTCTGCGCAATTACCCAATAAGTGACACCATAGGCCTTGAGGTGGTTCGCCTGTTTATCATCCATCGGCAACAACAAATAAGAGGCCCTGGCCGTTAATACGCAGCTCATGGTCAACACTGCGCCTACAATCCACCGTCTCAAGGCAGATCGTCTGATTTTTTCAATGGGGTCCAAGAAATTTTTAATCCTCATTAAGTCTTTGATTATCACAAAAATACCAATAGAACTATATTTTTATAAACATGTTGAATTTATGATATTTGCAGCTCTTTTAACGAAAAATGTCGCAGCTTAGTTTTCAATACCCGGCAGTTTATTTATTGGCTTGCCTGCTGATTGCAATCGGAGGTGCATTGTTATTATATTACCGTAGCCGTTCTTTGCAGGACAGGCCGGAGTGGCAGCGTTTTTTACTTGCCTTTCTGCGGAGCTTAAGTCTGTTTTTATTATGCCTCCTGCTGATGAATCCAATCCTTAAGCATTTTAAAACAGACCTTAAAAAGCCAGTCATTGCAATCGCAATAGACCAGAGTGCTTCGATGTTTTATAAAGATTCTTCCTGGTATGGAGCATGGACGAATCAAATGAAGCAATTTACGGAAGCATTGAGTGAAAAATACCGCATTGAAAACTACTATTTTGGTGCCCGGAGTTCACGCAATGCGATGGATACACCTGGAAAAAAAAGAACAGACATAGAATCTTCACTCGAACAAATACAGGAACAATCGGATCTACAATTGCTAAAGGCGGTAGTCCTGGTTTCAGACGGGATTTACAATTCTGGCAAAAACCCGTACTATCACCCCTTGTGTCAGATTACTCCTATCTATACTATTTTTCATGGAGACAGCACCAGAGAAAAGGACCTTGGAATTCAAAGAATATATCATAATGATGTGATTTATTCCGGAGATAAATTCGCGATACAGGTGGACGTTCAAGCCTGGAATGCAGACCAGGAGTCATTCCAATTCAGACTTGAGCGAATGGATGCAAATCAGTGGCGAACTGTTGACGAATCATTTGAAAAAATTAACAAAAATTCATTCTTTATAACGAAGGATGTAATCATTGATGCGACAGCGCCAGGTATTTACAAATATCGTGCTGTCTGTGAAGTGTTGCGTGGCGAACGCAATCTTCGGAATAACACGCAGCAATTTATGATCGAGGTACTCGATGCAAGAAAAAAAGTGTTGCTCTACGCTCAATCTCCACACCCTGATCTGTCAGCAATAAAAAATGCACTGGAAAACAACAAAAATTACCAGGTGGACATCTTATACGCCGGGCAACCTATTGCCAAGCCGGAAATGTATAATCTCGTGTTGTTTCATCAGCTTCCTTCGGTTAGTTTCAGAATTCAACCTCTGCTTGCCACGCTCAATGCAAACCGCACAGCACGTTTTTTCATTCTTGGCTCACAAACAAATCTATCCGATTGGAATACATGCCAGGATGTCCTACGCATCAATGGCTCAGGTAACAAACCTAATGAATCTCAGGCCCTGACCAATCCCTCATTCAATAATTTTACCCTATCCGAATCGCTGCTTCGAAATCTTGCATTATACCCGCCACTGAACTGCCCCTTTGGTAATTACGATCCAGATCCCACCTCGACAATAGCCCTATTTCAACGAATCGGAAAAATAGACACCAAATATCCTTTACTACTCTTTAACGACCGCAATGGTATCAAGACCGGTGTACTCTGTGGTGATGGGATATGGAAATGGAAGTTTAATGAATTTGTGCAATCTTCCAACTTCGAAGCATTTTTTGAGCTGGTGTCCAAATCTGTTCAGTATTGTTCTGTCAAAGATGATCACCGCAAATTCAAGGTAAGTTCCAACAAAAAAATACTTCGGGAGACCGAAGAGCTTGTCATCAATGGCGAACTGTACAACGACAATTATGAACGAATCAACACACCAGACGTCAGTTTTACCTTAAGTGCCATGGATGGTAAAAAATACGAATACAGCCTAGGTAAAAAGGACAACTACTATGAAATGAACATCGGTACACTGCCGACCGGTGATTACAATTTTATCGCCAAAACCAAATGGAATGACAAAATACTCTCCGCAGAAGGAAAGTTTTCTGTTCTGGAGGATGAAGTTGAACTCAGCAATCTAGTTGCAAGACCTGACTTGTTGAGAGGTATGGCTGATAAATCCAAAGGCGCGTTTTTCTATGTCGATCAAATGTCTTCCCTGAGTAACCTATTGGCATCGGAGGAGAAAAATAAACCTGTACTTTTTCAGACGCTTGACATCAGACAATTAATTGACCATCGATGGTTTTTGTTTGTCCTTCTTTTGTTGTTAACCGCTGAATGGTTTCTTAGAAGGTACTGGGGTTCGTACTAAGCAATAAAAAAGTCACCTGGGTTACATATTGTTCTCTTTTGGAATGCCGAAATCTTGCACCCAATAATCATTGATCCGCACCACCGCCATTTCACGATATTGCCCCATAATGTTCTTGCAATGACCTGGGCTATCCATCCAGGCTTTAAAGACTTCCTGCGGTGATTTATAACCTTCGGCAATATTTTCTGCATAAGCACGCCATCTATAATTTGCTTTGGAAAGTCTGGAACGGACATCCAATCCGTCTTGTCCTTTATGGGTCAGCGCTTTTCTCTTGGCAAGATAATCCGCTTGTATTGAAGACGCTTTTTCCAGTTGTTTATTCCAGGAAAGCGGTTGGGCAGGCAAAAATTTCAGCGAACCACAATGACATCCTTTGGCTCTCTGCGCATTGACCAGGCGAAGTAATTCTGTCTGATAAGGATCCAACTGTTGAATCTGTTGGGCATCCTGATTCATCTGAATACCACCCAGAAAAAATAGTGTCAACAAAATCTTAGGCAATGACAAATTCATCATCAGTTACCTAACGAATATTGAAAAATGAATGTTTCATAAGCACGGTTAAAGTTAAGCTAAAGCAGATTCAGGGGCAACCGAAGCAAGTAATGTACAAATCATCACTGTGCTATAAACAGAAGTTCATAAGAAAAACTTAAATTATAATTTTTTTACTTGACACTTAGCTTTATTATCCGCACCCACGCCAACTTATTAACAGTTCCTTACCGCTAGGAAACAATAATAAGTGTGTATATTTGTATAGTGAAAAGAATAGGTGGCTTTATACTTCTTTTAATTTTTCTGAATGCCAATACTGCATTCGGAGAAATTATGCGATTGCCTGTATTGATACGCCATTATCTTGAACACAGGGAGCAGGAACAACTGAGTTTCAGCCAATTTTGGACCTCCCATTACAGTCGTATTATCACACATACTGATGGACAGCATAAAGAACATGAAAATCTGCCCTTTAAGTCCTTCTGTACCGCAGTAACAGAACTGGCCAATCTATGCAGCGAAGAAAACTGGATCATCGCTATACAATGGCCTGAGCCTCCAGATAGCCGTAGGAATTTCATTGTTCACCCTATTCGCACCAGGGGATACGAACATCATATCTGGCAGCCTCCAAGATTAGTTTAATCGACTTTTACCAAAACCCATTGCGTATACTACGCAATGGCGTATGCTTTCATTGATTTTTCAGCGATTAAACTGAATTATGCTCAACCGTATTATTGATTTCTCTATTCACAACAAGCTTGTCATTGGGCTCCTTGTAGCAGGGCTGATTGGATTTGGAATATACGAACTGCAACGTCTACCGATTGACGCCGTCCCCGATATTACCGACAATCAGGTACAGATTATTACCACGGCGCCATCCCTTGGCGCGCCGGATGTAGAAAGGTTAATTACCTTTCCCATTGAGCAAGTCAACAGCAACATTCCCGGATTAAAGGGTATGCGCAGTATTTCGAGATTCGGGCTATCCGTTGTGACCATTGTTTTTACCGATGCAACAGATATTTACTGGGCGCGTCAGCAAGTGTCCGAAAGGCTCATGCAGGCCCAGGAACAGATCCCAAAAGAAATTGGCTTACCTGTGCTTGCACCTGTCACTACCGGCCTCGGCGAGATCTACCAATATACGCTTCGTGCCAAAAAAGGATACGAAAACCACTATGACGCCATGCAATTGCGAACGATACAGGATTGGATCGTCCGAAGACAACTACTTGGCGTAAAAGGCGTCGCAGAAGTCAGTAGTTTTGGCGGCCTGCTAAAACAATATGAGATTGCCATCGAGCCGGAAAAACTCCTGGCACACCAAATAAGTGTTAAAGATATCTTCGAAGCGGTCTCCAGAAATAACCAAAACACCGGCGGAGCCTATATCGAAAAAGGAGAATCAGCACTTTTCATTCGCAGTGAAGGACTGGTGAGTGATCCGGAAGATATTCAAAATATCTTGATTAAAAGAACATCCGGAGGCATTCCTCTTCTGATTCGTGATGTTGCGAAGGTTCAGCTAGGCCATGCAACGCGATTTGGCGCCATGACCTACAACGGTGATGCGCAAGTGTCTGGGGCGGTCGTCATGATGCTCAAGGGTGCCAATAGCAACGAAGTGATTCGCAACATCAAGCGCCGTATCTCTCAGATTCAAAACACATTGCCGGAAGGTGTGATCATCGATCCTTTTCTGGACCGCACTAAAATGGTTAATAATTCGATTAACACCGTTTCAAAAAATCTTTTAGAAGGGGCTTTAATTGTCATTTTTGTTCTGGTACTTTTTCTGGGTAATTTGAGAGCCGGCCTGTTGGTTGCTTCTGTGATTCCATTGGCTATGATGTTTGCGATCATCCTAATGAACATATTTGGCGTCAGTGGCAACTTAATGAGCCTTGGTGCGCTTGATTTTGGACTGATCGTTGATGGTGCGGTCATCATTGTGGAAGCGGTCATGCATCGACTTACACACAGCAAACACTTTACATCTGTGCAACAGCTGAGCCGTCAAGAAATGGATCATGAAGTTGCACAATCTTCCAAAAAAATGATGAACAGTGCGGTGTTTGGACAGGTGATTATCCTGGTGGTCTACCTTCCAATTTTTACCTTAGAAGGCATTGAAGGTAAAATGTTTAAACCAATGGCACAGACTGTTGCATTTGCGTTAATTGGCGCTTTTATCCTTTCGCTGAGTTATATTCCAATGATGAGTTCATGGATTCTCAGCAGAAAAATATCTCACCACCCCACTCTTTCGGATCGCATGATGTTTCGTGTGGAACGAATTTATCAGCACACTCTGGATAAATTACTTCATTTTCCAAAAACAGTTTTGGGATTTATTCTTTTGCTGCTATTTCTTTCAGCCTGGATACTTACCAGGCTTGGCGGTGAATTTATACCTAGCCTTCCTGAAGGTGATTTTGCCATAGACACACGTGTTCTCCCTGGCAGTAATTTGAAAACATCCATCGATGCCGTTTCTAGAGCTTCAAAAATACTTCTTGCGGGCTTTCCGGAGATCGAAAAAATTGTATCCAAGACTGGTGCCAGCGAAGTGCCCACAGATCCTATGGCGCTCGATGCATCTGATATGATGGTTATACTAAAGGACCGCAGTCAGTGGACCTCTGCATCTACTTATGAGGAACTCGAAGAGAAAATGTCCGATGCATTGAAGGAAATCCCCGGTGTTTCATTTGGCTTCCAATATCCGGTTGCCATGCGGTTCAACGAACTCATGTCCGGTTCAAGACAGGATGTTGTATGTAAGATTTTTGGAGAAAATATGGACACTTTGGCTCGATATGCAGGCATTCTTGGAAGCATCTGCAATAGTGTGGAAGGCAGTAGCGGACTATTCGTTGAATCGGTAACTGGGATGCCTCAGATTGTTATTCGTTACAGACGCGATGCGATCGCGCAATACGGTATCGACATCGCAGACATCAACCGCGTTATCAATACTTCTTTCGCGGGTCAAAGTACTGGCTTGGTTTATGAAGGCGATCGACGTTTTGACCTTGTTGTGAGGCTGGACTCATCGAAGAGAAATAATCTCAATAATGTTAGTCAATTACTGATACCCGCATCCTCAGGAATTCAACTGCCTCTTTATATGTTGGCAGATGTACAAATTCAGGAAGGAGTCAATCAGATCCAGCGTGAAAATTCACAACGCAGAATTATTGTAGGATTCAATGTGAGAGGCCGGGACATTCAAAGCATGGTTACAGAATTACAAAGCAAAGTTGAAAAATCACTGCATCTACCTCCAGGATATTTTGTAACCTATGGTGGCGCATTTGAAAACCTGGAAGCTGCCAAATCAAGATTGTCTTTAGCTGTACCGGTCTCTCTCTTGTTGATATTTATTCTACTATACTTTGCCTTTCAGTCCGTGAAGCTCGGTCTGTTAATATATTCAGCCATCCCGCTCTCAGCCATAGGTGGAATCCTGGCATTGGCTTCGCGTGGAATTCCGTTCAGCATCAGTTCAGGCGTAGGTTTTATTGCATTGTTTGGTGTAGCGGTTCTCAACGGAATTGTGTTGATTGCAGAGTTTAAAAGACTCAGGGCAGAGGGATATCATGACCTTCGAAGAATTGTAATTCAGGGCACCAAGATTCGATTAAGACCAGTATTGATGACTGCTTTCGTTGCATCGCTGGGATTTTTGCCGATGGCACTCAGCCATGGAGAAGGTGCGGAGGTACAACGCCCACTGGCTACTGTCGTTATTGGAGGCTTGCTGGTGGCTACTTTTCTAACCCTATTTGTACTACCAATTCTGTATGTAATGTTTAATCAAAAAATGTTTAATTATAAGCTTCGACCTACAATGCTATTGACACTTCCGCTGTTATTTTTAATTTTCGACAGACCAATATTAGCGCAGCGCATAATATCTCCCCAAGAAGCAGTCGCTATAGCCCTGGCAAACAATGTGAGCATAAAAAATGGAAAATTAAAAAATGAATATCATCAGAAATTGCTCAATGCTACTGGCACACTATCGCCGACCGCTATTCATGCGCAGTTAGGCCAGTATAATTCTAAATTCCGCGACCAGCAGTTTAGTATAAATCAAAGCTTCAGTTTCCCAACAGTATACCGCAGTCAGAAAAATGTTCAAAAAGCGCTATTAGCCGCATCCAGGATTGAAGAACAGATCGACGAAGCAAGGTTACAGCGAGAAGTCTTGGAGGCCTATTGGGAGTGGATCCATCTAGGCACGAGAAAAAAACTTCTCCAACAAACCGTAGACCTTTACGCCACGGCCATGCATCGATCCCAGGAGCGATTCAACAAAGGTGAAAGCAATGCACTCGAACCTTCCATTGCCAGAGCACTGCACACGCAGATCGAAACGCAAAAATACCAGCTTGAAACTGATATCGAAAATCTAAGCAAAAGATTTCAATATCTTCTGAATACAGAACAACAGTACATTCCGGATAGTAATCTGGTGCTCCCAAAAGATTTCACAGGTCCTGAAGTTGATCCGTCAAACCATCCCAGGATTCAGCTTCGTGCTCAGGCAAAAGCAGTTTACGCTGCAGAGACCAAACTCGCAAAGACAAAGAGATTACCGGATTTATTATTTGGTTATGGCAATACTTCAATTCAAGGAACTGGAGCAGACAACCGGACTTATCAGCCATCAGATCGATTTCACTTTTTTCAGGCCGGACTTGAAGTGCCGCTGCAACAACGTTCAAAAAAAGCATTGGTGGACGCTGGAAAGATCAATGAGATGATCGCCAGCAATAACTACAACCTCGAATATTCTCGGATTAATATGGAGTATTCAATTGCATTCAGACAATACGAAAACAGCCTTAAGACAACAACCTCATTCGAACAAGAAGCGCTTCCGGAAGCCGAAAAAATCAAAAGAACAGCGAATGACCAACTTAGTGCCGGGGAAATTGATCTATTGCAATGGTCCATTCTGATTCGTCAATCCACCGAGATTCTTACTGAATATGAAGATGCCCGCTTTATGCTCACTAAAGCAATCATAACACTTCAGGATCTGACCCTGCCTGCGAAATAAATTTTAGATAACTAATAATATGATTATAACGAGATATCTACCAATTACTTTTGTTGCATGCACTTTTTTAGTCGCATGCAGCAATACCAATAAAGGTGAACCAGAAGCTGCGCCGCCAAAAAGCG
>JAIBCI010000081.1 GCA_019694255.1 Saprospiraceae bacterium
TAAAACTGTGTTGGTTGATAAGCTTCAGAAACTGTTAAAAGATCAGGTATCAGCAGGCATTAAAAGTATCTATGGCGAGGAATTTGTTGCCAAAGGTACCAAGTTTACTTCGGCGGTTTTAAAACGCGTTGATTACTCAAAAGTTGATTATTTCAACTGGGTTAAAGATGCAGAGAAAAGTGAATTGATCGCTAGGCTGCTGCACAATTACAACATCAAGGCCAACGAGGAAATCGGAAAATACAAACGCGAGAAATTCAATATCAGTATTGGAGATGAACTTCCATCAGGAGTGTTGAAGCTTGCTAAAGTGTACATTGCAACCAAGCGCAAACTGAAAGTAGGGGATAAGCTTGCCGGAAGGCACGGTAATAAAGGTATCGTATCCAGAATTGTGCGCGTTGAGGACATGCCATTTATGGAAGACGGAACACCAGTTGATATTGTGCTTAATCCGCTTGGGGTGCCTTCAAGGATGAACCTGGGACAGATTTTCGAGACTGTATTGGGTTGGTCCGGTAAAAAGATGGGAGTCAATTTTGCGACCCCGATTTTTGATGGCGCTACCATCAATGATATCGAGAGCTATATCGAAAAAGCTGGCCTTCCTTCGCTTGGGCAGACCTATCTTCATGACGGAGAGACCGGAGATCGATTCCATCAACAGGCAACCGTTGGTGTGATCTACATGCTCAAATTGTCCCACATGGTGGATGACAAGATGCACGCCAGATCCATTGGACCTTACTCGCTCATTACGCAGCAACCGCTCGGTGGTAAAGCACAATTCGGAGGACAGCGTTTCGGTGAGATGGAAGTTTGGGCACTTGAAGCATTCGGTGCATCGAATATTCTTCGTGAATTATTAACGCTCAAGTCGGATGATATTATCGGAAGAGCCAAGACTTACGAAGCCATCGTTAAAGGTGAAAATCTGCCGGATCCAAATATTCCTGAATCATTCAACGTATTGATTCATGAACTTAGAGGACTTGTGCTGGATGTCAAGTTTGAAAAGTAAATTTCTTTCAACCAATTGAATTATGTCACTCAAGAATAAAACATTTAAACAAGATCAGGATTTCAACAAAATCACCATTAGCCTTTCCTCGCCGGATGAGGTTTTGGAAAGATCATTTGGTGAAGTGTTGAAGCCAGAGACAATTAACTATCGTTCGTATAAACCAGAGCGCGACGGTTTGTTCTGCGAAAGAATATTCGGTCCGGTAAAGGACTATGAATGTTATTGCGGCAAGTATAAGCGTATTCGATACAAGGGTATTATTTGCGATCGTTGTGGCGTAGAGGTGACTGAAAAGAAAGTCAGAAGAGAGCGCATGGGCCATATCAAACTTGTGGTTCCTGTTGTTCACATTTGGTTTTTCAAATCACTGCCCAACAAGATTGGATACCTGCTTGGCTTGTCTTCCAAAAAACTTGAAACGATCATATACTATGAGCGTTTTGTAGTTGTTCAGCCTGGAATGGCAGAGAGTCAGGGCCGGGCCATGCTGGATCTGCTAACAGAAGAGGAATACTTTGAAGTACTTGAGTCGCTTCCAAAGGAAAATCAAATGCTCGATGACAAAGATCCTAATAAGTTTGTCGCAAAAATGGGTGCTGAGGCAATTTTTGACTTGCTCCAGCGTATCAATTTGGATAACTTGTCTTATGAGTTGAGACATCAGGCTTCCAATGAATCAAGCCAACAACGCAAATCCGAAGCACTCAAACGATTGAGAGTTGTAGAAGCTTTTCGTGAAGGGCTGAATAACAAAAACCATAAGCCGGAATGGATGATTATACAATATCTGCCGGTTATTCCACCTGATCTAAGACCGCTTGTGCCCCTCGATGGAGGTCGATTTGCCAGCTCGGATCTTAATGATCTATATCGACGTGTTATTATTAGAAATAACCGTCTCAAGAGGCTGCTGGAAATCAAAGCACCAGAGGTAATCCTTCGCAATGAGAAGAGGATGCTTCAGGAAGCTGTTGATTCACTGTTTGATAATTCCCGCAAATCAAATGCAGTTAAAGCAGAAGGTGGACGAGCACTCAAATCCCTGAGTGATATTCTAAAAGGTAAGCAAGGGCGTTTTCGTCAAAACCTGCTTGGTAAACGTGTCGACTATAGTGGTCGTTCAGTGATCGTTGTGGGTCCTACACTCAAACTGCATGAGTGTGGACTGCCAAAAGCTATGGCAGCAGAATTATTCAAGCCGTTTATCATTCGTAAGCTTATAGAAAGAGGGGTGGTGAAGACGGTAAAATCTGCCAAGAAACTTGTTGATCGAAAAGAGAGTATTGTATGGGATATTCTTGAAAATATCCTTAAAGGACATCCTGTGTTGCTCAATCGTGCGCCAACCTTGCACAGACTTTCAATTCAGGCATTTCAGCCAATGCTGGTCGAAGGAAAAGCTATACAGCTTCATCCTCTCGTCTGCGGCGCATTCAACGCCGACTTCGATGGTGACCAGATGGCTGTGCATGTGCCGCTAAGCAATTCTTCAATCCTTGAAGCTCAGTTGCTGATGCTTTCGCCTCACAACATGCTCAACCCGCAAGACGGTTCTCCGGTGACACTTCCTTCACAAGACATGGTTCTTGGTCTCTACTATCTGACGAAAGAAAGAATTACAGACAAAGATGCAAAGCCACGCACTTTTTACGGATCTGAAGAGGTCATCATTGCATTCAGTGAAAGGAAACTTGGATTGCATGACCCGATCAATGTTATGGCGCGTGCAGAAAATGAAGAGCGTAAGATGGTCCGCAAATCCATCAAGACAACCGTTGGAAGAGTCATTTTCAATGAAGCTGTTCCTGAACAGGTGCCATACCTCAATGAATTGCTGACTAAGAAAAATCTAAAAATTATCATCGGCGATATCATTCAAAGAACAAACTTCGCCGTGACGGCCAAGTTTCTTGATGACATCAAAGAACTAGGATTTTATTACGCCTTTAAGGCAGGTTTGTCCTTCAATCTCGGTGACCTGATTACGCCATCCATTAAAGTCAAAACGCTGAATGACGCACAGCTTGAAGTGGATGAAATCTGGGAAAGCTATAATAACGGACTTATCACCAACAATGAGCGCTATAACCAGATCATTGATAAATGGACGTATGCAGATAATCGGATTACTGATAATCTGATGAAGGAACTGGCGGCACACAAGGGAGGATTCAACTCAGTGTACATGATGCTTCACTCGGGAGCTAGGGGATCAAAACAACAGATCAAACAGCTTTGCGGACTTCGCGGACTAATGGCAAAGCCAAGAAAATCAGGCGACACCGGATCTGCAATTATTGAGAATCCTATCCTGTCAAACTTTCAGGATGGCCTTTCAGTTCTGGAGTACTTCATATCTACGCACGGAGCGAGAAAAGGACTTGCCGATACAGCGCTCAAAACAGCTGATGCGGGTTACTTGACAAGAAGGCTGGTGGATGTAGCTCAAGATGTTGTCATTTCTGAGATTGACTGTAATACGCTTCGAGGGATCGACACTTCAGCGCTGATAGATAATGATAAAGTCATTGAAAACCTTTCGTCAAGAATTCAAGGACGATTTACATTACATAATATTCTGGATCCGAAAACGGATGAAATCATTCTTAATGCAGGGGATTATATCGATGAACTAGCTGCGCTTCATATCGAAAAGGTTGGTGTTGAGATGGTAACCATACGCTCCGTGCTTACCTGTGAAGCAGAGAAAGGCGTTTGTACCAAGTGCTACGGCAAAAACATGGCCACCGGTCGTGTCGCTGAAAATGGAGATGCGGTAGGTATTATCTCCGCCCAGAGTATTGGTGAACCTGGAACACAGCTTACACTTCGTACATTTCACGTGGGTGGTGTCGCAGCGGTATCCAAGGCAGAATCAGAACTTACCGCAAAGAATGACGGTATTGTTGAATTCGACGGTATAAAATTTACTGAAGCGATTGATGAAGGCAAGAAAAGTCTAATCGTACTGTCCAGGTCAGGTGAAATGAAATTGCTTGATGCGGAGACCAAGAAAATGCTAACGAGCGCCCACGTTCCGTATGGTTCAGTACTAACGGTTAAAGATGGACAGAAAGTCGCAAAGGGCGATATACTTTGTAGCTGGGACCCTTTCAATGCATTGATTATTTCTGAATTTTCCGGAATCGTTAAATTCGATTCCATTGAAGAGGGTGTGACCTTCCGCATGGAACGTGATGATCAGACCGGATTTTCTGAAAAGATTATAATCGAATCCAAGAATAAGAAAAAACTTCCGGTAATTTCAATTGTCAGTGCGTCGGGTGAAGAACTGAAGAGTTATCAATTACCTGTAGGCGCTTACATCACGATAGATGACAATACAGAAATCGCCGCAGGTCAAAAGATTGGTAAGATCCCACGTAATGTATCCAAAGTATCGGATATCACCGGTGGTCTACCGAGGGTTACTGAACTTTTTGAAGCGCGAAATCCATCCAATCCGGCTACCGTGTCAGAGATTGACGGAATTGTGATCTATGGAAAAATCAAGCGCGGTAACCGCGAGATTTTTGTTGAAGATGAAAGAACAGGACAGAGAAGAAAATACCTGATCGGACTTAGTAAGCATATTCTCGTTCAGGAAGGTGACTTTGTACGTGCTGGTACGCCTCTCTCCGATGGTAATATAGCTCCACGCGATATTTTGCAAATCAAAGGGCTTTTTGCGGTACAATCACACTTGGTCAATGGTGTACAGGAAGTCTATCGCTCACAGGGTATCAATATTAATGACAAACACATTGAAGTGATCGTACGTCAGATGATGCGTTGGGTGCAGATTGAAGATCCGGGTGATACTACAATGCTTGAAGGTGAGCCTGTTGATAAATTCGTTTTCGCCACAGAAAATGACAGAATCTTTGACCGTAAAGTAGTCACTGAGTCCGGTGACTCAGAAAAACTGAAACGAGGACAAGTTGTCACGATACGTCAGTTGAGAGAAGAAAATTCCTACCTGAAACGCAATGATAAAAAACTTGTTGAAGTTCGTGATGCACTTCCGGCTACATCAAGTCCATTGCTCCTTGGTATTACCAGGGCGTCTTTGGGCACAAGCAGCTGGATTTCAGCAGCATCCTTCCAGGAGACAACCAAAGTACTAAGCTCCGCAGCAATTGCAGCCAAATCCGATGACCTGTCTGGTCTTAAAGAGAACGTGATTATCGGTAAGCGAATTCCTGCTGGTACAGGCCAAAAGTCATTCCAGAATATGCTGGTCAAGTTTAATGCAACAGCAGAAGAAACTACTGCATAAATAAAAATTGCACTGATTAAAAGCCGGCATTTGTCCGGCTTTTTTTTTTTTTTGCGTTATGCCAATTTGCTGGTAACCTTAATGTCCGGCTGTATTAGAATAGGAAAATTGCATGAGTTCGCAATAAAGCAAAAATGGTGAGCCTTTTCATGCAGGTTAATTGCCATTTCCTTCCCCTCGATATCCTTAATCCATATTTCAGGATGTAGAATAATTTCTGTAAACTTACCGTATCCCGTTTTATCGGTAACCATCGTGCCAGTGGGTTTGTCTTCATAACGCTCTACGATGATGCCATTGTCTGCACAAAAGTGTAAATACCACAACATATGACATGTTGATACCGATGATAGCAGAAACTCTTCTGGATTGTACAGCTTACTGTCTCCTCTGAAATGCGGATCCGAAGAACAAATCATAGTCTGCTTGCCTACAGCAGATATCTCATGCTCTCTGGAATATTCCCGATACGATGATGTACCGGTTCCAAGATTTCCTGTCCACCGAATATGAAGTCCGTAATGATAGTCCATAAAATATTACGCTAATTGATCCATGCCTTGCTTAATATTGTGGATGATGGTCTCAATATCTTTTTTATCTAAAGTCCCAATGGATACCCTATACCAGTCTGATTCAGGTGACGAGCCAAATGCATAAAATGGTACGACTGCGATATGACATTCATCAAGGATATAGCTCGTTACATCAGATTGCTGATTGAGGATTTTACCAGAATTCGTCTTACGCCCTTTCCAAGGAAATCGAACCGTCATATAGATAGCCGCTTTGGGGGGGATAATGTCTATGGGGTAGCCCTGTGATTTCAAGGCCAAGAAGCCACGATATAACTCAACAAGGCGGAATTCAATCTCCCTTTTAAAATTCTGCATAAAATCGCCCAAAGCATCCTGCATTGTCAAAAAACGTCCGACTGCTATTTGTTCCGGTCGGGGTGCCCATGCGCCAATATGAGAAAGTATTGCCCTCATCCTGCTTAAAATAATACCTGGGCCGAAAGCCCATCCAACCCGAACACCTGTGCCTGCATACGCTTTGGAAAGACCATCAATATAAATGGTATATGGGCTTAACT
Source organism: Saprospiraceae bacterium (assembly GCA_019694255.1). Lineage (GTDB taxonomy): Bacteria > Bacteroidota > Bacteroidia > Chitinophagales > Saprospiraceae > Vicinibacter. Next base: position 6,400 of record JAIBCI010000081.1, read on the forward strand.
CAGGGAAGAGTTCGACAGGGTGATGGTGACTTGTCTCGCCGAAGGTCAATTGCCAGTACATTTGATCATAAAGAATATAAAGCGGCTTTCGTATTCCTTCACGACGACGGTTCTCCTCCAGAACCAATTGACAAATATCCTGTAACACCTCTCTGCTAAAAACAGTTCCGGTTGGATTTTGCGGTGAGCAGAGCGCAAGTAAATTGGCTTTACCGAGGAATGGCCGGATATCTTCAGCTACCGGCATGAAATTCTTTTCAGGGGTAACTTCGATCTCAATTTTCTCAGCACCCACCAGATGACAATAATGATTGTTATTCCATGAAGGCACGGCATAAATCACATGGTCACCGGGATCAAGAATGGTAAGATAGGCAGCATAAATTAACGGACGCGAACCTCCGGCGATCAATATGTCATTCTTGTTTATCTGAAGGTCCATGAGTCTGCCAAGCAGGACTGCGATTGCATCCCTTAGTATTTCTTCTCCATGTGCCGGTGGATAATTGGTCTTCTTATCACGGTACGCCTGAACGATAAGGTCCTCCAGAACAGAGGGAATTGGGAAAAACGAAGGATCAAAATCCCCGATCGTCAGATTAAATATTGATCTGCCTTCCTTTCTTTTTTGGTTGATCTCATTGTTGATTCTGATGATTTCAGAAGGAATCAGGCTTTCAGCCATCGAAGAACTGATGGCTGGAGGCTTTAATGGACCCTGAGGCATAGTCTTGATTGGTTTAAGGCGCAAAGTAATAATATATTTGCGCAAATTTGAGGATTTAGTATATACAGACTTTTTAACATATGAATAACCACAATAAGAATATCAAATTTTTGGAAGGACCACTCTCGCGCTGGCAAGAATTCAAGTATTTGCTGGATGTGTGTTGGGATATGTTTGTTGGAGTCAGAGGATTGCATTTTGTGGGTCCATGTATTAGTATATTTGGATCTGCGCGATTCGGCCCTGAGCACCCTTACTACAAGATTACGGAGCAGCTTTCGGGTAGAATTGCTTCACTGGGCTTTACGATCATGACCGGAGGAGGCCCTGGTATTATGGAGGCAGCCAACAAAGGCGCCCGCGATGTTAAAGGTAAGTCGGTAGGATGTAATATAAAATTACCCCATGAGCAGATGCCCAACCCTTACCTTGATCACTGGGTAACTATGGATTACTTCTTTACCCGCAAAACAATGCTGATCAAATATTCTTATGCTTTTGTAGTTATGCCTGGCGGTTATGGTACAATGGATGAATTCTTCGAGGCACTGACACTAATCCAAACCGGCAAAATTTCCAATTTCCCCATCATTTTATTCGGAAGGGAATATCATACGGACTTGATTCGCTTTATTGATAATCTGGCTAAGCAAGGTGCCATTCAGCCAAAGGACAAGGATTTAATTCTGATTACAGATGATCCGGAAGAAGTCATTCGGCACATAAAAAATAATGTGACCATCCGAACAAACCTCTCCGAGTACAATACACCTCATGCCAATTCATGGCTATTTGAAAAAGGAATTTAATTCTAAATAATATTGACTGGATTTCAGATTCAACTCCCGTCTCCTCTGCAAGAAATTAACGATGTCAGCGGATGTAAATTGAGTATTAAAAGGGATGATCTTTTGCATCCAATAATCAGTGGTAATAAATGGCGTAAAGCAGAGGGGTATATTACAATTTGGAAGCAAGGCCGGCACAAACGTATTCACACGAAGGGTTCAGTGCATTCGAATTATGTACACGCAATCGCATTTATTTGCACGAAGCTTAATATTCCACTTCATCTAGATCTCTATGGTTATTTAAAAGACAGTAATCCGTTACTTGATGATCTAAGAAAATGGCGAATCAGTCATTCAATCATTCAAAGAAGAACCCAATCTGAGGAATTGGCTGATCATCAGGTGCTCTATATTCCTGAAGGTGCAGACGGGCCGCCTGCGGAACTCGGGATGGTCAACATGTTGAGAGAACTGCCACCGGATTTTGATGCTTGTGGAAATGTAATGGCCATAGCATGCGGTACAGGAAGGACACTTCGATCAGTTATACAAAATACACAACACATCAGAATTCTTGCCTGCAGCCCGGTTCGACAGTTAAACAGATTTGAGCACCCGCGTTTGTGCTGGATTGATCCTCATTTCAGTTTGCCATTTGCGGGATATCATAAGGAACTTATCACCGCTGTTGATCAATTTTATTTCAATTATAAAATCCTCCTAGACCCAATTTATACCGGTAGATTGTGGTGTTCAATCATGCACAACCCGTCGCTTTGGATGGATTGTGATCGCTTTATATTTCTACATAGTGGAGGTCTGCAGGGCTGGAGATCCTATCTGCACAGATACCCTGCACTTGAATCTGAATTCTCAAACATTGCAGATATTATTCTTCAACATGCGGCTTTGCTTGCAGTGGAATAATTTTCAAACTACTGTTACGCTTGATGAATCTGCGAATGATGCTGTTGGTTTCAACATTGCCATGGTAAGGTTCAAGGGAATCTTCTATCTGTGAGATGTCCTGATATACATTGTCTTCTTCAAGATAACCTATCGCGCTGCAAAATCCATTTTTGATGAGTATCGCGGAGCGCTCCATTTTTTCTCGACCTTCATCAAGAATAAGCATATCATTAATAAATACCTGGTTAACCTTCTTATGCATTACTTCGAAACGAGCGTTGTATTCCTCCAATGTTTCTTTGCCATCACAGGCCCCCAGACAATAGCCCAACTGCAAACGATGGCATGGGCGCTGCGATTCGTTTTTCTCATTATTGATATTCTCACATAACTGATATTCTGAAATGAGATAATTAAGATACTGTTGTGCGGTTTTTGAATTCTTAAAAAAACCAATGACCTCTTCACGGCCTTCCAATTCTGAGTGATTGTTGATACTATACCTGAAATAACCAGAAGTGTTGACCGACCTGACAATGGCCCAGGCGTTCGTTTTGACTTTCTGCGCTCGATTGATGGAAGGCCAGAATTTTTTAATTTCAGCAGATTCTACAAGACATGCCATTAACTCACTTCCGGTTACCTTGTAGGCGATGGAATGAACCAAACGTTGCATATTCGTACTTTTCATTCCTGTTTCATTAAAATGCTGTAAAACGCGATCTCTGATGTTGATGCTCTTGCCAATATAGACATAACGTCCATTGTCATCAGCCATATAATAGACGCCACATGCCTCGGGGAGCTCTTCAATCTGGTTCGATGGTAGGTAAGCAGGTAATTTGGTATTATGCAACATTCCTTTGATCAGATGTTTGAATCTCAAAGGGTCAGATTCAATTTCCATCATCCTGTTGAAGACATCCAAGGTAGCCTTTGCATCTTCCATGGCGCGGTGTCTGTCTTTTACTTCAATATTAAAATGTCGGATGAGATTACCCAGGGAATAGGAGCGCAGTCCAGGGTAGTATCGCCTGCTAAGTTGCACAGTACAAAGTCGCTTTCTGCTGAATGAATATCCCAGAGATCGGTATTCTTCACGAATAAAGCTATAGTCAAAATTTACATTGTGTGCAACAAAAATGCAGTCATGTGTCACATCCAGAATTTTCTTGGCGATTTGGTAAAATTTGGGAGCATCGCGCACCATGTCATTGGTGATGCCCGTTATTCTTGTGATTTCAGGTGGAATGTTACATTCAGGATTGATTAAGCTTTCAAATTCGTCAATGATTTTTCCGTTTTGATATACGATAATTGCAATTTCTGTAATTTTGGAAGTATTATAAGAACCTCCTGTTGTTTCAATATCGATAATTGCAAATTTGGTCATGTACTATCTCGGGAAAATTTGTCCAGTCTCTCTAATTTTTTTTCTGCTTGGACTTTGTCATTGTAGCTCAACTATGGTTCACAAAGGTACTGCATCTTACACGGTTAAGCGTGATTCACTAATATTGCCGGGTGATTATGACCTACCTAAATATTTTAGTCAGCTTAAGAATCAACGCGTCGGGCTTGTGATTCATCCATGCTCCAGCATCGAAGGGGTCTTGTTGCTGGATACATTGATCCGACTCGGTATCAACATCAAAAAAGTATTTTCACCGGAACATGGTTTTCGCGGAGATGCTGACAACGGTAGCGAAATTCCGGATCAGATAGATCCGTCCACCAAGTTGCCAATATACAGTCTTTATGGAAAGAGCAAGCGTCCGGACGCTGCGAGTCTCGCAGATTTGGATGTTGTTGTTTTTGATTTGCAGGATGTTGGTGTACGCTTCTATACCTACTTATCCACACTGACATATATCATGGAAGCCTGTGCCCGATTTAATAAAAAGCTGATTGTTCTAGACCGGCCCAATCCGAACGGATTCTATGTTGATGGGCCTGTGCTGGATACCTGTTGTCATTCTTTTATTGGCATGCACAAGATACCGGTAGTACATGGAATGACTCTTGGTGAGTTGGCGCAGATGATCAAGGGTGAAGGTTGGATTGAGAACGCCGCTTCGCTTTCTATGCGTGTTATTCCATGCATAAATTACACACATCAGAGCAGATATGTCCTTCCTGTCAAGCCATCTCCTAATCTTCCGGATGCCCGGTCAATTCTCCTGTATCCGAGCCTTTGTTTTTTTGAAGGTACCATCGTAAGTTTGGGTCGGGGTACGGATGCTCCTTTTCAAATTTATGGCCACCCGGATTTCAGAGGCGGCGACACGAGCTTTACCCCTATGCCTAGAACCGGTTCAATGGAGCCACCTTTGTCAGGGAAGAAATGTGTTGGCTTCTCACTGAAGCATATACCATTGGATGATATTTATTCAAAAAAAGAAATTGATCTGAATTATTTGATTAGTGCTTATCAAATTATCGGCAAAAGGCAAGATTTCTTTTTGCCCAATCGTTTCTTTGATTTGCTGGCGGGCAACAGGCTGTTGAGATCACAGATTATCAGCGGTATGTCAAAGGAAGATATACGTCAAAGCTGGGATAAGGATCTTACTGAATTCAGGGAGCTGCGAAAGAAATATCTTATTTATAAATAGCTACGTAGGCATTTGTAAATGGTGATTATCATAAAATCACTGCATTGACAAAATTATTGGATTTATTGTAGCCTTTCTTGGTCAGTTAAGTATCGAAGGAGAAATGGCTCAATATGAATTTACCTAAATAATGGATTTAAATAAAGTTATCTAATCTTCTAATGAATGGTTAGTTTATCCTCTGTATTACTCCGCTTGATCTTAAGGTATATGTACCGCATTCCTTTTTTGGCGCAGAAGGGTTGGCTTTGAATTTACAACTTTTCGCAACAGACATGGCATCTCTCACAAATTTAAAATCTCTTGTTCTGGATTTTGCCGAGTTGTAAGAAATGTATTTGATATAGCCATCACGGTCAATGCAGATATTGAAAACTGCTTCCTGAACCGTAGGTCCGGCAAGTTTATTAACCCCCTCACAGGATTCGCGCAATCTTCTCAGTGGGCCAGTCGATTCAAAATCTACTCCTGCACCTTCGCCTGTTCCAGCGCCGGATCCTGATCCCGCTCCGCCGCCGGTTCCTCCTCCGCCGCCAGTGCCAGCTCCACCGCCAGCTCCAGAGCCATTCCCAGTGTTGGCATCTCCACTTCCCTGACTACTTCCGGAACCCGTTCCGTTACCACCGTTTCCTGGTGTATTGTCATCACCTGATGATCCACCACTGCTGGTTTTGACAGGCGTAGACGGCACAGAAGTACTTGGGGTTGATGTCGTCGTAGGGGTCTCCGTAGGTGTTGGTTTAGATACTGGTGGTATTTTGGGAGGTGTTGGCAAGGTGACCACATCTGGTTCACTGGTCACCACGGGTTTAGGGGCAGAAGGTGGCGGTATTTTTTCAACCGGAACATCCTGAACTTTGGTCTCTGTTACGGGTGATGGTGTAGGTGTTGCCTTGCTTTCGCCCTGCGAGCCACCTTCCTTTGTTTCAATGCCTGGTGCTCCTTTGCTTCCTCCAGCATTTTCATAAGCTTTTAGTTCAGGTGCTGGTATAAATTGTACCAGACTGACATAGGGAGGTGCATCTGGGTCTTCGGGTGGCTTAACCTCAAAGGCAGAAAAAAGCAATGCCAAAAACAAAAGACAGTGGATAATACCGGAAATTACCTGACCTCTGATGCTATTGGCCTCTTCTGTTGATTTATAGCTGAAAAAACTTTGTTCCATATGTCTTGACCTTTAATTCCGGACAAAATAAGTGTGTAAAAATAAAACCTGGCTTCCAAATCCCCGCTAACACATAGCAGTTTTTTATAATATTATTTTCTGACATTCTGCACAAAGTAGACCATCGTTAGACCAGCAGTCAGGCAGAGGAGTTTAAAGACTAACCCAACAAGAAAACCTTGTCTGTCTATCAGGTCATAGCCATATAACGAAAGGCCCACCAGATTTAATATAAAATCCAGAATCGAGCTGACAAATAAAAAGAATCCCAGAATCAGCATTAGGCTTCGCTTATTCATAGTTTCAATGAATTTGGCTGCAAAACAACCGCTGAATCCAAGTTGTTCAACCGGGCCGCTTATGCCGGTGCTCTGCACGCTGCGATGTACCTTTGCAAAGCGTTATGAACAATAGGAAAGTAAAGTTGATTGAGTGTCCCCGCGATGCCATGCAGGGCCTTAAACGCTTTATCCCAACAGAAGAAAAAACAGCATATCTACAGACTTTGCTTCAAGTGGGATTTGATACTATCGATTTTGGCAGTTTTGTCTCAGCCAAAGCGATACCGCAGATGTCTGATACCCATGAATTGATCCGTCGACTCACCCCCAATGCAATAAAATCAAATTTACTGGCCATTATCGCCAATACCCGGGGGGCTGCAGAAGCGGTTCAATATCCTGCCATAAGCCATCTTGGATTCCCTTTTTCAGTATCCGAGACATTTCAGCTGCGCAATACCAACAGAACCATTGAACAGTCGATAGGGGTGGTTAAAGAGATTGGCGATCTCTGTGCGAAAAATAACAAGGAGTTCGTCATCTATCTATCCATGGCTTTTGGCAATCCCTATGGCGATGCCTGGAATGCAGATGTTTTGGGTAAATATATTGACCTTCTCAAAGCGTATCATTGCAGAATATTCGCACTATCAGATACCGTTGGAATTGCTTCGCCGGATAGTATTTACTATTTATTTGAAAGCATCATTCCCGCATTTCCGGATATTGAAATAGGGGCTCATCTCCACACGACACCTGTTGCCTGGCAGGAAAAGATAAAGGCCGCATTGTTGGCAGGTTGCAGGCGTTTTGACGGTGCGATTAAAGGCTATGGCGGATGTCCTATGGCCAAAGATGAACTCACGGGCAATATGCCGACAGAAAAGATGGTAGAATTTCTGCAGGAGGAGGGTTATCACACGGGAATTGACATTGAAGCCCTTGCTGAATCGGTTCATCTGGCAGATCATATTTTTTCGCAACATGAATGAGCAAAGTCTGTATATCAGATTCATTGAATTTGGTACTCCGGAATACGATGAATGCCTAGCATTACGGAATGAAGTCCTGAGAAAACCTTTGGGACTGGAGTTTAGTCCAGAACAAATCGAAAAAGAATGGGATCAGACCTGCCTGGCTGCTTCTGATGAATCCGGCAGGATAGTTGCTTGTTTGCTGCTGCAGACCTTAGATGCACATCACGTCAAAATGCGACAGGTGGCGGTAGCACCAGACTGGCAATCCAAAGGCATAGGTAGTCAACTCGTCAAAGCTTCAGAGCAATGGGCGCGCAGGCATTCATTTCAGGTAATGGAACTGCACGCAAGAGATACTGCAGTTGTTTTTTATTCGAAGCTTGGCTATGATGCCGAAGGTGAAAGTTTTTATGAAGTCGGAATTCCACATCTTCGTATGGTAAAGGCTCTTTAGCATTTAACCAAGAATTCAGATTTTGAAATTGTTGGTTAATTTCAATTTCTATTCGAGCATAAGACCGATAAGCTGCAAGCACTAGATCATACATTATCAGGCACAAATTTTTTTCAATTAGGGTGTTTTGTATGACTCGCGAACATAACAAATAGCTATCTGTAGTCCAATGGATTCCATCGGCTTGTAAGTTGATGCGTAAATTGATTAATCTTTGCTGAAGCGCAAGACAAAAAAAAATCCCGGTGATGAAGCCGGGATTTACAGGTTTGGTTTTAACAGTAATCTGTCTTGTTTTGTAAAAATTAAACAAAAAACATGCCACAAATCAAGTTGCGAAAGGCTGTCATCATGCCTGCGAATTGGCCCGTGCCAGGGCTACTTTCATGTTGGCCCAGCGTGGTCCCAGTAATTTATTCATTCCCTTGTCAACTATAAAAGTGCGTGCAATATTAAAAGCACCTCGGGCACGAAGTGCAATCGAATCACTGGCTCTTAAGGCAAGTGAATAGCCAGCATCCGTATATTCGATATGATGCCACCAACAACTCGGAATAAAAAGTGTTTCGCCGTGTGTCAGCATCGCTTCGTATCCCTCGAGATATTGCAGCGACGGAAACTTTTCTTCATCCGGATCAATAAGGTCAATTTCGCAAGATACCGTAAATGGGAGATGATGGAGGTATTTAGCCTGTCCTGGTTCAAAAAGAAGAACCCGTTTGCGCGTCATGAACTGAGTTAAGAAAACATGTGAACAATCAATGTCATAATGTATCCTGGTATAACTTCCCTGGCCACCAAAAAACATAAAAGGGTACTCATCCAAAAACCCATCCATAATTTCGAAGGGCTTAATATCCTTGGCAAGCTCTGGAATATTTTTTAAAATGTTGTAAAGGAAAATTCTGAGGTCAACGGGTTTTTCGCGGATCGTTTTCAGATAATCCCCAAATTTCATATGAGCGCTGGGAGAGAGGTAATGCTTACCCGCTTTGGAAAAATTAGCATCGGCAACCGGAACAATAACATCTCCAAAATTCTCAATTAAATAGTCCCAGGTCCATTTGTTCTTGGCAGGCCAAGGATCGATCAGGTCTGTAAAAATTACCGGACGACGGGGCTTGAGGTACTCATCTTTGAAGCGTTCCCTGGTTAGGCCCGTGACTCTATCAACCGGAAGTAATTTCATGCCAAAAGAATTGTTTGGCAAAATTACAACACATTGATGCTCAACTTAATTAAAATAGTTAAAAGTCTTTTAAGTATAATATATATAGTAATATAAATATATATATAATATACAGTAAAGCAATAGAGTAAATTTCAATGAGCCATTAAGTATGAGATCATGCTATCTTCGTGCAATAATTACTAAGATGGCAAAGCGCTACCAAAATCTCGGTGTTTCAGCGGGTAAGGAAGAAATTCATGAAGCCATTAAAAATATTGACAAAGGGCTTTTTCCCAACGCATTCTGTAAAATATTGCCTGATCTGACAGCGCAAGACCCTGCGTTTTGTAACCTGATCCATGCGGACACGGCTGGCACAAAAACTTCATTGGCCTATCTGTACTGGCGGGAGACCGGTGATCTTTCGGTCTGGGATTCGATAGCACAGGATGCCCTTGTGATGAATATTGATGACCTTGCCTGCGCAGGTCTGACTGAAGGTATCATTATCTCGTCAACAATAGGACGCAATAAACATCTTATACCTGGAGACATTATCAGCAGATTAATTTCTGCCAATGAAAACCTCCTGCAGCGATTGCGTGATTTGGGGATCGAGATTTACTCGGGTGGAGGAGAGACAGCGGATGTAGGTGATATTGTAAGAACCATCGATGTGGGAATAACTGCGTTTGGAAGAATGCGACGTGACAGGGTTCTTGATATCAATATTCAGCCAGGGTGTGTAATACTTGGATTTGCTTCTTTCGGGCAAACGGTGTACGAAGCTGAATACACCAGCGGGATCGGTTCTAATGGACTTACGGCTGCCAGACATGATGCCCTCAGCAAATTTTATCTCATGCAGTATCCGGAGTCTGCTTCTTCAGAGACTGAAGAACAATATAAGTACACGGGGCAATACAGGCTCAGTGACATGTATACCTACGGCAAAGCGCAATACAATGTTGGGAAACTTCTTACCTCTCCAACAAGAACTTACCTTCCACTGATACGACTCTTGCAAAGAAACTATCACAATGTGTTACAGGCACTTATACACTGTACAGGAGGCGCGCAAACCAAAGTGCTCAAGTTTATGAAATCGGGCAGGGTAGTCAAAAATAATCTGTTCGATCCGCCGCCAGTTTTTCAGTTGTTAAAAGAATGTACTTTGTGTTCCCCTGCGGAAATGTATGAAGTATATAATATGGGGCATCGCTTAGAAGCATATATTCCTGCCCCATTTGCAGAGGAGGTTATTGCACTTGCAGCGACATTTGGAATAGATGGCCGAGTGATTGGATATGTCGAATCAGGTGAAAGACCTGAAGTAATAATTCAAGCGGCTGAGGGTGAGTTTGTTTACCAGCCATGATTCCTCCTTCAGACAAAGAATTATTACGCAGTTTGGCCCTGGGGTCATTGACCGAGCCACAGAAAGAATTTGTAGCGCAGTTGCTCAAAAATTCAGAAGAAGCCAGAAGAGAATATCGGCTAATGCAGGCACTGTATTCGATCGATAATGAAAGGGAAGAATTATTGAAACGAATTGAAGACATTACTAAGGAAGGCTTTTCTGAATTGGAGCAAGATGTATTTTTATATCAATCCAGACGCAATTCTGTTTTTCAACAATATCTTAAACTTTCGCACTACGGGCAAGGAACAAAGGGAGATTCATTTCAGATCAGGTTTTTGCCAATAGAATTATTCAAAACTGATTTGATTCAAACCGGTAACTGGGAAGCTCAAAAAGTTTTTTTGTCTTCAGGGACAACCGGAATGATAAGATCACAACATGCAGTACGTTCGCTGCAATATTACCATATGAATTGTCTGAGCATTTTTAATGACTTGGTGATGCCAGTGATTAACCCGGAAAGAAAGCCGCTTCAATGGCTTGGACTTTTACCTGGTTATCTTGAAAATCCCCATTCCTCCCTGATCAGTATGGTTTATGCGCTATCCACAATGCTTGATCATTCAAGTGAAGCAATGATTACCTCGGACGGTCAACGGGTAATGGAGGCACTTAGAAGTGGGCAGAAAGATTCGTTTCTGACCATTTTATTCGGGGTGAGTTTCGCGCTGGTGGACCTGGCGCAATCAATCGGAACTTATACGGGTAAAATATGCATAGTGGAGACAGGAGGAATGAAGACCGATCGACGCAATATGCAGAAATCAGAAATTCTGAACATCATTAAAACCGCATTTCCTAATGCACAGGTTATTTCTGAATATGGAATGACCGAGCTGACTTCGCAAGCCTATTCAACCGACGGAAGATGGTATCAGATGCCTCCGAAGATGAAAGTAAGAATCACTGCTACGGACGATCCATGGTTGGTCTTGCCACCCGGTCGCCGGGGAAGAATAAATATCACTGATCTCGGTAATCTTGATACGTGCTCTTTTATACAGACAGGCGATGCCGGCATTGTCGATGAAAATGGCCGCCTGGAAGTGCTTGGGCGACTACAGGATGAAGAACTTAGAGGTTGTAACCTGATGTATAATGGATGATTTGTGTGCAGCGAATGGATCGAGTCATTAAGATTCAAACTATTAATTTGATCAATTGATGAGCAGGCGAATGTTTTAATTAAAAATTTATAATACTTAATGAATTAAGCAATTCATTAAGCGTGTCGCCACATCATGTATTTTTACTCCAACAAATTGCTGTGTGAGTCTGTTTAAAGGGAATTCTAAACATACGAATAAGTAAATATGGAACGGTTGCTGGTTCTATTCTCAACACCTTACTACATTGTTATTATTCTGGCGGAAATTATTTTGTCTAATGCCAGGAAGTTACATCTATATTCTTTGCAAGATACCTTGTCAAATCTGTACCTGATGCTGCTCAATGCACTGTTGGATGTAGGTTTCCGGTTCTTTTATGCAGGAATTGTATTAGCATGGGCTTATAATCATCGAATTTTTGAAATAAAAAATCCATGGCTCTATTGGTTGATCCTGCTTGTTTCCGAAGATTTCTTATTCTATTGGTTGCACCGGTTCGATCATAACATACGTTTTTTCTGGGCTACTCACGTGACCCATCACTCTTCAGAAAAGTTCAATTTTTCGGTTGGATTCAGATCTTCTGTTTTTCAGCCACTATACAGATTCATTTATTTTTTGCCACTACCATTTCTTGGTTTCCAACCAATGGATGTTGTGTTTATATTTTCAGCAACACAAATCTGGGGAATTTTTGTACACACTGAATTGATTCAAAAAATGGGTTTTCTCGAAATGTTTATGGTCACGCCATCCCATCACAGGGTACATCATGGTAGCAATCCGGCCTACCTTGATAAAAATATGGGGATGTTTCTGATTATATGGGATAAAATTTTTGGAACATTTCAGGCTGAAATTCCGGCGGCGTATTACCAGCCAATCCGTTATGGGTTAACTTCAAATCTGACTCATATCAACCCGGTTAATCTTGTCTTTCATGAATGGATTGCAATATTCAGGGATGCATCCAAACCAGGGTTAAGCCTCTCCCAGCGTCTGAAATACATATTTGGTCCTCCAGGTTGGAGTCATGATGGTCACAGAAAGACCAGTGAGCAACTTAGGCAAGAAGAGTTAATGGCAAATAATGGTTCACTCATCAAGTGAATGAATTGACCTTAGGAATGAATTAAAAACCATTAAATTTTTAAAAAAAAAGACTGCATCTTGGGAATGCAGTCTCGTCGTGGAATTTTGGGAAACCTATTTCAATAAAGTTTTCATCAAACTGAAGGATCTAAGTCAAAGTAGGGGTTACCAGGATAGAGAAATGTATCTCATGTACGAAAAGAATTTCGATTGAAAGCACTAATCCCGTGTAAAATAAACCAAACCATTTGTATTGATTCCTGATAACCCCTTCCTTTGGATCCCATTTTCAATATTCAAATCAAGCAACGACGTAATAACTTTTTATCCTGATCGTCGATACAAAGATCATACGCTCATCATGCGAAAGTCTCATTGAAAATACCGATTTTATTAAACTAGGGGTTTTCCCTTAGTTTTTAACTTGTCATGGGGACAGTTGTCAACGGAATTACGATATAAGTTGAAGTGCCGCCGCCAGGATCGGTACGGACAGAAATTTCGCCTTTGAGATAATATACCCTGCTTCGAATGTTATCCAGCCCCATTCCTTTTTGAGTCGATGACTCATCAAATCCTATTCCGTCATCCTCAACGATTATTTCCAGCTGATCTTCCACACGGGTGAGCTGAACCAGTATTTCATGAGCTTCGGCATGCTTGGATGAATTATTTACCAGTTCCTGAATGATCCGGTAGACATAGACGGCAATCTCAGAGTCCAGAAGATCATCCTTATTGAGGCCATAGTACTGAAAAATGATTTCCTGACCTGATTTTTCAAACCGGTTTATCATATCCTCCACAGCATCAATCAGACCAAGCTTTTCAAGCGCTCCTGGTTTTAAGTCATGCGATATGCTGCGTATCTCACCACAGGCTTCATCAATGAGATCATGCACTTTCTGAATCTCAGTGCGCGGACCTGCTTCGCCGTTTTGATAGATCAGGGTGTCGTATTTTAGTTTAATGGCAGAAAGAAGACCGCCCAGGCTGTCGTGTAGGTCCTTTGCAATTCTTTCACGTTCTTTCTCCTGTCCTTTGATCATTGATTCTAGGTTTCTCAGCGCCATGCTTTGTTCTAGTTCGCGGATCCGCTGATGATTGATCTGTTCATTTTGTTTTAGAATGATCTCGCTTGCACTGAGCTTCTGTTGGTAAAACAAAACGATTAGAAATGCTGCCAGAAGGATGGTGCCGATACCAAACAATAGACCCACCAAAGTAAAATTGCTCCTGCGTGATTTGAGCTCGAACATCCTTTTATCCTGAGCCAGTTCAATCTTGCCTTCCCGAAATGATCGGTCTTCATATTTGTCTACTGAACGCGTAATGGACTCATCCCGGTTGATCATGGCAAGGGTATCGCGGATATTGATAAACTGCAACAATCGTTCATTGGCTTCCTTGTACTGTTCCTGAGCGGACAGGCAATTGTAAATTTTCATATTAAGAAGAGACCGCTCGTATAAATATTCACCCTTATCGCAGATATTGAGGGCTTTTAGATACGCTAAACAGGCCTGAACATGAGCCTGTTCTGAAGCATAAATGTCACCCAGTACATCATAGCTGTGCCAAATGAGTTCCGGTTGTTCATTCTCCTGTGCGAAGCGAAGAACCGTCGTCAGATTGGCTTTATTCAGACTGTCGTTGGTCGACTTGCGTAGCATTACACCCAACATCATGTGTTCATATCTCAGCAGTGGGTTATTAATAGTTGGTTTTTCTAGTTCAGTCTGACCAAAGAAATAGTTGGCCATTTCTGCGTTCCTTAGCCTGTAATTGACCAGGCTGAGCATATGACATGTGCGTACATATTCTATGGTGTTCAGATTTTGACGGTAATAGACCTGGCAATATTCCAGATTATCCAATGCATTAGAGTACCAACCGATGTAGAAATATAATTTGGCAAGCTGAAAACGGTAGAAATGTGCGAGGTTGCCATCTTCTTCTTCAAGGCTTTGTTCAATCAGCCTTATAGTGGGAACTATAGCCTGAGGGTAAAGGTGCTGTCTCAGAAATTCCTTGCGTTGTATTTCCAGGCTATCCTTCAGATCCACCGGAGCTGGAGATTCTCTAAGGCTATCAGCATGGATAGTATCCTGAGAAATAACTGCTGTGTTGATACACAGACAAAGCAAACAGAGCAGACTGATTCTGTTCATGGCGATTAACAGTGCAAAGTTACGGCGCGGGGATGGGCTCTTTCTACAGGGAAAACCCTCAAAATGAACCCTTCAGAGCCAGGATTAGGTCAATCCAGCAAACGATGTTCGATAGAAGCGCGAACCAGTCCTGCAGTATTGCGTACGTTCAACTTAGCAATGAGATTACATCGATGGGACTCGACAGTCTTCTGACTGAGGAATAAGGTATCCGCAATCTCCTGTGTAGTGAATTCCTTCACGATTAGCTGAAGGATTTCTTTTTCTCTTCGGGAAATCTTTGGAACCATGAATGAGTGATAGGTCTTTTTGGTTTTATTCTTTTTCAGGACCTTGTTCATGAGCAATTCAGTAACCTCCTTGCTGTAATAAGTCTCACCCTGTGACACTGTTTCTATTGCTTTGACCAGTTCAGTACGTCCGGTATTTTTGAGGATGTATCCAACGGCCCCATTTTTAAGAATCTCAGTTACAAAACTCTCCTCGTTGTACATGGACAAAACCAGTATTCTAACCTGAGGAAAATCTTTGTTAATCTCCTTCGTAAGGTCCACACCATTAATGCCCGGAAGATTGATGTCAAGTAACAAAACATCGGTTTCGCTCTTAACGAGCATAGGTGTTACCTCTTCGCCATCAAAACAGCGATCCACAACCCTTATGTTTTTTGCAGTCTTTAGGATAGATTCAATCCCGTCGACAAACATCGCATGGTCATCAGCGATACTAACTCTGATCATACAATAAAATTTTAATAAAGGGAAGAAATACTGGTTCCTTAATAGCGGGCTAAACGATGGTCTAGCGTCTAATATTGTTCGATGAACCGGTGTAAAAATAATATCTTTAGATGGATCTCAATTTCAAAAATGTCAAAATCAATCAATTATTTTTTATTACTACGAGCGGGTAAATTGAAATTGAGCATAAATTCTTCATTTTGAGGGGGGTGCGTAATTCGGCGCAATAGGACTAATACGCAGTTACTGAATGACTGGTGCCGCAAATCCTATTGGCTGATACTTTGCCATTTGTCGAGTTGATGTAAGAGGGCACGAAAATCTTTTGGATGCTCTGCTTCATAAAAATAATTCTGTCCTTTGAATTCAAAACTCAAAGACAAGGCATGTAATGCAGTTCGTGCCATTAATGGCCTAAACGCTTCATCCATTCCAGTGAGACGCGTATGACGCTTTATATCTTCGATCGTAAGATGGACTCTTTTGCCATACAAGGGGTCGCAGACAATCGGACATCCAAGATATGCCAGGTGTAATCGGATCTGATGAGTTCTGCCTGTCTCTGGCATTGTCTCCAACAGACTAAAGTTGCGCCATCTAGTCACCAGTCTGAATTTCGTCCTGGATGGCTTGCCCTTGGGATGGATTACCATTCTTCCATCTCGAGTGGGTGAGTGCGCAATCGGAGCTTCGATAATTCCGCTATCTTCAGGTGGAACTCCTTCGCATATGGCGCGGTAAATTTTTCGGACCTTTCGCTCTTCAAATATGTCATTGAGCATTTTGTGGCTTCCAGCATTTCTCGCAAAACACATGATGCCGCTGGTATCCTTGTCCAGACGATGAACCACCAACAGTCCTGGATAAATTTCTTTAAGTACGGCAAACAAATTCTCCTTCTCGTAATCAAACCGATCGGGTATGCTTAATAAACCGGGTGGCTTGCTGACAATTATAAAATCATCATTTGCTTCGATGATCTGAATGGATTTGTTGATTCTGTTTTGGGTAGACATTATTTACTGGTTGTTCTTTTCCAGATAATGTGCAGGGATTTTACTCACGCGGTCATTGCCAAAAAGGTAATAGTGAAAAAACAAAGAACCTCGAAGCATTCCCTGAATCGATGCCGGGCCCAGGCGGTTCTTTTCGATGAGCGTGTCATAGTGATCCTTCTTGTACATTAAATAAAAAGTAGACAATATGCTAATAATATAGGCTTCAATTACCTTAAATGACAAGCTAAATTCTCCACTGAACAGGTACTTGAGACTAATCATAAAATCCAGTAAGAATCGAAGCGGCAAAAGAAAAATCAAATAGAAGTAGGGCACATTTTTGAAAATAGTGCTCAGATTATTTTTAAAGTTGAGGAAAAGTTTTCCAGGCTTATGGTATTCCAGTGTTCCGCCACCCAAATGGTAAACCCTAGCTTTAGGTTCATACCATATTTTTCCACCAGCCCGCTGAATTCGCCAACAAAGGTCAACTTCTTCCTGATGCGCAAAATAATCCTCGTCAAAACCGCCGATGGACAAAAACATCTTGGCATTGACCAGCATTGCCGCTCCTGATGACCAAAAGATCTGACGGGGAGCCTCATACTGATGCTCATCATCTTCAACAATCTCATGCATTCTTCCCACCGCGAAGGTGTATCCCAATATATCAATTAAGCCGCCTGCAGCACCTGCGTATTCAAATTTTTGTGGCTCCTTCAGGGAAAGGATTTTCGGCTGGACAGCCATATTCATTGGGTCGGCCTGAATTCGGCGGACCAAAGGTGTGATAAAATCTTCAGTGACGCGGACATCAGAGTTGAGCAGCAAAAAATAGTCGGCGTCGATCTGCGCGAGGCCTTTGTTGTAACCCTCAGCAAAACCATAATTTTTCTTGAGTGAAATTCGGCGAACTTCAGGATACTGATATTGCAGATAGTTAAGACTTTCATCAGTTGAGGCATTGTCAATGACATAAAGCTTATGATTGCTGGGAAGGTGCTGAAATACTGTTGGCAGATATTCCCTTAGGTACTGTTCTCCATTGTAATTCAGAATCACGACCGCTATTTCCGGATTTAATTTTTGAGAGGCATATCCCAGGTGAAAGCGGTGAAGCACCTGTTGAATTCTGATATGGTCTTTTTTTATTTGTTCCAGCAATTCGTTGACGCTGCCGAATTTTTCATCCTCCCGGATGAAAGAGATAATTTTAATTTCGAGACCTTCTCCGTAGAGATAGGTATCAAAATTCATAATATGTACTTCTATTGTTTGCTCAAGGTGATCGCCAAGCGTTGGTCTTGAACCGATATACAACATGGCATTGTAGTCCCTTTCATTGTAGCATACCAGGGCTGCGTAAACACCTTTATTGGGAATGAGTTTTTCAGGATTGCTGATCTCAATATTTGCAGTAGGATAACCTATCTGGGAACCGACCTGCTTACCCCTCACCACCGTTCCTTGAATACTGTATGGCCTTCCCAGCTGCTGCGTCACCAAGTCAAAATTATTACTACGGATGGCCTGTCTGATTAGACTGGACCCAATTTTTACTTGTCCTTCTTCTTTTTTGTTAATAACGACCAGTCTGAATCGTCCTTCCGCCTCAAATTGTCTTAAAAGACCAATATTCCCAGTACTGTTGAGTCCAAACCGGTGATCAAAGCCTACAACCAGGGCTGATGGATTAAATTGACGGATCAGAAAATTTTCAACAAATTCTTCAGGCATCATTTGTGAAAACTCAAAACTAAAAGGGACGATTACAAGATAATCGAGCGGGGTTGAAGATAACAATTGTATTTTCTCTTCAAGTGTTGTCAATAATTTAATTGAGGAAGAAGTTGGATCAAGAATACTCTTTGGATGAGGGTCGAAGGTAATTAGGACCGAATGTCCTTTTTGTGCAATTGCAAGAGAGCATACCTGTTGGATGATTTCGCGGTGGGCCTTATGTAACCCGTCAAAGGAGCCGATGGTTACGACTGCATTGCGAAATTCAGGGAATGCATCCCGGCCCAGATAAAGAACTTTCATACAATGATGCAAATTTAACAAATTTTACCCTTAGGCTGTTTATAACTCCACATGGGGTTTTAATTTTACGCATGGGTACGATGGAATCAATAACAGAACGAATCATTGACGCTTTGAGTCAAATCAGCGAGCCACAAACAGGTCAACCGATTACACTATTAAAGATGATTCGCGATCTTAAGGTCGAAGACAAAAATATTTACTTCAATATTTACATTCCTGGATCAGATTATCCACATAAATCTGCGCTTTACGAACTGATTCACCAGGTTTTGGGAGAAAAGTTCGAAGGCATGACGCCTCATGTACATTTTGTCAACAAATCAGCTTATTCCGATGCGCCCAACCTTTTGTTGCCTCAGATTGGAAATTTTATTGCCATTGCGTCCGGAAAGGGGGGGGTAGGCAAATCAACGGTGACAGCCAACCTTGCCATAGCTCTTCAGTCACTTGGGTTTAAGACTGGAATACTGGATTGTGATCTGTACGGACCATCCATGCCAACCATGCTGGGCATCAAGGGCAAAAAGCCGGAAGTTAGGGAAGGTGGCGGCCAACATAAACTGGTTCCAATAGACGCGCAGGGAATCCCCTGCATCTCACTTGGCAATATTATTGAACCCGAACAGGCGGTGGTTTTGCGGGGGCCCAGGTTGGCAGCGATCATTAAGCAGTTTTTTCAGGACGCCCTATGGCCGCCCTTGGATTATCTTCTAATTGACCTGCCGCCAGGAACAGGTGATGTGCAGCTAACCCTGGTTCAGACTATTCCGTTGACCGGTGTTGTAATGGTGACGACGCCGCAGGAGGTTGCCGTAATAGATGCAATTAAGGCAGCAAATATGTTCCTGATGGAGCAAATAGCAGTCCCGGTACTTGGCGTTATAGAAAATATGAGCTATTTTCAACCCACAGATATGCCAGACCGGCGTTATTTTCTTTTTGGAGAAGGAGGAGGTCGGCGACTTGTCGAACTGACATCATCGGCACTACTCGGTAAAATACCTATAATCGAGAAAATTCGTGAAAGGGCAGACTTGGGAAAGGTCTTTGCAGTATCATCGGATGAATTGTACGCAGAAATATACCGAAGCATTGCTGAAAAATTGAATAAAAGGGTCGCCTTCAGAAATACGCTCATGGCACCTACTAAAAAAGTCGAACAAGCCTGAAATGGGAATTCATAAAAATGCGGAATGGCTTACAGGAAGAATAAGAGATCTCCAAAGCTTCTTGTGCGTAGGCCTTGATCCTGACATTTCTAAAATACCGGAGTCTTATAAAAAATCAAAAGAACCGCTTCTTGACTTTTGCAAAGACGTGGTGCGTGCGACAGAAAGTGTTGCAATAGCCTATAAAATCAATGTTGCCTTTTTTGAACGGTGGGGGTCACAGGGGTACCGCCAACTCGAAGAGCTAGTACGCTTTCTTCCGCAAAACAGTTTTGTCATTGCAGATGCAAAACGGGCGGATATTGGCAATACCTCGTCGCAATATGCTGCATATTATTTTGATCAACTTAATGTCGACGCTGTTACGCTACACCCCTACATGGGATTTGATTCTTTGGAGCCATTTCTGCAGTATAAAAGCAAATGGTCCGTTATTCTTGCTTTGACCAGTAATCCGGGCAGTGCAGATCTTGAAATGCAAAATATGATGGACGGAAGTTTTCTATTTGAAAAAGTTCTTTCTCTTTTTGGTAGAACAGAATACACTGACCAAATCATGTTTGTAGTGGGTGCCACACAGCCTGCACATATGTCCAGAATCAGACAAAATATACCCAATCATTTTCTTTTGATTCCGGGTATTGGAGAGCAGGGTGGCGACCTCAAAACCACAATCGGAAGTTTACGCAATACTCATGAAGGAATGTTGATCAATGTATCCAGAGGTATTAGTTATCCGAATGGAGTAAATACAAACTTTGAATCTATTGTCGATGCTGCCAGTTCATATTCCGAAGCGATGAAACGTTTTTTTTGCGGATGAATTAAGAGTTGGGACCATCGCCTGAAATTAACATCTAAAACCTAAATCAGCTTCAAAATAAACTGCGAATAGGATCACATCTTGGCGTGTTTTAGAGAATTTATTATCCGCCCTAATCGCCATTCGGTCGGAAGAATCTGATAGAATAGGATAGGGACTCGACGCGACTTTTTAGGTCTTGGACCTGTTTTCAAGTGATCTCAGAAGCGACTTTATATTTGTGACACAAGCCAGTATTGTGGAAAGTAACTAAGATTGTCTGTTTTAATTGTGGATGCCAATATGCTTCTGATGCAATATTAACTTCTCTTTCAATATTGGTGCATATACTGGCTGTATAATATTGGATTTCTAAAGTGCATATTGATTGGACCCATTTTTTTAAAGTTACTGTTGACTGCTCCGGCAAATCAACCTTAATACGTACCATCGAGCGAATATTAAGCTCCCGAAAATGTAAATATTAAAATTGTCGCGTGGAGTTCAATTGCGTCATTTTGAAATTTATTTCAATATCCCGTCAATTCAGCATAGATTGTAAATTATATAGAATATTATACAGCAACCATGAACCTGTTGTATTAGCATATCTTGTTTTTCCTTTTCTGGATATTAAGATGGATGTGAACACGGTTGTGACTTTTCAGACTTGAACTATTTATCCGGTATTATAGCAATAGTTTGCATGGATCTTGGATTTGATGATTCGAGGCCCTCCATAAAGGCGAGTAACTTCTTTACTCTTCACTTACGTTTTTCAGGGCCATCAGAAGCTGATAAGCGCCTTTCGTCACATATCTTAGCATGGCATCTTCTTTTGTGAGTTCCAATGCGGTGTAGCCTTCATGCGTTGAGCCGGCCACGACTGGCAACATTTCAAATTGATTGTTACCACGATCAGCAAAAACATAATAGCTGTCTTTGTACCTAACCACAGCGGATTCAGGCAGGCAAGGGGATGATTTGCTGTTGACCTGAATTTCAGCATTCATGAACATCCCTGGAAGAAGCTTATGGTCATATTTGTCAAAATGACAATGCACTTCAGTAGCATTCTCCTTGCTCAGTCTTCTGCTGATCAATACGATTTTGCAAGGGTATTTTTGGTCTGGGCGTTGATTGGTATAGGCTTCAACTTTTTGTCCTGTCGATAAAAACGCTACATCCTTTTCAAATACTGTAAGCATCAGATGAATATCTTCAGGGTCAATGAGATCAAATAGCGTTTCGCCCGGAGTGATATATTTTCCGATGTTGGCATGAACTTCTGACACAAATCCGTTGACCGGTGATTTAATCTGTATGCTTTTGTTAATATTATTCGCATTCAGATTTTCCGGATTTATCCCAATGAGTTTGAGTTTTTGTTCGAGTGATTTCATCAGAATAATTCTAGTCTGGTATTGCATTCTGGCTTGTTCAAAATTCTTATCGCTGCTGGCTTTGCTCTGGTTGAGTTCACGTTGCCTGTTAAATTCACCTTCATCGAATGAAAGCTGGGCTTGTGCTGTCAAAAATTCCTGCTGCAATTGAATATATTGTGGGTCCTCAAGTATTGCCAGTATCTGACCTTTGCGGACTTTTGTGCCTGGCATCAGATCTGTTGACTTTAAATATCCTCCCAGAGGTACGCTGATGGATACCAAATTCTGCGGCGGAACTTCGATTTTGCCATTGAGTCTGATGGTATTAGAGAAAATGCGTGACTCGGGAATTGCTGTTTCGATGGAAGCATTCTTCATCTGCTCGCTGCTGAGCGTAATGACAGTCTCGCTTTTTGGCGGCGCAGCTTCTGGTTCACCTTTATTGGTATTGCTGCATGCGACTAAAAAAGTGCATGCAACAAAAGTAATTGGTAGATATCTCGTTATAATCATATTATTAGTTATCTAAAATTATTTCGCAGGCAGGGTCAGATCCTGAAGTGTTATGATTGCTTTAGTGAGCATAAAGCGGGCATCTTCATATTCA